>NZ_JBIVHB010000004.1:0-350510 GCF_044748965.1 Cupriavidus sp. NPDC089707
GGCGCCGGCTTCGTTGATGCCTTCCTGCAGCACCTGGCCAGTCTGCGATTCCTTGTAGAACATCAGCTGGTCATGGTCTTCCGGCACGTACTTCTGGCCTACCTGGTTCCAGATGCCGACCTGGCGGAACAGGCCTTCCATGCCGAAGGTGCGCGACTCGTCCGGCACGATGGGCACCACGTGCTTGCCGATCTGCTTGTCCTTGAGCAGCGTGTTCAGGATACGCACGAAGGCCATGGTGGTGGACACTTCGCGGCCTTCGCCGGTGGCCTTCAGCAGCGCCTCGAACGCGGACAGCTGCGGGATCGGCAGCGCTTCGGCCTTCTGGCGACGGGCAGGCAGGTAGCCGCCCAGGTTCATGCGCGCCTGGCGCATGTATTCCAGTTCCTTCGAGCCTTCCGGGAAGGTGATGTACGGCACCTCCTCGAGCTTGTCGTCGGGCACCGGCAGGTTGAACTGGTCGCGGAACTTGCGGATCGCGTCCACCGGCATCTTCTTCTGCTGGTGAGCCACGTTCATGGCCTGGCCGGCGTCGCCCATGCCATAGCCCTTGATGGTCTTGGCCAGGATCAGCGTGGGCTGGCCCTTGTGCTCGCTGGCGGCCTTGTAGGCGGCGAAGATCTTGTGCGGGTCGTGGCCGCCGCGGTTCAGGCGCCAGATGTCCTCGTCGGACCAGTCGGCGACCATCGCCTTCAGCTCAGGCGTATTGAAGAAGTGCTCGCGGACGTAGGCGCCGTCCTTGGCCTTCATGGTCTGGTACTCGCCGTCCACGCATTCCATCATGCGCTTCATCAGCAGGCCCTTGGTGTCGCGCGCCAGCAGCGCGTCCCACTTGCTGCCCCATACCACCTTGATGACGTTCCAGCCGGCACCGCGGAACTCGGATTCCAGTTCCTGGATGATCTTGCCGTTGCCGCGCACCGGGCCGTCCAGGCGCTGCAGGTTGCAGTTGATGACGAAGACCAGGTTGTCGAGCTTCTCGCGGCCGGCCATGCCGATCGCGCCCAGCGATTCCGGTTCGTCGGTCTCGCCGTCGCCCAGGAAGGCCCAGACCTTGCGGTCGCCGGCCTTGGCCAGGCCGCGGCTGTCCAGGTACTTCATGAAGCGGGCCTGGTAGATGGCCATGATCGGGCCCAGGCCCATCGACACGGTCGGGAACTGCCAGAAATCCGGCATCAGCCACGGGTGCGGGTACGACGAGATGCCCTTGCCGTCCACTTCCTGGCGGAAGTTGTCGAGCTGGTCCTGGCTCAGGCGGCCCAGCAGGAAGGCGCGCGAATACACGCCCGGTGCCGAGTGGCCCTGCACGAAGACCAGGTCGCCGCCGCTCTGTTCCGAGGGGGCGCGCCAGAAATGGTTGTAGCCGACGTCGTACAGCGTGGCCGCCGACGCAAACGAGGAGATATGGCCGCCGACGTTGGTGTGCTTGTTGGCGCGCAGCACCATCGCCATGGCGTTCCAGCGGGTGTACGAGCGGATGCGGTGCTCGATGTCCTGGTCGCCCGGGATACGGGCCTGCTGCTCCACCGGGATGGTGTTGATGTACTGCGTCTCGGCGTGGAACGGCTGGGTCACGCCGTTCACGCGTGCGTACTCGATCTGCTTGTCGATCAGGAACGCGGCACGCGCCGGGCCCTCGGCGGCGAGGACGCCCTGCAGGGCATCCAGCCATTCATGGGTTTCCTGGGGATCGGCGTCGTTGGCGCTGGATGCGCCGAGAATCTGCTCTGGTACGGCGGACATGACTGTCTCCTGGGTGAATTCGTGCTTCCGTGCCTGCGCTTCCGGCGCCGGCTTTGGGGGCTCTACGGGTTGACTCGCACCGTTGCGGGTTCGGTGCTGACGCGCCCTGCATCGGGGCCGCCGCCGGGGAACCTGTTCCGGTTCCTCCGCGCGGCAGGCGCATGGCTGCCGCCCGCATTCTTGGGTCGAACCGATTCTATGGAAGCCCATTGGGCAACACAAGTGAAATTTTCAAATTGCGATATCGTTTTTTGCAATGTGAAATAATGCCGCAGCGCACCAAGAACCATGCCACGGCCCGCCCGGCGCCAGACGCAAGGGCGCCGGCGCGGGCAGCGGCGGCCGGGATTTCATTGGCGCTTTCCCCAAGCGACGCACCGCAATAATCTCGGTACACTGAACGGTCAGCCGTCAATCCCTCCCATGCCGTTCCTCGATCGCTTCCTTTCCCGCCTGCGTGCAGCCGTGCTTTCCCCCGATACCTCGGGCACAGCCAAGGCCGCCGGGGGCGATACCGGCCACGCCCCGCCTCCGGCCGCGGGGCTCGGCCCGATCGACGCGCTCGGCCCCGACGACGGCGCGCCGGTGGCGGCCCCGCGCGGCCTGTGGTGGCTGCGCTGGCGCAACCTCGTCGCCACCAGCTGGTTCATGTTCATCCCGCTGGTCGCGATCGTGCTGTTCACGGTGGCGATGGGCGTGATCCTGTGGTCGCTGCACGAGACCGAACGCCAGCAGCAACGCGATGCGCTGTACCGCGACGCCGCCTGGGCGCAGCAGCGCGTACGCCTGTCCCTGCTCAGCAACCAGGATCAACTGGCCTCGCTGGCGCGCGACATCGCCGCCGCGCAGCTGGAGCAAGGCGCTTACCGTACCGCCGCCCAGGAGGTCCTGCGCGAGAACCCCGAGATCGTCTTTGTCAACTGGCTCGACGCCACCAAGCGCGGCCGCTGGTCGCTGCCGTCGACGTCCGAGTTCGCGGTGCGCCTGCGCGAGAACCAGGACCAGCCGCTCGAGCCCGAAGTGCTGGACACCTTCGATGCCGCGCGCGAAACCCAGCGCGTGGTCTACTCGCGCCCGCTGGTCAACGACCGCGGCGACAGCTTCATGCTGATGCAAGTGCCGATCGTGCGCGACAACGAGTTCCTCGGCACGCTCGGCGCGCTGTACTCGATCAACGGCATCCTGACGCACCTGCTGCCGCCGGAGCTGACCGAGCGCTACCGTTTCTCGCTGATCGACAAGAACAACCAGACCCGCGCCAGCACCTCGTTGCGGCCGGTGCCCGGCAACGCGCTGTCGTATGAAGTGCTGCTGGACCCGCCCGGCCATTCGCTGTCACTGCGCGCCGACGCCTACCCGCCGCCGTCGAACCTGCCCAACAACATGCTGCTGTGGCTGGTGGTGGGCCTGTCCTGCTTCCTGCTGTGGAGCCTGTGGAGCATGTGGCGCCATACCAGCCGCCGCTCCGAGGCGCAGCGCGCGCTGCTGGCCGAGACCTCGTTCCGGCGCGCGATGGAAAACTCGATGCTGATCGGCCTGCGCGCGCTCGACCTGAACGGCCGCATCACCTACGTCAACCCGGCCTTCTGCCGCATGACCGGCTGGCAGGAGAACGACCTCGTCGGGCGCCTGCCGCCCTTCCCCTACTGGCCGCCGAACGACCAGCAGGAAATGCAGAAGCAGATCGACCTGACGCTGCAGGGCAAGTCGCCCGCGGGCGGCTATGAGATGCGCGTGATGCGCCGCGACGGCAGCAGCTTCTACGCGCGCATGTATGTGTCGCCGCTGGTCGACAGCCGCGGCCGCCATACCGGCTGGATGAGTTCGATGACTGACATCACCGAACCCAAGCGCGCGCGCGAGGAACTGGCTGCCGCGCATGACCGCTTCACCACGGTGCTGGAGAGCCTGGACGCGGCGGTGTCGGTGCTCGCCACCGACAAGGCCGAGCTGCTGTTCGCCAACCGCTACTACCGCCAGCTGTTCGGCTGGGAAGCCGAGGGCCACCTGAAGCTGGCCGGCGACGAGCTCGACAAGGAACAGGTTTCCAGCGACAACACCGATTACGTCGACGCCTACGCCGGCCTGCCCGCTTCCGAGCTGATGCCCTATGCGTCGGACGCGCGCGAGGTGTTCGTGCCCGACATGCAGAAATGGTTCGAAGTGCGCCGCCGCTATATCCAGTGGGTCGACGGCCACCTGGCGCAGATGCAGATCGCCACCGACATCACCGTGCGCAAGGCCGCCGAGGAAATGGCGCGCCAGCATGAAGAACGCCTGCAGTTCACCAGCCGCCTGACCACCATGGGCGAGATGGCGTCATCGCTGGCGCACGAGTTGAACCAGCCGCTGGCCGCCATCAACAACTACTGCATGGGCGCGGTGGCGCGCCTGCATTCGGGCCGCAGCACGCCGGAGGACCTGATCCCGGTGCTGGAGAAAACCTCCGCGCAGGCAGTGCGCGCGGGCACCATCATCAGCCGCATCCGCGGCTTCGTGAAGCGCAGCCAGCCGCAGCGGCGCGAAGCGGCGCTGCACGATATCGTCGCCGATGCCGTGGGCCTGGCCGACCTGGAGGCGACGCGGCGCCGCGTCACCATCCTGACCCGGCTGCCGGCGCCGCCGATGGCCATCTATGTCGACCCGGTGCTGATCGAGCAGGTGCTGGTGAACCTGCTCAAGAACGCGGTCGAAGCCATGGCCGGCCTGCCGGCCATGCACGCCGGCGGCGTGGTGCGCCTGCATGCGCGCGTGGAGCCGGGCGAGATCGGCGACAACGTCCATATCGATGTCATCGACCAGGGTCCGGGCGTCGACGAAGCCACCAAAGAGCGCCTGTTCGAGCCCTTCTTCAGCACCAAGTCCGACGGGATGGGCATGGGGCTGAACATCTGCCGCTCGATCATCGAGTCGCACCAGGGCCGGCTGTGGGTGGAGAACAATATCGACGGCATTGGCTGCACCTTCAAGATCATGCTGCCACTGCATCCGGTGGTGGCCGAGCAATAACGCTGCGCATTCCACCGCTGTCCGATTCGTTCCGGACACCCCGGCAAGCCGGGCGCCAACCCCTACGCATGTGGGGGGCCTGTCTCGCCACAGGGGCCCCGGGGCGGTTACACTTCGCAGCAATGAATTGTTGTCCCGAGGAGACTACATGACCGCAACGCCAAACCCCACGCCCCACCGCGGCGAGACCGTGTTCATCGTCGATGACGATGAAGCCATGCGCGACTCGCTGACCTGGTTGCTGGAGGGCAATGGCTACCAGGTACGCAGCTTTACCAGCGCCGAGCAGTTCCTCGCCGCCTACGACGCCAGCCAGGTGTCCTGCCTGATCCTCGACGTGCGCATGCCCGGCATGAGCGGCCCGGAACTGCAGGAGCGGATGATCGCCGAGAACATCAATATTCCGATCGTCTTTATCACCGGCCATGGCGACGTGCCGATGGCGGTATCGACCATGAAGCGCGGCGCGATCGACTTCATCGAGAAGCCGTTCGACGAATCCGAACTGCGCGCGCTGGTCGAGCGCATGCTGCAAAAGGCCCGCACCGATCATTCCGCGGCGCGAGAGCAGCGCGCGGCCAAGGACCTGCTGGGCAAGCTGACCACGCGCGAACAGCAGGTGCTCGAGCGCATCGTGGCCGGGCGGTTGAACAAGCAGATCGCAGATGACCTGGGCATTTCCATCAAGACGGTGGAGGCGCACCGCGCCAACATCATGGAAAAGCTCAATGTCAATACGGTCGCCGACCTGCTGCGCCTGGCACTGTCGCGCAACAGCTGAGCCTGCAGCGCCGGCTGGCCCACTCCATCTCTCCTGGCCAGCCTCTTTCCGGGCGCCACTGCCGGCGCCCGGCCTCAATGCCTCAGGTAATCCTCATCCCGGAACGTGACCACCCATTGTGGCCGGCAGACCACAAAGACGGCTACCAGCATCCCGGTCAGGAACGCCTCGCCAAATGCCAGGATCAGCGTTGCCGCCAGCGTGTCGGCCACGGTGATCGGCAGTCCCGGCGCCATCACATGCCGCCATGCCCCCTGCGCCGCGCTGGCACCCAGGGCAGCCAGCCCCGCGGTGAAATATCCGTGCCCCAGGATAAAAACAAACGGGTGGCGCGGCAGCCAGCGCCGCATCAGTGCCTGCAGGCCGGCAGAAAGCAGCGCTGGCACCAGCGCCAGCCAGGTATAGCGCACCCATAGTGAAGGCCAGTCGAACAGCGCCCAACTGTGCCCGGCAAGATATTCGAGGCCGAGCAGCGACACCAGGTCCACCACGAACAGCGACAGCAACGCCAGCGGCAGCCCGAACAGCGTCACCATCAGCGTGGCGCCCAGCAACTGGATCACCAGCCCACCGACCAGCGTGGCGCGCACTGTCCACAGCAGCGCCACCAGCACCATCGCCCCCAGCCAGGCGTGCTGCAGCGCATTGCGGCGCAGCAACTGCCACGGCCGGCGTGTCAGCGCCCACAGCAGTCCGGCAAGGGACACGACAACCAGCAGCGGATCTGACAACAGGGACGGGAGCGCGGTGTGCATGCGGCCGATGCTACCAGCGCTGCACCCCGATAGCGCTTGCATCCGGTCAACCTAAGCGCGACAGCCCGCACTGACCCTTTATAATTCGCCTTTGATCCGCATGCCCGCATGCCGGGCACACGCCACCCACGGCCCAAGCAATCTGCCGGATCCGCCCAATTCGCACAAACCCGCCCAAACCGGTCTTTTCCTCCATGTCTGCCCAACTGATCGACGGCAACGCCCTTGCCAAACAAATCCGCTCCGAAGCCGCCCAGCGCGCCGCCAGCCTGACCGAGCGCGGTCACCGCCCCGGCCTGGCCGTGATCCTGGTCGGCGAGGACCCGGCCAGCCAGGTCTACGTGCGCAACAAGGTCAAGGCCTGCCAGGACAACGGCTTTCACTCTTCGCTGGACCGTTATCCGGCGGACCTCTCCGAAGCGGAGCTGCTGGCACGCATTGACGCGCTCAACCTGGACCCGAACATCCACGGCATCCTGGTGCAGCTGCCGCTGCCCAAGCACATCGACAGCCACAAGGTGCTGGAAGCGATTGCCCCGGAAAAGGACGTCGACGGCTTCCACGTCGCCAACGCCGGCGCGCTGATGACCGGCGCGCCGCTGTTCCGCCCGTGCACGCCGTACGGCTGCATGAAGATGCTGGAATCGATCCAGTACCCGCTGCGCGGCGCGCGTGCCGTGGTGGTCGGCGCTTCCAACATCGTCGGCAAGCCGATGGCGATGCTGCTGCTGCAGGCCGGCGCCACCGTCACCATCTGCAACAGCAAGACGCGCGATATCGGCACCCACACCCGCGAGGCCGACGTGATCGTCGCCGCGGTCGGCAAGCGCAACCTGATCACCGCCGACATGGTCAAGCCAGGCGCTGTCGTGATCGACGTGGGCATGAACCGCGACGACAACGGCAAGCTGTGCGGCGACGTGGACCTCGCCGGCGTGCGCGAGGTGGCCGGCTATGTCACGCCGGTGCCAGGCGGCGTCGGCCCGATGACCATCACCATGCTGCTGGTCAACACGCTGGAAGCGGCGGAACGCGCCGCGGGCTGAAGCGCCCGCGCGTTCGGCGTACTTTCGACGCACATTCGACGTACAGTACGCCACACGGGGTGCTGGAAATGCCGGCACCCCGCCCCCATCTGCGGGGCATCGACCTTTGAGGCCAGCCAACCGAGAACACGCCATGGACCAAGCCGCACAAGCCACCCCGGCCAACAATCCGCTGCTGGACTTTTCCGACCTGCCCCGCTTCGCCGAGATCCGGCCCGGGCACATCAGCCCGGCGCTGGACGTGCTGCTGGAACGCGCGCAGCAGGCCGTCGCACGCGCCGAGGATCCGGCCACGCCCGCTGACTGGGCCAACGCCGTGCAGGCGCTGGAAGCGGCCACCGAGCCGCTGGGCCGCGCCTGGGGCGTGGTCAGCCACCTGAGTGCCGTCGCCGACACGCCGGAACTGCGCAAGGCGCACGCCGACAACCTGCCGCGCATGACCGAGTTCTGGTCGTCGCTCGGCCAGAGCCTGGCGCTGTATGAAAAGTACAAGGCGCTGGCCGCCAGCCCCGAATTCGCCTGCATGAGCGCAGCCCGCCACCAGTTGATCGACAACGAGCTGCGCGGCTTCCGCCTGGGCGGCGCCGAGCTGCCTGAAGACCGGAAGCCGCGCTTCGCCGAGATCCAGGAGCAGCAGGCGCAGCTGTCCAAAGCCTTTTCCGACCACGTGCTGGACGCCACCAACACCTATGCGCTGGTCATCGAGGACGAGGCACGACTGGCCGGCCTGCCCGACGACGCCAAGGAAGCGGCCCGCCACGCCGCCGAGAAAGACGGCAAAGCAGACGGCAAGGCCGGCTGGAAATTCACGCTGCACTTCCCCTCCTACTTCCCGGTGCTGCAATACGCCGACGACCGCGCGCTGCGCCAGACGCTGTACGAGGCCAACGTCACGCGTGCCTCGGAACTGGGCGCGCAATACGGCCAGGGCCAGTCCGGGTGGGACAACACCGTCAACATGCGCGACCAGCTGGCGCTGCGCCGCGAAGAAGCGCAGATGCTGGGCTACCAGTGCTACGGCGAAGTCTCGCTGGTGCCGAAGATGGCCGAGTCGCCCGCCGAAGTGCTGAAGTTCCTCGACGAGCTCGCCGTCAAGGCACGGCCCTACGCCGAGAAGGACTGGGCCGAACTGCAGGCCTTTGCCGCCGCCGAACTCGGCCTGTCCGACCTGCAACCGTGGGACGTGGCCTACGCCTCGGAAAAGCTGCGCCAGCAGCGCTATGCGTTCTCCGAGCACGAGGTCAAGCAGTACTTCCCGGAACCCAAGGTGCTGGAAGGCCTGTTCGGCGTGGTGCAGAAGCTGTTCTCGGTGCGCATCGAGGCCGAGCCTGCGCAGACCTGGCACAAGGACGTGCGCTTCTTCCGCGTGACCACCGCCGACGGCGCGCTGCTGGCCCAGTTCTATATCGACCTGTACGCGCGCGAAGGCAAGCGCGGCGGCGCGTGGATGGACGACGCCCGCGGCCGCAAGGTGCTGGAGCAGGGCGGCGTGCAGACGCCGGTCGCATACCTGACCTGCAACTTCTCCGCACCGGTGGGCAACAAGCCCGCGCTGTTCACGCACGACGAAGTGATCACGCTGTTCCATGAGTTCGGCCACGGCCTGCACCATATGCTGACGCAGGTGGGCGAGCTGGGCGTGTCGGGCATCAACGGCGTGGAATGGGATGCGGTGGAGCTGCCGTCGCAGTTCATGGAAAACTTCTGCTGGGAATACGAAGTGCTGACCGGCATGACGCAGCACGTCGACACCGGCGCGCCGCTGACGCGCGCGCTGTTCGACCGCATGCTGGCCGCCAAGAACTTCCAGAACGGCATGATGACGCTGCGCCAGATCGTGTTCTCGTCGTTCGACATGCACCTGCACACGGACTTCGACCCGGCGGCGGCCACCTCGGTACTGGAGCTGTCGCGCCAGATCAACGACCGCGTGCACGTGGTGCCGCAGCATCCGCTGTCGCGCTGGCCGAATACCTTCAGCCATATTTTTGCCGGCGGCTACGCGGCGGGCTACTACAGCTACAAGTGGGCCGAAGTGCTGTCGGCCGACGTCTATGCGGCGTTTGAAGAAGCGGCGCAGTTGTCCGGCACCGTGCTCGACAGCGAGACCGGTGCGCGTTACCAGCGCGAGATCCTGTCGGTGGGTGGCAGCCGGCCGGCGATGGAATCCTTCGTCGCCTTCCGCGGCCGCGCTCCGCAGATTGATGCGCTGCTGCGCCACGGCGGGATGGCGGCATGAGCGCGCTTGCACTGCCCACCACCGGCCCGCTGCGGATCGCCAGCTGGAATGTCAATTCCCTGAAGGTGCGCCTGCCGCAGGTGCTGCAATGGCTGGCCGAACAGGACCAGGCCGGCGCGCCCATCGACGCGCTGTGCCTGCAGGAACTGAAGCTGCCGGACGACAAGTACCCGCTGGCCGAACTGGAGAATGCCGGCTTCCACAGTATCTACACCGGGCAGAAGACATACAACGGCGTGGCAATCGTCGCCCGCGACGCCAGCATGCCCGGGCCGGTCGACGTGGTGCGCAACATCCCCGGCTTCGAGGATGCGCAGCAGCGCGTGATCGCCGCCACCTACGGCGACCTGCGGCTGGTCTGCGCCTACTTCCCCAACGGGCAGTCGCCCGAGTCGGAGAAGTTCACGTACAAGCTCAAGTGGCTGGAAGCGATGACGGCGTGGCTGCGCGAGGAAATGCAACGCCATCCGCGCCTCGCGCTGCTGGGCGACTTCAATATCGCCCCCGAAGACCGTGACGTGCACGACCCGGCCAAGTGGGCAGGCCAGAACCTCGTGTCGCCGCCGGAGCGCGCCGCCTTTGCCGCACTGGTGGAGCTGGGCCTGGCCGATGCCTTTCGCAGGTTCGAGCAGCCGGAGAAGAGCTTTTCCTGGTGGGACTACCGCATGATGGCGTTCCGCCGCAATGCCGGGCTGCGCATCGACCATATCCTGCTGTCGCCGGCGCTGGTGGAGCAATGCTCCGGTTGCGTGATCGACCGCGTGCCGCGTACCTGGGAACAGCCCTCGGATCACACGCCCGTGGTCGCCACGCTGCACTGCGGCTGACGCCCGCCACCGGCTGCGGCAGCCACGGCATGTCGCCGCCATTCCACGCATTCACGCAAGCCCGGGCATGCCCGGCTCGCCCCCGCGGCGGCCTGCCCGCTACACTGCCGGCATGAACCCCTGAACGCGGCGAAACCGCGGACAGGGGCGCCGAGGCTGTCCTGTTCCCATGTCCGCATCCACGCAAGGCTCATTCCTGCATCGCATGTTCCCGTGGCGCCAGCGCGTCGACCGCGCCACGCTGCGCGCCGACCTGGTCGCCGGCCTGCTCGGCGCGGTGCTGGTGCTGCCGCAGGGCGTGGCCTTCGCCACGCTGGCCGGACTGCCGCCGCAGTACGGCATCTACAGCGCGGTGGTGCCCTGCATCGTCGCGGCGCTGTTCGGTTCGAGCTGGCATGTGATGTCGGGGCCGACCAATGCCAATTCGCTGGCGTTGTTCGCCATGCTGAGCCCGCTCGCATTCGCCGGCAGCCCCGCGTATATCGGGCTGGCGCTGGCGGTGACCATCGTGGTCGGCGTGATGCAGCTCGCGGTCGGCACGCTGCGGCTCGGCTCGCTCGCCAACTTTATCTCGCCGTCGGTGCTGCTCGGCTTCACCTGCGGCGCGGCGACCCTGATCGGGCTCTATGCGCTGAAGGATGTGTTCGGCCTGCAAGTGCCGACCGGCACCAGTGCCTTCGGCGTGCTGCGCCACCTGGCCGAACACGCCGACACCATCAACTGGTCCGCGGCGGCCGTCGCCGCCGTGACGCTGGCGGTGACGCTGCTGTGCAAGCGGCTATGGCGCAAGCTGCCGTTCATGCTGCTGGGCCTGCTGGCCGGCTATGGCGTGGCGCTGCTGCTGAACCAGGCCGGCGCCTTCGCCCAGCATGTGAACGTGGTCGGGCCGATCCCGTCGGCGCTGCCGCATTTCCATGTGCCCGACGTCGACTGGCGCAAGCTGCCCGACCTGCTTGGCATCGCCTCGGCGCTGACCATCGTCGCGCTGGGCCAGTCGATCTCGATCGCCAAGGCGGTATCGCTGCGCTCCGGGCAGCATATCGACGCCAACCGCGAATTCATCGGCCAGGGCCTGTCCAATATCGCCGGCGGCTTTTTCTCCGGCTATATCTCGTGCGGCTCGCTCAACCGCTCGATGCCCAACTTTGAAGCCGGCGCGCACACACCGCTTGCCAGCGTGTTCTCGGCGCTGTGGCTGGTGGCGCTGGTCGCGCTCAGCGCGCCGCTGCTGGCGCAGATCCCGATGGCGGCGATCGGCGCCATGCTGCTGCTGGTGGCGTGGGGACTGCTCGATATTGCACGGCTGCGGCGCATCTTCACGCTGAGCCGTACCGAGTTCGCGATTGCCATCGGTACTTTCGCCGCGACGCTGGTGATCCGGCTCGAAATGGCGGTGCTGCTCGGCACCGTGCTGTCGCTGGTGGCCTACCTGTACCGCACTTCCCGACCGGCCGTACGCAGCCTCGTGCCGGATGCCGACGACCCGGGCCGGCGCTTCACGCCGCTGGACGAACTGCACCGTCCGCAGCCGGAGTGCCCGCAGCTCAAGCTGCTGCGCATGGAGGGCGCGATCTACTTCGGCGCCGTGCAGTACGTGACCGACCGCCTGCATTGGCTGCGCACGGTCAATGCCGGCCAGACGCATTTGCTGGCGATGACCAAGAGCATGAACTTCATCGACCTGGCGGGCGCGGAAATGTGGGAAAACGAACTGGCCGAGCGCCGTGCCATGGGTGGCGACCTCTACTTCCACCGCCCACGCACGCAGGTGCTGCAGACGTGGGAGCAGACCGGTTTCAGCAACAAGCTGGGGCCGGACCATATCTTCCCGACCAAGCGGCAGGCGCTGCACACAATCATCGGCAAGCTGTCGCCCGAGATCTGCGCCCAGTGCCGCGCCAGGATCTTTGAAGAATGCGCCTCGCGGCCGGGCGCATCGGATCACGACGCCGTCAATGCGGATGCGGCCAGCGCACCGCAGCCGCAGGCATGCGCCACCGCGGCGGCACGCTGAAGCGTCGCGCACAAGATGCCGTCAGCAAGAAAACCCTGCTGAGGACAGCATTAGACAAGCGGAAATTGAAACAGCGGGGATGACGTTGGTGCCTGCGCCGGCGTTGCCGGGCCGGGTTCGCAAGGCCGGACGACCCTAAGCGGTGATCCAGGCGGTGATGCCTGATGGTGGATGGGCGCCCGCGGCATGCCAACGGCTGGCCGGGGCATCCATCCTCATCAGATCGGCGCCACGTGGGCGCGCTTGACGACGATTGGCTGGGGCGCGCCCTGCTCGATCAGCACCACGGCGGCGCGTTCGATGGTTTCGCGGCCGGCACGGAATGCCTCTTCCAGCGACAACACCTGGTCGGCGCTGAAGCCTTCCCACAGTGCCTCGCGTGTCACTACGCAAGTCACTTTCTCGCCATTGACGATCGCCTGAAAGAGCAAGCCTTCATTATTGATGTCGTAGCGCTCTTGCTCTTGGAATTTGATATCCATCGGTGCAGCCCTCCATATGCAAGTGGAGAAGAATCCTAACATGGCTCCGACCATATCGTGCGGATCCACCCTGTGCGATTGCGCTCAATCCGATGACCGGCAAAGCTGGCGTTCGGTTCCGTTCACCTGATGGCTGCGGGCATCGGCATGCGCGAAAAGCGTTGCACCCGGTTTTGCACCATCTGTTGACAGCGCCGGAAATCATGCTAGAATCTCGTTCTTCGTTGGGGCGTTAGCTCAGTTGGTAGAGCAGCGGACTCTTAATCCGTAGGTCGAGTGTTCGAGTCACTCACGCCCCACCAGCGAATACAGAAAGGCCGGAAGCAGCAATGCTTCCGGCCTTTTGCTTTTCCGCTCCTGGTTTGTCGTCGAAAACTGCCGCAGGCATGCAATGCCTGCGGCAGTTCGCCTCCCCGCGGTCAGGCGCCGAGGCTGGCGCGCTCGAACAGCGTGCGGGCCAGCGCGCGATGCCGCGTCAGCACGTTGGGCAGGTCCGCCGTCAGCAGCATGCCATCGCGCACCACTTCGCGCCCGTTGATCACGCTCGCCGCGACATTGGCCGGGGTGCAGAACACCAGCGACGCGACCAGGTCGTGGCCGCCGCCGGCAAAGCCTACTCCTGACATATCGAAAGCGACGAAGTCCGCCGACATACCGGGCGCCAGCGCGCCGATATCGTCGCGGTTGAGCACGCGTGCGCCGCCCAGCGTGGCGATCTCCAGCGCCTCGCGCGCGCTCATCGCTGCGGGGCCGTAGCCGACGCGCTGCAGCAGCATGGCCTGGCGGGCTTCGCCGAGCATATGCGCGCCGTCGTTCGACGCGCTGCCGTCAACGCCCAGCCCGACCGGCACGCCGGCATCGCGCATCGCCCGCACCGGCGCGATGCCGGAAGCGAGCCGCATGTTCGAGCACGGGCAATGCGACACGCCGGTGCCGGTACGCGCGAACAGCGCAATGCCTTCTTCATCGAGCTTCACGCAGTGCGCATGCCAGACGTCGTGACCGACCCAGCCCAGGTCTTCGGCATACTGCGCCGGCGTCAGGCCGAATTTCTCGCGCGAGTACGCGATGTCGTTGTCGTTCTCGGCCAGATGGGTGTGCAGCGACACGCCATAGTGGCGCGCCATCACCGCCGACTCGCGCATCAGGTCGCGCGACACCGAGAACGGCGAGCACGGCGCCAGCACCACGCGCAGCATCGCGTGGCGCGCGCCGTCGTGGTACTGCTCGACCAGCCGCTGGCTGTCGCGCAGGATCGCGGCTTCGTCTTCCACCACCACGTCGGGCGGCAGGCCGCCCTTGCTGCGGCCCACGCTCATCGAGCCGCGCGCGGCATGGAAGCGCATGCCCATTTCCTGCGCGGCGGCGATCGAATCGTCCAGGCGCGAGCCGTTGGGGAACAGGTAGAGGTGATCGCTGGTGGTGGTGCAGCCGGACAGCATCAATTCGGCCATCGCGGTCTTGGTCGACACGGCAATCATTTCCGGCGTCAGGTGCGACCAGAGCATGTACAGGTTGGTCAGCCACGAGAACAGCTCGGCGTCCTGCGCGGCGGGCACGGCGCGCGTCAGGCTCTGGTACATGTGGTGGTGCGTGTTGACCAGGCCGGGCGTCACCACGCGGCCGCGCATATCCAGCACTTGCGCGCTGCCGTCGTCAACCATGCGGCGGTATTGCGGCGGCAGGTCGGCGGTCGGACCCACCCATTGCACCGCCGGCCCCTCGGCGACCAGTGCGCCGTCGCGGATCTCGCGGCGCTGCGCGTCCATGGTGACGAGTACGTCGGCGTTCAGGGCAATCAGGGTCATGGCGGCAATCCTTCGATTCTGGGGGACAGGTGCCGTCAGTCTAAGGCGAAGGCATGCTCGCGCCTAAGCATTGAATTTCGACCACTGTGTCCACAAAAAGTGGACACTCGCACCACTCTGGGCTAGCGGGCCTGGGCGAACAACGTGGCCAGCGCGTCGCCGATGCGTTCGGCCATCAACTCCGCGGCCGCGCTGAGGGTGCCGCGGGCACGCGCCACCAGCGTCAGCGTCTGCCCCTGCAGGTGGCGGTCGCGCAGTGGCACGTACACCAGCGCCTGCCGCGCGCGCTCCTCCATCACGTCGAGCGGGTTCAACAGCGCCACTCCGGTGCCTAGCATGACCAGTTGGCGGATCAGCACGGTCGAAGTCGATTCCGCCACCGGCGACACTTCGATGGCATTGCGGGAGAAGGCGGCGTCCAGCAGCGCGCGGATCGATAGCGACGGCGCGGGCAGGATCAACGGGTAGCCGACGCACTCGCTCAGCAGCACGGACGGCCGCGCCGCCAGCGCATGTTCCGGCGGCACCACCGCGCCGATCTGCCAGTCGCTGCTTGCCAGCGCGCGAAAGGCGGGCAGTTCCGGCAGATCGTAGCCAAGCCCGAGATCGGCATCGCCCTGTTCGACCGCCGCGACGATCTCGGCAACCGGCAGGTCATTCACGCGCACCACGATGCCCGGGTAGCGCTGGCGGAAGTCATGCACCAGCGACGGCATCAGCGAGCCGGCCAGCCCCGCGGTGACCGCCACGGTGACGTCGCCACGGCGAGCGCCCTTGAATTCTTCGATACGCTCGCGCAGTGCGTCATGCTCGCGCAGCGTCTGGCGAACGTGGGCCAGCACCATCTCGCCCAGCGGCGTCAGGCGCAGCCGCTTGTTGATGCGCTCGAACAGCGGCGCGCCCAGCTCGGCTTCCAGGTCAAGAATCTGCCGGTTCACGGCCGTCGGCGCCACGTGCAGGTGCTCGGCCGCCTTGCGGATCGAACCGCGGCGGACAACCTCGTCGAGATAGCGCAGGACTCTGGCGTGCATAGGCTGGCAGTGTGTATCGGGGCGTGCCGAATTGTAGCGGCGGGCGCGAGCCCTGCTGCCGCGCGGCTCTGTAAAAAACGCGGAAGAGTATTGCGCAGTATCCGATACCTTGCTACAATCTTTTTCTTCGTTGGGGCGTTAGCTCAGTTGGTAGAGCAGCGGACTCTTAATCCGTAGGTCGAGTGTTCGAGTCACTCACGCCCCACCAGCGCATTCAGGAAAAGCCGGAAGCTTGCTTCCGGCTTTTTTCATTCCTGCTTCCCCTTCCCTCCGCGGGCGCACGCGCGAGCCGTGGTCGACCCCACGGCACGGCCGCTGTTTTCTTGATACGCGGGTTGTCACCAATACCTTTCTGCGCGCTTTCCCGGTTGAATCGCTTCCGCGCACGTTGTGGAACATGGTTCCGTATCGCGGAACCATCGCAACGTGCAGGCCGCCGCCGCACCCCGGCGCGGCCGGGTCAGCCGGCGCGGGAAATCTGACGGCGCGGGGCGCACGATGGCATTGCGCCCGAGAGAACGCCTGCAGCCCGCCCGGCAAGCAATCAGTGAAAGAAGAACGGAGGCATCCTTGAAAGCAGTCAACAAAGCAGGCGCAGCCGCCTGCGTCGCAGCGATCGGCCTGGCCAGCGCCGGATTTGTCCAGGCGCAGTCCTACCCCACCAAGCCGATCCGCCTGATCGTCCCGTTCGCGGCCGGTGGTACCACCGATATCGTCGCGCGCGCAGTTTCCGACGGCCTGGGCCGCGAACTGGGCCAGCCGGTGGTGGTGGAAAACCGCGGCGGCGGCGGCGGCGCGATCGGCGCCGACGCACTGGCCAAGTCCGCGCCGGACGGCTACACGCTCGGCATCGCCACGGTCAGCACCATGGCAACCAACCCGGCCACCAATCCCAAGAATCCGTACGACCCGCTCAAGGATTTCGCGCCGATCACCAACCTGGTCAACGTGCCCAACGTGCTGACGGTGAACCCGAAGGTGCCGGCCAAGACGCTGAAGGAATTCATCGCGCTGCTGAAGGCCAACCCGGGCAAGTACAGCTACGCTTCCGCTGGCAAGGGCAGCATCTCGCACCTGGATGGCGAGTTGTTCAAGGACATCACCAAGACCGACATGGTCCATATCCCCTACCGGGGATCGGGCCCGGCGCTGAACGACACGCTGGCCGGCCAGGTCAACGCTCAGTTCGACAACCTGCCGTCCTCGATGCCGCATATCCAGGCCGGCAAGCTGCGCGCGCTGGCGGTGGCGGCACCCAAGCGCGTCGAGGGCCTGCCCGACGTGCCGACCTTCGCCGAAGCCGGCATGAAGGACATGAACAACATGGCCTGGTATGGCCTGGTCGCGCCGGCCGGCACGCCCGCTGCCATCATCACGCGCGTGCACGATGCCGCGGTCAAGGCATTGCAGGACCCGAACGTGAAGCGCCGCCTGGCTGAAAGCGGCGCCTACACCGACGGCAATACCTCGGCCCAGTACGCCGCGCAGATCAAGCGCGAACTGGACCTGCGCAAGAAGATCGCGCACGACCAGAACATCACGCTGGAATAACCGGCGCCTCAGACGAGGGGTCCTCAAACGGCTGCCGCACGGCAGCCGTTTTTTCGTCCGGATGTCACCAAGCGTGCCGATAGCGGCACTGCTGGTGGGGAATTTCCGATCCATCGGCCGGATCTTGATCCTGTACAGGGCGCAACGCCCGCCCAAGCGTTTCAATACCTCTAGAAGAAACTTTCACTTTGCGGACACGCGCCAACTCGGTACATTAGCTGAGTGATCCCTGAGTGATCCGCCACACGGCCGGCCGCATGCCGGACCACGCTCGGCCCCAAACCCCGCATCGCACAAGGCGCTGCGATGCCGATTTCGCGAGGATAGAAGAGATGCTGAAGAAGACCGTTTCGACCCTGATCGTTGCAGCATTCGCCGCTGTGGGCGCGACGCAGGTTTATGCGCAGAAGAACTACACCGACGGCGGCGACCTTTACGGCGGCAGCCACACCAAGAAGCAGGCCAGCCCGAACCAGAACCCGGCGAAGTCGGGCAAGTTCGACCCCTACACCGATGGCGCCAAGCAGTCGACGCGCTCTGACCTCACCAACTCGGGCCAGAAAAAATTCGACCCGAATACCGATGGTGCCAAGTCGGGCAAATTCGATCCGTACACCGACGGCGCCAAGGCCGGCAAGTACGATCCCTACACCGATGGCGCCAAGGCGCCCGCCAGCCAGGGCAACAAGGCTCAGTAAGCCCGCAGTGTTTAGGCAAGACAGCCCGCTTCGGCGGGCTGTTTGCATTCTTGCGTACGGGTCTCAGGCAGCCAGCGCCCGCGCCGGCTGTGCGGGCTGCATCGTGCCGCGGTCGCGGAAGCCGACATGCCAGGACAGCGCCTCTTCCAGCAGGTGCGGCGTCTGGCCGCCATGAGCGCTGGCGCGGCGGAAATAGTCACCCAGCAGCTCACGGTATTGCGGATCGGCGCAATTGGCGATGACGGTGCGCGCGCGCTCGCGCGGTGCCAGGCCGCGCAGGTCGGCCAGGCCGTGCTCGGTGACAATGATGTCGACGTCGTGCTCGGTATGGTCCACGTGCGCCACCATCGGCACAATGCTCGAGACATCGCCGCCCTTGGCCACTGACTTGGTCACGAACACCGACAGGTGCGCATTGCGCGCAAAGTCGCCGGAGCCGCCGATGCCGTTCATCATGTGCGTGCCGCCCACGTGCGTGGAATTGACGTTGCCGTAGATATCGCACTCCAGCGCGGTGTTGATGGTGATCAGACCCAGCCGGCGCAGGATCTCGGGATGATTGCTGATTTCCTGCGGGCGCAGCAGCAGCCGCGAGCGGTAGCGGTCCAGGTTCGACAGGAAGCGCTGGTACACCTCGCGCGTCAGCGTCACCGACGACGCCGAGGCGAACGAAAGCCGGCCCGCATCGAGCAATTCTATGGTGCTGTCCTGCAGCACCTCCGAATACATCTTGAGGTCGCGGAACGGCGAGTCCACCAGCCCGTGCAGCACCGCGTTGGCGATGGTGCCGATCCCCGCCTGCAGCGGCTGCAGCGACGGCGACAGCTTGCCCGCGCGCACTTCGTGCAGCAGGAAGTCATTAAGGTGCCCAGCGATGCTGCGGGTCTCGTCATCCGGCGGCAGCGCATTGGAGGGGCTGTCGTCCTTGGCGGTGATGACGATCGCGGCAATCTTTTCCGGATCGATCGGGATATACGGGAGCCCGATGCGCTGCTCTGGCGCGATCAGCGGAATCGGCTGACGGTACGGGCGCTGGACCGGGAAACAGATGTCATGCAGCCCTTCCAGTTCCAGCGGCATGTTCATGTTGATCTCGACGATCACCTTGCGCGCCAGCATGGCAAAGCTGGCCGAATTGCCCACCGAAGTGCTGGGGATGATGCCGCCCTGCCCAGTGATGGCAACGGCCTCGACCACCGCCACGTCCACCGGTGCGATCTGGCCGGAACGCAGTTGCTCGACGGTTTCGGACAGGTGCTGGTCGATGAACATCACTTCGCCGGCGTTGATCTTGCGGCGCAGCGTGGCATCGGACTGGAACGGCAGGCGGCGCGCGATCACATCGGCCTCGGCCAGGACACGGTCGATGTCGTTGCCGAGCGAGGCGCCCGTCATCAGGGTAATGCGCAGCGGCTCGGTGGCCGCGCGCCGCGCCAGTGCGAACGGGACTTCCTTGCAGTCGCCCGCGCGGGTGAAGCCGCTCATGCCTACCGTCATGCCGTCGCGGATCAGCGCGGCGGCTTCGTCAGCCGAGACTACCTTGTCATGCAGCCTGGCCAGGCGAATGCGTTCCTTGTACATCGTTATCTCCGGTCTGGCGGCACAGGCCCTTGCCTGCGCCGCTCGCCCCGTGCCTTGTTTGCCGGAAGGCTGGCGTGTGGGGTCTCCGGCTGGCAGTGTAGCCAGCCGACTCTATTCCGGCTGTGATTTAAAATCATGAACGCCAGTCGCTTTCTTCATAGCCGATGCCGGTACCAGGGACCTGCGTGCCACTAGCTGCGTCCGGAGCCTCAGGACTTACCCGCAATGTCACAAAAATGGCAAAAGCTTCTGGTAGTGTCTCGCCCTATCGGTTGAACGGGCCCGCCAGAGAGGTTCAGCAACCGTGCCGCCCGGGCCGGCCATGCTCGGCCCAGCAACCCGTTGCAACAGCGTGACGGGTGCCCGCAGCATTCGTAGTGGCGGCAAATTTAAAAATCAGGAGACGCCATTCATGCAGCCCAGACCTCTCGAACCCAACGAGCCGGTCGTCCTTGCACTGGTCGACGCCGTCACCGCCTGGCAGGACGCCTTGGAGCAGACCCTCTCCGCCTCTGGCCTGACTTACGCCAAATGGCTGTTGCTGCGCGCGATCAAGCGCGGCGACTTCGTGCGCGGTGCCCCGTTGCCGGGCGCCATGCCGATCGATGTTCCGCAATCTGAACTGCTGCTGCATGAACTGCGCCGCGACGGCTGGATCGAGTATGCCGAGGCCGATACGCCGCGCATCTCCGGCACGGCCGTTAGCCGCCTGGAACGCGCCTCGCAGGCGCTCAGCGCGCTGCACAGCGTGTCGGTGGCGCCGTTCAGCTCGCAGGAGCGCGTCGCGCTGGGCAGCCTGCTGGAACGGATGAAGATCCGGCTGAGCGACCACACCACGCGTCAGGTCCGCGTGGGCAGCGAAGCCGCGCGCCAGGACAAGCTGGCGACGACTGCCGCCGGTACTGCCAGCGGGATTGCCCCGCAGGCTTCCGTCGCCCCCTGCACGGGACTGCCCCCGGTTGCGCATCGCCCGGCCTCTTGCCCTACCCTCGCCAGCGCGCGCTTCTGACGCGCGAATCCGGGCCGGTTGCCGCCTCCTTTGCAGGCGGACCGGCCGCACTGTCCGGATCGTTCGCTTTCTTCGCGACTTTATCCCGCCAGGTGCGCTGATTTTTCCTAAAGTATGAGCATGCCCCGGCACATGCCCGACCGGGCGGCGTCATTGCCGCACGGGCCGCGCGAGCCGCGTCGTCCATCGATACCGCGAGGAGGGATCATGCCGCAGGAGAACGAAGACAAAGTCGCGCACCTGCTGGACGAACTGCTTGCCTTTGCGCGGGAGCGGCTGCCGGCGGCCACGTTCGGCGCCGCCGAGCCCTTCCTGCGGCACTACTACGACCAGGCCGACGCCGACGACCTGCTGCACCGCGAAGTCGCCGACCTGTACGGCGCCGTCATGGCGCACTGGCAGACCGCACAGAAGTTCGTCCCGGGGAGCGCGCGCATCCGCATCTACAACCCCACCCTGGAAGAGCATGGCTGGCACTCCGACCATACCGTGGTCGAGATCGTCAACGACGACATGCCCTTCCTGGTCGACTCCGTAACCATGGAGATCAACCGGCAAGGGTTGGCGTTGCATTCGGCGATCCACCCGGTGTTCCGCGTCTGGCGTAGTGCGGCGGGCGGGATCGAGCGCATCGCCCTGGGCGGCGCCGGCGAGCCTGGCGACAATTCGCGCCTGGAATCCTTCATCCACTTCGAGGTCGACCGCAGTGGCGAGGCCGCCCGGCTGGACGCGCTGCGCAGCGGTATCGCGCGCGTGCTGGGCGACGTGCGCGCCGCGGTCGAAGACTGGCCGGCGATGTGCGACATCGCCCAGGCAACCATCGCCATGCTGGCGCAGGCACCGGATTCCGCTGCGCCCGACAGCACAGAGGCCCGCGCCTTCCTGGAATGGATGATGGACGACCATTTCAGCTTCCTCGGCCAGCGCGACTACCAGTTGGTGGCGCAGGAAGGGCGCTATTTCCTGCGCGGCGTGCCGGGCTCGGGCGCGGGCATCCTGCGCGAGAGCCTGCGCGAGCCGGATGCGCAGGACCTGACGCCGTTGCCCGCCGCGGCCACCGCCATCATCGAGGGGCCCTCGCCGATCTTCGTCACCAAGGCCAACTCGCGCGCCAGCGTGCACCGGCCGGGCTATCTCGACTATATCGGTGTCAAGTTGCTTGATGCACAGGGCCAGCTGTTCGGTGAGCGCCGCTTCGTGGGCCTGTACACCTCGACCGCCTACATGGCACCGATCGCCGAGATCCCGCTGGTACGGCGCAAGTGCGCCAATATCCTGGCGCGCGCCGGCTTTCTCACCAAAGGCCACCTGTACAAGTCGCTCGTCACCATCCTCGAGCAATACCCGCGCGACGAACTGTTCCAGGCGAGCGAGGATGAACTGTTCGACATCACCATGGGCATCCTGCGGCTGCAGGAGCACCAGCGCACACGGCTGTTCGTGCGGCGCGACCGTTTCGACCGCTTTGTCTCGTGCCTGGTGTTCGTGCCGCGCGACAAGTACAACACCGACCTGCGCCAGAAGATCCAGAAGCTGCTGACCGCGGCCTTCCACGGCACCAGTTGCGAATTCACGCCGCTGCTGTCGGAATCGCCGCTGGCGCGCATCCAGCTGACCGTGCGCGGCGAGCCGGGCACGATGCCGCACGTCGATACGGCGGAACTGGAGCAACGCATCGTCCATGCCAGCCGCCGCTGGCAGGACGACCTTGCCGAAGCGCTGCACGAAAGCCATGGTGAAGAACAAGGCAACCGGCTGCTGCAGCGCTACGGCGGCTCGTTCCCGGCGGGCTACCGCGAAGACTATCCCGCCCGGACCGCGGTGCGCGACATCGAGCTGATGGAGCACGCGCTGCGCGCGCACCACAGCGCGCGCGGCATGGCCATGAACCTGTACCGGCCGATCGAGGCCGCGCCGGGCGCGTTCCGCTTCAAGGTCTATCGCGCCGGCGAGCCGATCGCGCTGTCGCACAGCCTGCCCATGCTCGAACACCTGGGCGTGCGCGTGGACGAAGAGCGCCCCTACCTGATCGAGCCCGACAGCGGCGCGCCGGTCTGGGTCCATGACTTCGGGCTGGAGATTGCCGACAGCGGCGGTGCGGCGGACTTCGATATCGCGCGCGTCAAGGCACTGTTCGAAGACGCCTTTGCGCGCGCCTGGCACGGCGAAATCGAGAACGACGACCTGAACCGGCTGGTGCTGCGTGCCGAACTGGCCGCGCGCGACGTCACCATCCTGCGCGCCTACGCACGCTATTTGCGCCAGGTAGGCTCGACCTTCAGCGATGCCTATATCGAACGCGCGCTGACCGGCAATGCGGGCATCGCCGCGATGCTCGTCGCGCTGTTCATCGCGCGCTTCGACACCGTCAGCCAGGTGGCTGCCGACACCGCGCGCCAGGCACGCTGCGACAAGCTGCTGGCCGAGATCGAAGCAGCGCTCGACAAGGTGCCCAACCTCGACGAGGACCGCATCCTGCGGCTCTTTCTAGGCGTGATCCAGGCCACGGTGCGCACAAACTATTTCCACCGCGGCGACGACGGCCAGCCGCGTCCCTATGTGTCGTTCAAGTTCAACCCGGCGCTGGTGCCAGGACTGCCCGAGCCGCGGCCGATGTTCGAGATCTGGGTCTATTCGCCGCGCGTCGAGGGCGTGCACCTGCGCGGCGGCCGCGTCGCGCGCGGCGGGCTGCGCTGGTCCGACCGCCGCGAAGACTTCCGCACCGAGGTGCTGGGGCTGATGAAGGCGCAGATGGTGAAGAACACGGTGATCGTGCCGGTGGGCTCCAAGGGCGGCTTCGTGGTCAAGCGGCCGCCCCCACCATCCGACCGCGATGCGTTCTTGCAGGAAGGTGTTAGCTGCTACCAGACCTTCCTGCGCGGGCTGCTGGACCTGACCGACAACCTTGTCGGCGGCCAGCTGGTGCCGCCACCCGACGTGGTACGGCATGATGACAACGACCCCTACCTGGTGGTCGCGGCCGACAAGGGCACCGCGACGTTCTCCGACTTCGCCAACGCGATTTCCGCCGATTATGGCTTCTGGCTCGACGATGCCTTCGCCTCCGGCGGCTCGGTTGGTTACGACCACAAGAAGATGGGCATCACCGCGCGCGGCGCGTGGGAATCGGTCAAGCGGCATTTCCGCGAGATGGGCGTCGATATCCAGACCACGGACTTCACCGTGGCCGGCGTCGGCGACATGTCGGGCGATGTGTTCGGCAACGGCATGCTGCTGTCGCCGCATATCAAGCTGGTAGCCGCCTTCGACCACCGCCACATCTTCCTCGACCCCGACCCCGATCCCGCGCGCACGCTGGAGGAACGCACGCGGCTGTTCAATCTGCCGCGCTCAAGTTGGGCAGACTACGACGCCACGCTGATCTCCGCCGGCGGCGGCATCTTCCCGCGCACGGCCAAGACCATCGCGTTGACGCCGCAGGTGCAGGCGGTGCTCGGCATCACGGCCGCTTCGCTGTCGCCGGCAGAGCTGATCCACGCCATCTTGATGGCTCCGGTCGACCTGCTCTATAACGGCGGCATCGGCACCTACGTCAAGTCCAGCCAGGAAACGCACCTGCAGGCCGGCGACCGCACCAACGACGCAGTACGCGTCAACGGCAACGAACTGCGCTGCAAGGTGATCGGGGAAGGCGGCAACCTGGGCTTTACCCAGCTGGGCCGGATCGAGTTCGCGCGCAAGGGCGGCCGCATCAACACCGATGCCATCGACAACTCCGCCGGCGTGGATTGCTCCGACCATGAGGTCAATATCAAGATCCTGCTTGGCCTGGTGATGGCCGATGGCGAGATGACCGAGAAGCAGCGCAACAAGCTGCTGGCCGAGATGACCGACGAGGTCGGCCTGCTGGTGCTGCAGGACAACTACTACCAGACCCAGGCGCTGTCGGTGGCCGGGCGCCACGCCACGGCGCTGCTCGATGGGGAGGCGCGGCTGGTGCGCTGGCTGGAACGCGCCGGGCGGCTGAACCGGGCGCTGGAATTCCTGCCTTCCGACGAAGAGATCGCCGAGCGCAAGCTGGCCGGCGAAGGGCTTACATCGCCCGAGCGCGCGGTGTTGCTGGCGTACAGCAAGATGTGGCTGTACGACGCGCTGCTGGATTCCGACGTGCCCGAAGACCCGCTGGTCGGCGGCCTGCTGGTCGATTACTTCCCGGTGCCGCTGCGCCAGCGCCATGGCGAAACCATGCATCGCCATCCACTGCGGCGCGAGATCCTGTCGACGCACCTGACCAATATGCTGGTCAACCGCATCGGCGCGACCTTCGTGCACCGGATCATGGAAGAAACCGACGCGCGCCCGGCCGACATCGTGCGCGCCTGCCTGATTGCGCGCGACGTGTTCGGGCTGACCGCGCTGTGGCAGGAGATCGATGCGCTGGACAACCGCGTGCCCGATGCCGAGCAGGCGCGCATGTTCGGCGAGGTGGCCGTGCTGCTGGAGCGGGCCTGCCTGTGGTTTATCCGCTATCTGCGCAGCGGCGGCCAGGCCGGCGCCGAACTGGCGCGCTTTACGCAGGCAGCGCAGTGGCTGATGCCGCAGTTGCCTCAGCTGCTGCCCCCGGCCGATGCGGCGACGCTGGCGGAACATGCCAGGACATTCTCCGATGCCGGTGTCGACGAGGCGCTTGCCTTGCGCGTTGCCGGCAGCGAGATTTCCGCGGCGGCGCTGGATATCGCCGAAGTGGCCAACGCGTGCGAGCGCAGCCTCGACCTGGTCGCGGGGGTGTATTTCGCGCTGGACAGCCACCTGAGCTTCAGCTGGCTGCGCGAGCGTGCGCTGGCGCTGCCTTCGGACACGCACTGGGACCTGCTGGCGCGCACGACCACGCTGGAAGACCTGGGCCGGCTCAAGCGCGCGCTGACGGTCAGCGTGCTGTCGCAGCAGGGGGAACTGGAATCGCCGGAAGCGATGATCGATGCCTGGCGTGCCAGCCGCCATGGCGCGCTGGAACGCTTTACACGCATGCTGGCCGACCAGCGCGCGTCGGGCGCGGCGGGACTGTCGATGCTGTCGGTCGCGGTGCGCGAGATCGGGATGCTCGAGCGCGGCTAGCGCGCCATCCGCGGAGCGGGCAACGCGGCAACAAGGCGGGCTTATTCGTCGGCGTCCGCGGCGCTGTCTTTGTCGCCGCTGTCGTCATCGATGTCCGTGTCGAGGCTGTCTTCGTCCCGGCGCGTACGAAGCTCCAGCCCGAGCAGCACCAGCAACTCGAAGGCATCTGACAACAGGTGCTTCTGCCGGGGCAGCAGGCTGGCATAGGGCATGTCGTAGATCGACTGGTGCGCGGCGCGCTGCCCCTTGAGGCCGCGGTCGCGCGCGATATCCGACAGCAGCGCGGCAAACCCGGACAGGTCCTGCGCCGCCAGCGCCGAATTCAATACCTTGGCGATGACTTCCGGGGAAGCGTTCGCCCAGCCCATGCGTTCAGCATTGGAAGCGGAGTCTTGAGGGGAGTCGGCAAAGTCCATTTTGTGTTTAACGGTCTCGCCCGAAGGAGCTTAAGTCGGCAGCCATGTGAATTTGACCCCACATGCGTGGGGTGCTGCACAGGCTTGCGGCGCCAAAACGGATAGCGGGCTAGCGCGCTGCCGGCTTCGCGGCTATCTGCCGGTAGACCGTGGTGCCGTTGCGCGCGGTGCGGGCCTTGACGTGGTTGCGGGCGCCGCATTGCGGGCAGCGGAATACCGGCCCCTGCCCTTCGTTACGGATCTGCACCTCGTCCGGCTCCCAGCGCGCGCCGCAAGCCTGGTTCCCACAAACAAACATGAACTCTCCTGAAAATTGAAAATTTGGGCCTCAATGGCAGCCCGCTCAACCATTGCGTTGCACCCACTGCCGCGCCCATGAAATCGCCGCGGAGCGGGCATCCTCGGGCGTGGCATGCGTGGTCGGCGGCGCGCCGCCTTCCAGCACGACAGCACCAGACTCCCAAATATCGCACAACGCCTTGAAACGTCCCGGCCCCAGCGCGTGGCAAAACACGTGGACCACAAAACCGCGATACTCGACGACGTCGGTCGCGTCATCGGTCAGCGCGCGGTCGGCGCTGGCATTGGATGGCACCACCGGTGCGTCCGCCCGCGGGTCCAGCCTGTCTCGCGCCGGATTTGCCCGCACCAGCGCCACACACGCACCGCCCAGCGCCGCGCCAAGCGCCACGCCCAGGCCAAACCAGCAAGCCCTGCTTCCACACTGCGCCATCGGCATCCCCTGTCAGCGGCCCCCGCCGGCCATCCTGTCACCTGCGCAAAGCACTGGCAGCGTGCGCGGTGTTGGTTTCAGGTTATACCAATCCGGAAGGAGGCCACTGCGGCTCACCAGCGACCTGAAATATGAATCCGGGGCGTGACCGAACCGCCGGCGGCGACTATACTGTATATCCATACAGCAACCCAACAGGCCTCCTATCCTGGCCGCCTGCCGCATGGTCCCTGCCATATGCCCCCCCTGCCATATGCCCCCCTGCCATATGCCCCTGTACCCGTCCAATTCCATCCTGCTTGAGGCCTTCTACTTCGGCGACGATGCTGAATCCCTGCGCCTGCCCTGCGGGAGCGTCAGCGTCGATGCCGGCGCCATCATCGTCGACGGCATCGAGCCCAAGCTGCTCCGGTCGCTGCGCTGGACACCCGATTTCCTCTCGTTCGAAGCGCACGGCACGCGCCACCGCTACCCGGTCAGCCGCCCCGCGCTGGTCGGCCCCGGGCAGGCACGCTTCGCCTTGCTTTAAGCTGTGGCTTCCGCCTGCATCAGGCCACGCCAAACGATCACATGCCAGACCGCAGCCTTGCCGCCAACGAACTGATCCGCACGCTTGAACTGAAGCCACACCCGGAAGGCGGCTTCTACCGCGAGACCCACCGCAGCGAAGAACGCATCGTGTGCGCCGACCAGCGTACGCGCGAAGCCAGTACCGCCATCTACTACATGTTGTGCGGCAACAACTATTCCGCATGGCACCGCATCCGTTCCGACGAGTTATGGCACTTCCACGCCGGTTCGCCGATAGACCTGCACAGTATCGCTGACGGCGGCATCGTCACCCAGCGTCTCGGCGATCCGTTGCGCCACGCTGGCGCGTCCTTCCAGGCGATGGTGCCCGCCGGCCGGTGGTTTGCCGCGGAACGCGTGGACCTGGGAGACGGCGTTGACTTTGCGCTGGTCGGTTGTACCGTAGCACCAGCCTTCCAGTTCAGCGAGTTCGAACTGGCCGATGCGGCCACGCTTGCGGGCCTGGCAAGTGGCCATGACACCCTGCTGCGCCGACTCTCGCGATAGCGCGCGGCAAAAAAAAAACAGCCCGCCGCGGCGGGGTGCGGGCGGGCCGGTCAGGACTGCTGCGCCAGTCTACGCCGTCATCGCGTGCGCCCATCAGCAAAGAACCCCATTATCCCACCGCTTTTTCCACCGACAGTCCGCGCACCAGCGCTATACTGTATATCCATACAGTATTTTTCCTGTGCGCCCCATGTCACCCGAACCCGCCAACTGCCCCGTTTGCGGCGCCGCCGCCGAGCGCCTGCGCGCCGCGCCGCGCGGTTACCGCTACACCTGCCCCAGCTGCGGCACCTTCCAGATCAGCTCCCGTGCGCTGTCATGCCGCCCCGGCCTGCCGGCCTCGGCGCGCGAAGATATCCGCAGGCTGCGCGCCTACGGCCACCTGCCGCTCCTGGAGCTGACCCGGGATGGTGTCAGCATCAGCCCTGGCAGGCCTTGACCAATGGGCAACAACAAGCTTGCTTCCCGCTGCCAGGTGCCGGCAGCGGCGCCCGACAACTACCCGGTCCCCGGAGCCAATGGCATCCTTGGCCACATCCCCGGCCACTACATTGCCGCCGCGCTGGGCACGCTCGGCCCCGCTACGCGCGACGGGCCAGCCCACCGCGAAGTGCTGCTCGAGGCCGGCCACGCTGGCACCGTACGGCTGTTCATCGAAAAGAAGCAGGCGCGCCACGGCCGTTACACGCATCACTACTGGTCCGCATACCGTGCCGAGCCCGAGCAACGGCCGTAAAGGGTGCTCGCGCACGGCACGGCTGTCGGACAACGACGGATACCGGCACACCGCGCGGGCGTCGAGACTGGCTGCATCGACACAACCGGAGACCGCCATGCCAGGCGACAACATCCACGTCGTTCCCGTCGAACACGGCTGGGCAATCGAATCTGAAGGCAGCACCGCCGGGCGCCAGCTGTTTGCGTCGCAGGAAGACGCGATCGCCGCCGGCACGGAGAAAGCGAAGCAACTGCGCGTCGAGCCTCTGGTGCACGGCCGAGACGGCCAGATTCGCATGCGCAACAGCTTCGGCAGCGCCCCGTCCGATATCACGGGGTCATATCGATGCTCGCCCGCGGGCTAGTCTCCGCTGCCACCGAGATACACCCCCTCGACGCGCGACCGCATCGCATAGTAAGCGAGTATCAACGATGCGGTCAGCGCAAGCCCCGCCACCGCCAGCGCGATGCAGGTGGTACCGGCAATCCCCATCCCATGGTCCTTGTCCGACATGCCGTCCTCCGTCGTTGCAACAGGATGCGATCGTCCTGTCATGCCATGGCCGCAGCCAGAGCATTCACTATAGGCGTGATGCGGAAAACGGTTGCGGCGAAGGTCACGCGTCTATGAACGCTTGCATTCGACCTTCTCCTCATACTCTCCGTCGTCGTCCCATTTACGCTCAATCAGGCACGGACCGTCGCGGTACTTTTCCTTGTGCTCATAGCCGCGCGGACCGCCCTTGCACTTGCGCTCTTCCTTGTATTCGCCATCCGGCTTGACCTCGCGCTCGATCTTGCAGGGACCGCTGCGGAATTTTTCCTTGTACTCGCCGCCGGCATGGGAGACGGGTGAGGCCATAAGGCAGGAGAAGATGACAATGGGGGTGAGGTGCGTGCGTGCCATGGTAACGACCTGCGCATGGGATCACTGAGCATAACAACAGCCGCTGTCAGCAGGTGTATCAAAGCGTTACGCCTCATCACAACCGGGCGATGCGATGCAAGCCGTGGCAAACGAGATCGCATCACTCGGGCAAGACGCGCACAGAAAAAAACCCGCCTGGCTTTCACCAAGCGGGTTTCTTGTTCTGGTCGGGGCGAGAGGATTTGAACCTCCGACCACCTGCACCCCATGCAGGTACGCTACCAGGCTGCGCTACGCCCCGAAAGAAGAAGATTATATCAGAAGCATTTCGCGTATGACTAGCTCCGGGCGCACAAATTATCCGTGCTTCGCGATCTCGCGCAGTTGCGCGAGCAGGTGCTGAACCTCGACCAGTTCATCGCGCAGACCGGCGACATCGATCGACAGCGCCGCCTGGCTTTCCTCGCGTCTTTCGTCGGCGGCTTCCGACGTGGCGGCGGTGTGATGACGGCCTTCGTCCAGCCGGTTGCGCGCGCCGTTGATGGTGAAGCCCTGCTCGTACAGCAGCTCGCGGATGCGCCGGATCAGCAGCACTTCGTGGTGCTGGTAGTAGCGGCGGTTACCGCGGCGCTTGACCGGCTTGAGTTGCGTGAACTCCTGCTCCCAGTAGCGCAGGACATGCGGCTTGACGGCGCAAAGCTCGCTCACCTCACCGATGGTGAAGTAGCGCTTGGCCGGGATCGGCGGCAACGCGATGCGTTCGCTGGATTTGTCCGACATGCAGTGTGTAGACGAGCGTCAGGCCATGCCGGCCACGAGGTTGGCGCGCAGGGTTTTGCGCGCCCAGAAGGATACCGATGCAAGCCTGCGGAAGCAATCCGCCGTTCGGGTGACGTGGTGACGCGTCAGCCGGCGATGTCCGCGCGCTCTTCCACCAGGCCCTTGAGCTTCTGGCTGGCGTGGAACGTCACGACCCGGCGCGCGGTGATCGGAATCACTTCACCGGTCTTGGGATTGCGGCCGGGCCGCTGCGGCTTGTCGCGCAACTGGAAGTTGCCGAAGCCGGACAGCTTGACACTGTCGCCCTGCTCCAGCGCTTCGCGGATGACGTCGAAGAAGGCTTCGACCATATCCTTGGATTCGCGCTTGTTCAGGCCGACCTGGTCGAACAGCATCTCGGCAAGTTCGGCCTTGGTCAGCGTGGGAACTTCGGGCGCGCGGCTATCCGGCGTCGCGTCGTCAAGGGTGGAAGCCTGCCGGTCGCTCATGTCACCCAGTGCTGCAGCGGTCATGGAATTCGCGTCTCGATCATTCATGTCGATCGCTCTAGTGTCTGTCTGGCGATCCGCCCGGGGCCAGGCCCGGGCGCCCTTGTTTATCGTAAGCCGTCGCTAGTGGCGTCAGTCTAGCCGCGCAGCCGGGCCTGGAAGGCCTCTGTCAGCGCGTCGACCATGGAGCGCACTGCGCTGTCGACGGTTTCGTCCTGGAGGGTCGACCCAGTATCTTGCAAGGTCACCCGGAACGCAAGGCTTTTCTCGTCCTCGCCGATGGCGGCCGAAGCGGCCTTGGGACGGAACTCGTCGAACAGCACCAGGCCTTGGCAGAAGCGGCCGTAGCCCTGCTTTTCCAGTGCCGCGCGCATCGTGTCGAGCATGTCCTGCACGCGTACCGATTGCTTCACCACCACGGCCAGGTCGCGCACTGCGGCCGGGAACTTGGAGATTTCGGTGTACGCAGGCAGGCCGGTCTCGCGCAGCGTGTCGAGTTCCAGTTCGAACAGCACCGGTGCGTGCTGCAGTTCGTATTCCTGCAGCCAGCGCGGATGCAGTTCGCCGACCACGCCAACTGGCCTGCCATCAACCAGCACGCGCGCGGCGCGGCCAGGATGCAGCGCCGGGTGCGACACCGGCTCGAAGCGCGGCACGCGCGGATGGAACAGCGCCTCGACATCGCCCTTGACGTCGAAGAAGTCGACGTTGCGCGTGGCGATGCCCCACTGCTCTTCAAACGCCGGGCCGTAGGCGATGCCCGCGGCCATCATCGGCTGGTGGTAGCCGGCCACCGTCAGGCCGCCGTCTTTCACGCTCTCGTCGCGATGGAACACGCGGCCCACCTCGAACATGCGCACGCGCGCGGCCTTGCGGTTCAGGTTGTAGCGCACCTTGTCGACCAGGCCGCCGACCAGCGACGAACGCATCACGGCCAGCTGGCTGGCGATCGGGTTCAGCAGGCGGATCGGCTTGTCGTTGGCGGCGAAGTCGCGTTCCCACTTCTCTTCGACGAAGGCGAAGTTGATGATCTCCTGGTAATCGCGCGCAGCCAGCGCGTGGCGCACCACGTGCGTCGAGCGGCGGGCTTCGTTGGTCGGGCGCATTTCGCTTTCGGCGACCGGCGGCCGCGCCGGGATGCGCTCGAAACCGTAGATGCGCGCGACTTCCTCGATCAGGTCTTCCTCGATCTCGATGTCGAAGCGGTAGCTCGGCGGCGTGACCTCAAACACTTCGCCTTCGGCGCCTTGCGCGCGCGTGAACGGCAGCTGCAGACGCTGGAATACGTCGGCGATGGCAGCCGACGACAGCTCGATGCCGAGCACGCGCTCGGCGCGCGCCACGCGCAGGCTGACCGGCTTGCGCACCGGCAGGTTGACCACGTGGTCGTCCACCGGACCCGCCTGGCCACCGCAGATCTCGAGGATCAGCGCGGTGATGCGCTCGATATGCTCGACGGTGGTGGCATAGTCCACGCCGCGCTCGAAACGGTGTCCGGCGTCGGTGGAGAAGTTGTAGCGGCGGCTGCGGCCCTGGATCGCGGCCGGCCACCAGAAGGCGGCTTCGAGGTAGATGTCGGTGGTGTCCAGCGTGACGGCAGTGCTGTCGCCGCCCATGATGCCGGCCAGGCTCTCGATCTCCTTGTCGTCAGCGATCACGCCGACCTGCTCGTCGACCTCGATGGTATTGCCGTTCAGCAGCTTGATCTGCTCGCCCTTGCGGCCCCAGCGCACGTCCAGGCCACCGTGGATCTTGTGCAGGTCGAATACGTGCGACGGACGGCCCAACTCCAGCATTACGTAGTTCGAGATGTCGACCAACGCGGACACGCTGCGCTGCCCCGAGCGCTCCAGGCGCTGAACCATCCACTGCGGCGTGGCGGCACGCGCATTGACGCCGCGGATGATGCGGCCGGAGAAGCGGCCACACAGATCGGGCGCCGACACCTTGACCGGCAGCTTGTCCTGGATCGTCACCGGCACCGGCTTCATGTCGGGCAGGTTCAGCGCGGCACCGGTCAGCGCCGAGACTTCGCGCGCGACGCCGTGGATCGACAGGCAATCCGCCTTGTTCGGCGTCAGCTTGATGACAAAGACCTGGTCGTCCAGGTTCAGGTGTTCGCGGATGTTCTGGCCGACCGGCGCATCTTCCGACAGCACCATCAGGCCGCCGTGGTCTTCGGACAGCTTCAGTTCGCGCGCCGAGCACAGCATGCCGTAGCTGTCCACGCCACGCAGCTTGCCGACCTTGATCTCGAACGGCTGGCCGCCGTCCTCTGCCGGCGGCAGCACCGCGCCGACCAGTGCGCACGGCACCTTGATGCCGGGCTTGACGTTGGGCGCACCGCAGACGATCTGCAGGGTCTCGCCGGTGCCGGCATCGACCTGGCACACGTTGAGGCGATCGGCGTTGGGATGGCGCTCGGTCGACAGCACGTGCGCGACCACCACCTTGTCGAACGGCGGTGCGACCGGGCCCACCTCTTCCACTTCGAGCCCGGCCATGGTCAGGCTGTGCGACAGCGCGTCGGTGGAGATCTTTTCAGGGTTGGCGAAGGTGCGAAGCCAGGATTCCGAGAATTGCATGGCGCTTCTGATCCGGTAAGTATTCTGTGTAGTCGATGACGAGTTTGACGGTACGCCTGTCAGGCGAACTGGCGCAGGAAGCGCACGTCGCCCTCGAAGAACAGGCGCAGGTCGTTGATGCCATAGCGCAGCATGGTCAGGCGCTCAAGGCCGGAGCCGAACGCGAAACCGATATAGCGCTCGGGATCGAGGCCCATGTTGCGCAGCACGTTGGGGTGCACCTGGCCCGAACCGGAAATTTCCAGCCATTTCCCATTGCCGAAGGCCATGTCGATTTCCGCCGACGGCTCGGTGAACGGGAAGTACGACGGACGGAAGCGCACCTGGATGTCATCGCGCTCGAAGAACTTGCGCAGGAAATCGGTGTACACACCCTTCAAATCGGCAAAGCTGACCTCCTCGCCAATCCACAGGCCTTCGACCTGGTTGAACATCGGCGAGTGGGTAGCATCGCTGTCGACGCGGTAGGTACGGCCCGGGCAGATCACCTTGATCGGCGGCATCGCCTTGCCGGCGTACTTCTCCACGTGCATCTTGGCGTAGCGGACCTGCATCGGGCTGGTGTGCGTGCGCAGCAGCAGGAGCTTGTCGTCGCTGTCGCGGCCATCGACGTAGAACGTGTCCTGCATCGAACGCGCCGGATGGTTGTCCGGGTTGTTCAGCGCGGTGAAGTTCATCCAGTCGGTTTCGATCTCGGGACCGTCGGCCACGTCGAAGCCGATCGAGCCAAAGATCTGCTCGACACGCTCCCACGTGCGCATCACCGGATGCAGGCTGCCGCGGGCCACCGCGCGGCCCGGCAGCGTGACGTCGATGGCTTCGGCTGCCAGGCGCGCGTTCATCAGCGCATCGGCCAGCGCCTGGCGTCGCGCCTGCAGCGCGGCTTCCACCTGTTGCTTGACCTGGTTGATGCGCGCGCCCTCGCTCTTGCGGGTCTCCGGGTCGAGCTTGCCAAGGCCCTTGAGCAGTTCGGTCAGCGCGCCGGTCTTGCCCAGGAAGCGGGCCTTTTCGTTTTCCAGCGTGGCGTTGTCATTGGCGGCGGCGAAAGCGGCCTGGGCGTCAGCGACGATTTGGTCCAGATCCTGAGACATGGCGGCGGTCGTGGAGTGTTCTGACGTCGGCGGAACAATGTCAAAAAACAAAGCCGGCTCGACGTGGGTTGGCACTGCGTGCGGTATACGTTTCCGGATGCCGTCTCGATAACAAACGCAAAACGGTATCCGGAAACGCAAATAAAAACGGGGCTCGGTGAGGAGCCCCGTTTCAGCGGACCTTGCGGTCAGCGGTCGACCTTGCGGCCGGTGCTTGCCCGGCAGCACTTACGCGCTGCCGCAGCCGGCATCAGGCAACGGTGGCTTTCACCTGGTTGACGATGGCGGCAAAGGCAGGCTTGTCATGAATAGCCATGTCCGACAGCACCTTGCGGTCCAGTTCAATCGAGGCCTTCTTCAGACCGTTCATGAACACGCTGTAGGTCATGCCATGCTCACGCGTCGCGGCATTGATACGCGCAATCCACAGAGCGCGGAACACGCGCTTCTTGTTGCGGCGATCGCGGTACGCGTACTGGCCAGCACGCATGACCGCCTGCTTGGCGATGCGATAGACATTATTGCGACGGCCGCGGTAACCCTTGGCAGCGTCGATAACCTTCTTGTGACGGGCCCGTGCAGTGACCCCACGCTTTACTCGAGGCATGTAATTCTCCTTTCGTGATCGTCAGGGGTTATGCGTAAGGCATCATCGCGCGCACCGACTTCAGGTTCGTCTCATGGACGTCCTGAGTACCGCGCAGTTGACGCTTGTTCTTGGTGGTCTTCTTGGTCAGGATGTGACGCTTGAAGGCCTGGCCACGCTTGAACGAACCGTTCGGACGGGCAGTAAAGCGCTTGGAAGCGCTTTTCTTCGTCTTCATCTTCGGCATGAAAAACTCCAGCTCATATGACATGCATGCAGGTGGACGGCTTACGCCGACGCTTGCAAGACCCGCATCCACTTGTTGTTGCACGACGCCCCTTGCGGGGTACGCGCGACTTCCGCACGAAGCAGCGGCCGGGATGCGCTGGCATCCCGGCCGCTGCACCGCGCAAGAATTACTTCTTCTTCTTGGGGGCGAGCACCATCACCATCTGGCGCCCTTCCATCTTCGGCATCTGCTCGACCTGACCGATCTCTTCCAGATCCGCCTTCAGGCGTTCGAGCATGCGCGCGCCGATTTCCTGGTGGGCCATCTCGCGACCACGGAACCGCAGCGTGATCTTGGTCTTGTCGCCATCTTCCAGGAAGCGCTTCAGGTTGCGCAGCTTGACGTTGTAGTCGCCATCATCCGTACCCGGCCGGAACTTGACTTCCTTGACCTGGATGATTTTCTGCTTCAGCTTGGCCTCGTGGGCGCGCTTGGCTTCCTCGTACTTGAACTTCCCGTAATCCATGATCCGGGCGACGGGCGGAGTCGCGTTCGGGGCGATCTCCACCAGGTCCAAGTCCTTGTCCTCAGCCAGCCGCAGAGCGTCCATGAATTTGACGATGCCAAGCTGCTCGTTATCAACCCCTACCAGGCGCAGCTCAGGCGCGCTGATTTCCCGGTTGATGCGATGACCTTTGTCCGTAGCGATGTTGCGTTACCTCAAGAAGACAAAAAAACAAGCCGTGCTCACCACCCTCAGGCTTTGCTGGCGACGTCGTGTTGCAGACGCTCAACAAACGCGGAGACGGGCATCACACCCAGATCCACGTTGCCACGGGCACGCACGGCCACTTGATTGGCATCCCTTTCCTTGTCGCCTACCACTAGCAGGTAGGGAACCTTCTGAAGGGAATGCTCGCGGATTTTATACGTAATTTTCTCGTTGCGCAAATCGGCTTTAGCCCTAAACCCTTGTTTTTGCAGCAATTGCACGACGTTTTCGGCGTATTCTGCCTGCGAATCCGCAATATTCATGACCACGACCTGATCCGGGGCCAACCAGGCGGGCAGCGCGCCGGCGTGGTTTTCCAGCAAGATGCCCAGAAAGCGCTCGAATGAACCCAGGATCGCGCGATGCAGCATGACCGGGCGCTTGCGCGAGTTGTCCTCGGAGACGTATTCGGCACCCAGGCGCTCCGGCAGCACCAGGTCAAGCTGCAGCGTGCCGCATTGCCATGAGCGGCCGATCGCGTCCTTGATGTGGTATTCCACCTTCGGGCCATAGAAAGCACCCTCGCCCGGCAGCTCTTCCCATTCCACACCGCAGGCGCGCAGCGCCAGGCGCAGGCCTTCTTCGGCGTGGTCCCAGACATCGTCCGAGCCAGCGCGCTGGTCGGGGCGCAGCGACAGCTTCACCGAAACATTCTTGAAGCCGAAGTCGTCGTAGACCGAAAACGCCAGCTCATTGAACGCCTTGGCCTCGGCCACGATCTGCTCTTCCGTGCAGAAGATATGGGCATCGTCCTGAACAAAGCCGCGCACGCGCATCAGGCCGTGCAGCGCGCCCGAGGGCTCGTTGCGGTGGCAGGCGCCGAACTCGGCCAGGCGCAGCGGCAGGTCGCGGTACGAGCGCAGGCCGTGGTTGAAGATCTGCACGTGGCCCGGGCAGTTCATCGGCTTGATCGCGTAGTCGTGCTTCTCCGACTCCGTGACGAACATATTCTCTTTGTAGTTCTGCCAGTGGCCGGACTTTTCCCAGAGCGAACGCTCCATCACCTGCGGCGTGCGCACTTCGTCATAGCCGGCGTCGCCCAGGCGGCCGCGCATGTATTGCTCGACAGCCTGCCACACCTGCCAGCCCTTCGGGTGCCAGAACACCATGCCGGGCGCCTCTTCCTGCAGGTGGAACAGGTCGAGCGTCTTGCCCAGCTTGCGGTGGTCGCGCTTCTCGGCCTCTTCCAGCATGTGAAGGTAAGCTTCCTGGTCTTCCTTCCTGGCCCAGGCCGTACCGTAGACGCGTTGCAGCATCTCGTTGTTGGAGTCGCCGCGCCAGTAGGCGCCAGCCACCTTCATCAGCTTGAAGACCTTGAGCTTGCCCGTCGACGGCACGTGCGGGCCGCGGCACAGGTCGACGAACTTGCCTTCGCGGTACAGGCCGATTTCCTGGTCGGCCGGGATCGAGGCGATGATCTCGGCCTTGTACTTCTCGCCCATCGACTCGAACAGCGCCACCGCTTCGTCGCGATTCCACACTTCGCGCGTGACCTTCTCGTCCTTGCGGGAGAGTTCCGTCATCTTCTTTTCGATGGCGGCGAGGTCCTCCGGCGTGAAGGGGCGCTTGTAGGCGAAGTCGTAGTAGAAGCCGTTCTCGATCACGGGCCCGATCGTTACCTGCGCTTCCGGGTACAGTTCCTTGACGGCATAGGCCAGCAAGTGCGCCGTGGAGTGACGGATGACATCGACGCCGTCGGCGTCCTTGTCCGTGACGATGGCCAGCTGGGCGTCGTCTTCGATCTTGTGGCTCGTGTCGACCAGCTTGCCGTCCACCTTGCCGGCCAGCGCGGCCTTGGCCAGGCCGGAGCCGATGCTCTGCGCCACTTCGGCAACCGTCACCGGGCCCGGAAACTCGCGGCGGGACCCATCCGGCAGCGTGATTGCGATCATTTGGACTCTCCAGGATTCCGCCGGCGGCGCGCTGCGCCTCGGCCAGGCGGATCAAACTGCATCTTGCGGGCACCGGTCCGCGGCTGCGCGATCCGGCGATTATTCGATTGTTTTTTTGCTGCGCACTGCACATGCACGCCAAAACGCGCGAGAGCGGCAGCTTATCAGGCTGCTGGCAGGCGACAGACGAAAAAAAACGCGGCCAAGGCCGCGTTTCTCTTTGTCAAACCCGTTTCAACCGGGTCGGAAGGCGCACCTCGACTACTGTCGCTTGCCAGCGGTAGTAGTTCGCGGTGTCATAAACATGATGCCTTTCCGTTCCATTTCAGGTTGAATCGGACTTGCCATACTTCGTTGTTACTGCAATTCGTTGGTAGGCTCGATTGGACTCGAACCAACGACCCCCACCATGTCAAGGTGGTGCTCTAACCAGCTGAGCTACGAGCCTAGCGAAGACGAAAGTATAGCATCACTTTCTTTTTGCCTGCAATACCCCCTGCACCTCTTCGATCAGCGACAGCGCGCGCTGCAGTTGCGTCGCCTCGGACACCTCGGCGGTGAACTGCATGCGTGCCACGCCTTTGCTCGACAACGTCTTCACACCGGTGACGTTGATCTTCTCGCGTGAGAGCACTTCCGAGATATCGCGCAGCAGCCCTTGCCGGTCGATGGCTTCGACATGGATGTCGACCGGGTAGACCGCGGCATGGCTCTTTTTGCCCCACTCGGTCTGGATTACCCGCTCCGGCGCGCGCGCCGACAGCTGCTGGAAGGTATGGCAGTTGCGCCGGTGGATCGACACCCCGCGTCCACGCGTGACAAAGCCGACAATATCGTCCGGCGGCGCCGGCTTGCAGCAGCGCGACATCTGCGTCATCAGCGAATCCACCCCCACCACCAGCACGCCGCTCTTGGCGCCGCGCGCCACGCTGGTGGCGCGGCTCTTCTTGGTGACGGCGTCTTCCTCGCTGAGCGGTGCCTGGGTTTCGCCTTCCGGATGGCGCAGCGCATGCTCGACATGGCGCAGGCTGAACTCGTCCTTGGCCACCGCCGCGAACAGGTCGTCGGGCGTCTTGAAATTCAGTCGCGCGGCCAGGTCTTCCAGCTTCACCGCGGTCTTGCCCTCGCGCTGCAGGGTCTTGTCTATCAGCGCGCGGCCCTGCGCGATGGTCTCCTGCGAATCGAGCGCGTTGAACCACGCCCGCACCTTGGCGCGCGCGCGGCTGCTGGCCAGGTAGCCAAGCTCCGCATTGAGCCAGTCGCGCGACGGCCCGCCCTGCTTGACCGCGATGATCTCGACGGTCTGCCCGTTCTTCAGCGTGGTGTTCAGCGGCACCATGGTGCCGTCCACGCGCGCACCGCGGCAGCGGTGGCCGAGATCGCTGTGGAGGTAGTAGGCAAAGTCCAGCGGCGTCGCGCCCTGCGGCAGCGCTACCACGCGGGCCTGCGGCGTCAGCACGTAGATATGGTCGTCGATCGCGGCATGCTTGAGCTGCTCCCACTCGTCGTGCGCCACGCTGTGGTCGGCATCGTCCTTCCATGCCAGCAGCTGGCGCAGCCAGGCGATTTTCTCGTCGTAGCGTTCGCTGGCGGAGAACTGCCCGCCGTAGCCCTTGCTGCCCGCTTCCTTGTAACGCCAGTGGGCCGCCACGCCGTATTCGGCGAAGTGGTGCATCTCGTAGGTGCGGATCTGCACCTCAAAGGCGCGGCCGTCATCGCCGATCACCACCGTGTGCAGCGACTTGTAGCCGTTGGCCTTGGGCCGCGAGATGTAGTCGTCGAACTCGCGCGGGATCGGCTGCCAGATATGGTGGACGATACCCAGCACCGTATAGCAGTCCTTGATATCGTCGACGATCACGCGGAAGGCGCGCACATCGTACAGGTCGGCAAAATCCAGCTCCTTGCCGCGCATCTTCTTCCAGATGCTGTAGATATGCTTGGGCCGGCCGGTCACCTCGGCAGGGATGCCGGCGGCCGCCAGCTCGGACTGCAGCCGCGCAATGGCGCCGGCGATATAGCCTTCGCGCTCGATGCGCTTTTCGTCCAGCAGCTTGGCGATGCGCTTGTAGGTATCGGGCTGCTCGAAGCGGAACGCCAGGTCTTCCAGCTCCCACTTCATCTGCCAGATACCCAGGCGGTTGGCCAGCGGCGCGTAGATGTCGAGCGTTTCGCGCGCCACGCCCGGGGTCGGCGTGTGCTTGGTCTCGGCCATCCAGCGCAGCGTCTGCAGCCGCGAGGCCAGCCGCACCAGCACCACGCGGATGTCCTGCGCGAACGCAAGCAGCATCTTGCGCAGCGCCTCGACCTGTTCGTGGCGCGCCTGCGCCTCGTTCTTCGACGGCGCGGCCGCTTCCACATCGGGGCGATTGCCGGCGATGGCACCGATGCGCAGCAGCTGCCGCACACCGTTGACCAGCCGCGCCACTTCTTCGCCGAAGCGCGGCTCGATCTGCGCTTCGGTCTCGGGCACGAATGCCGCCAGCCCGAACAGGCAGGCGGACGCGCGCGCGGCATCGTCCACGCGCAGGCCATCGAGGATGCGCAGCATCCCCTCGGCATGCGACTGCACGGTCTCGCCGGTGGGCAGCGCCACACCGGCGCCATGCTCGCGCACGTACGCCAGTGCGCGCTCAACCAGTTCGGTATCCGGAATGCCTGCGACCCGGCCAGCCAGGTCGGTCGACGTCACCATGTCACAGCGCCTGCATCAGTTGAGCGCAGCGGTCACCACCACTTCGATCAGGTAGTCGGGATTGGCCAGGCGGGCTTCGACAGTGGCGCGCGGGGGCGTGTTGCCTTGCGGCACCCAGGCGTCCCAGGCCTCGTTCATCTCGCCGATCAGGTCGACGTTGGTGAGGAAGATCTGGCACGACAGGATACGGGTCTTGTCGCTGCCGGCCTCGGCCAGCAGGCGGTCGATATGGCCGAGCACCTCGCGCGTCTGGCCGCGGATATCGGCCTTGGGATCGACCTCCGGCACCTGCCCGGCCAGGTAGACCACGCCGTTGTAGACCGCATATTCGGACAAACGCTTGCCCACGTGGGCGCGCTTCAGTTCAAGGTTACTCATGACAATGCTTTGATCGATAAAAAAAACAGGTCCGCCGCGCGATGTGCGCACACTCACCCGACAAAGAACTGGCGGGCGATCGCGATCTGCGCCGGATCGACAAAGGTGGGTGCATGCCCCACTTCAGGGACTTCCACCGAGCTCACATGCTTGCCGCGCGCCACCATCTCGGCCACGGTCTCGCGCAGCAGCAGGTCTGACTGCGCGCCGCGCACCACCAGCACCGAGGCCTCGATGGCCTCGAAGCTGCGCCACAGCGCGGCCTCGCCCGCCGCCACCGCTTCTGGCGTGGACTTGCGGAATGGCACGGCCAGCTGCGGGTCGTAATGCAAGCCCCATTCCAGGCCATCGCCGCCCTGCACCGGTTTCAGAATGGCGGCGTTCAGCTCGCGCCACTGTTCCGGCGTGTGGCGGCCGAACGACGCGCTGATGGTCTGCAGGTAAGCCAAGCCCTCCTCGAAGGTCTTGAAGCGTACCGGCAGGCCCAGATAGGCACCGATGCGCTCCACCGCAGACAGCGCGATCCTGGGGCCGACGTCGTTCAGCAGCAGCTTGCGCACCGGCGACTTGGGCAGCCCTGCCAGCCCCATGCCGATCAGCCCGCCCATCGAGGTGCCGAACCAGTCCACCTGCTCGACATTGAGCCGGGCGATCAGCGTGACCATGTCGGAGACGTATTGCGGCACGATGTAGGCGTCCGGATTGGCCAGCCATTCCGAGCGGCCGCGTCCGGCCACATCGGGGCAGACCACGCGATAGTCGCCGCACAACGCGCTGGCGACGGCATCGAAATCGCGCCCGGTGCGCGTCAGCCCGTGCGCGCACACCAGCACGCGAGGATTCGCGGGATCCCCCCATTCGTGGTAGGCCATGCGGTGCAGGCCCGCCGCACTGATGCACTGGACAAAACCGAGGCGCGGACTGGCAGACATCTGGACTCCCTGACGGACCCGGCCGGGGCCGAAAAAAATGCGGCGCTGCCGGTGGTTGAGCAAAACTGGATTGTACGCCGCACCGGGTACAATGCCACAGCACACTGTCTGCGCCACCGCACGCGCCACATGCTGGTGCGCGGCTGTGCCAGACCAGGCGTCCCGGCCACCCGGGCCGCCCTTTCCTTCTTGTGGAATCTCTCTCTCGACGGAGGCTTACATGCTCAAAGGCAAGACCGCTCTGGTGACTGGCTCGACCAGCGGCATCGGGCTCGGCATCGCAAAGGCGCTGGCGGCCCAGGGCGCCAACATCATCGTCAATGGCTTTGGTGACGCGGACGCCGCAAAGAACGAGATCGCGCAGGCCGGCCAGGGCATCCAGGTCGGCTACCACGGCGCGGACATGAGCAAGGCGGCAGAGATCGAGGACATGATGCGCTATGTGCAAGCCGACTTCGGCGGCGCCGACATCCTGGTCAACAATGCGGGCATCCAGCATGTGGCGCCGATCGAGGACTTTCCCGCCGAGCGCTGGGACGCCATCATCGCCATCAACCTGACCTCGGCCTTCCACACCACGCGCCTTGCGCTGCCTGGCATGCGCCAGAAGAACTGGGGCCGCATCATCAATGTGGCCTCGACGCACGGGCTGGTGGCGTCAGCACAGAAATCGGCCTACGTGGCAGCCAAGCACGGCATCGTCGGCTTCACCAAGGTGACCGCGCTGGAAACCGCGCAGACCGGCGTGACCGCCAACGCGATCTGCCCGGGCTGGGTGCTGACGCCGCTGGTGCAGAAGCAGGTCGAAGCACGCGCGCAGAAGGAAGGCATCCCGGTCGAGCAGGCCAAGCGCGAGCTGGTGCTGGAGAAGCAGCCCTCGGGCGAGTTCGTGACACCCGACGAACTGGGCGCGCTGGCCGTGTTCCTGTCATCGGACGCGGCCCGGCAAGTGCGTGGCGCGATCTGGAACATGGATGGCGGCTGGGTGGCGCAGTAAGGCGCCGCAGTAAGGCGCCACAATAAGGAGCAACGATGCAACGACGACGTTATCTCGGCACCCTGGGCGCGCTGGCGCTCGGCACGCTCGCCGTGGGCGTGCTGGGGCCCGCGGCGGATGCCTTTGCGCAGGCCAAGCCGCTCGCCATCGAGGTCTACAAGAGCCCGCTGTGCGGCTGCTGCGAGGAATGGGTCAAGCACCTGCGCGCCAACGGCTTCGCCGTGACGGTGCATGACGTCGAGGATACCGGCGACTACCGCAAGCGCTTCGGCATGCCGGAGCGCTTCGGCTCCTGCCATACCGGCTACATCGGTGGCTATGCGATCGAGGGTCACGTGCCGGCTGCGGATATCCGCAAGCTGCTGGCCGCGAAGCCCAAGGCGGTCGGGCTGGCGGTGCCGGGCATGCCGGTCGGCTCGCCAGGCATGGAACAGGGTTCGCGCAAGGATCCCTTCGACGTGCTGCTGGTCAAGGCCGACGGCGCGGCCTCGGTGTTCACCCGCTACAACAAGCCGGCGGCCTGATGCGCCGCCCCGCCGGATGCGCCGCCGCGCGTCCGGCCCGCCCTACACAGCGGCAAGGCTTTCCAGGGCCGCTTCGACTTCCCGCCATACCGACTCGGTCTCGCCCTCGGTGCATTCGCCGTGCTGGCGCTTGACCGCACCCAGCCGGTTCAGCACCAGGTGCTGGTCCGGCGCCACGCCCACGTTTGCCAGACAGGCCTGCACGCAAGCCAGCGGGCAACCGTCGAGCGCCAGGATCGGCCGGCCCGATTGCGCCACGCGCGTCAGCGCCGGCACGCCGCCGCCCACGCCGCTGATACACGACATTTCCGCGCGGCCGCTGCGGTCCAGCCGCACCGCGCAGGCATTGGCCAGTTGCGCCACGCTGGAGCAGCCGGAGCAGGCGTACACCAGTGGCAGGGATCGGGTGGGGGAAGCCGGCATCGCGCACCTTCCGTCAAGACTTGTGTTGGCAGGACCATGCCTGCTGGGAAGCGGCCAGCATAGTGACTTGTGCGGGGGCGGGCCATTCGCCGATAGAGCTAGCCCGCACTGCCGATCGGCGTAGTCGGTTACCCGAGCACCAAATGCAAAAAGCCCTGTGGCGCAGTGCGCCACAGGGCCCGTCGGGCAATGGCCGAACGCTTGCTTACAGCAGCGGCGCCCCAGTCTTCGCCTGGATTTCCTCGCGGCTGACACCCGGGGCGGTTTCGACCAGCTTCAGGCCGTCCGCAGTCACGTCGATCACGCCCAGGTCGGTGATGATGCGGTTGACCACGCCTACGCCAGTCAGCGGCAGGTTGCACTGCTTCAGGATCTTGATGTCCTCGGTGCCGTCCTTCTTCTTGGCGGTGTGTTCCATCAGCAGCACCACGCGGCCAACGCCGGCGACCAGGTCCATCGCGCCGCCCATGCCCTTGACCATCTTGCCCGGGATCATCCAGTTGGCCAGGTCGCCCTTCTCGCTGACCTGCATCGCGCCCAGGATGGCCAGGTCGATGTGGCCGCCGCGGATCATCGCGAACGAGTCCGCCGACGAGAAGATCGACGAGCCCGGCAGCGTGGTCACGGTCTGCTTGCCGGCGTTGATCATGTCGGCGTCGACTTCTTCCTCGGTCGGGAACGGGCCGATGCCCAGCAGGCCGTTTTCCGACTGCAGCCACACTTCCATGCCGTCCGGCACCCAGTTGGCCACCAGCGTCGGCAGGCCGATGCCCAGGTTGACGTAGAAACCGTCCTGCAGCTCGGCCGCGGCGCGCGCGGCCATTTCGTCACGTGTCCATGCCATGATGGTGTCTCCTTAGCTGGCCGCGCGCACGGTGCGCTGCTCGATGCGTTTCTCGGGATTGGTGTTCAGCACCAAGCGCTTCACGAAGATGCCGGCCAGGTGGATCTCGTCGGGGTCCAGCTCACCGGTCTCGACAATATGCTCGACCTCGGCGATGGTGACCTTGCCCGCCATGGCGCACATCGGGTTGAAGTTGCGCGCGGTGCGGCGGAACACCAGGTTGCCCGCCTTGTCGGCCTTGTACGCCTTGACCAGCGCCACATCAGCCGTCAGCGAACGCTCCATCACGTACTGCTCGCCGTCGAATTCGCGGATTTCCTTGCCTTCGGCCACGATGGTGCCGACACCGGTCTTGGTGAAGAAGGCCGGAATGCCCGAGCCGCCGGCGCGCAGCTTCTCGGCCAGCGTGCCCTGCGGGGTGAATTCCAGCTCCAGTTCGCCGGCCAGGTACTGGCGCTCGAACTCCTTGTTCTCGCCCACGTAGGACGAGATCATCTTCCTGATCTGGCGCGTGGCCAGCAGCTGGCCCAGGCCGAAGCCGTCGACGCCGGCGTTGTTGGAAATGCAGGTAAGCTGCTTGACGCCGCTGTCGCGCAGCGCGGCAATCAGCGCCTCGGGGATGCCGCACAGGCCGAAACCGCCAACGGCGATTGTCTGGCCGTCGCGGACGACGCCTGCAAGCGCTTCTGCGGCGCTGGCGTAGACCTTGTTCATGCTTCGCTCCTTCCTCGGTAGTTCCTCGGGGGTATCCGCTGTCGTGCTCCCCGCCGCAGGGTGTGCGGCGGGCGACGCAGGGAAATTGTAACGGTACAATCGGCGACAGGCGCCGGATCTCGTCCGACCGACAGCATACGCAAGCCCCGCCGGCTACGCCATTACGTAAAAATACATAAGCAGATGCCCGCCATCGACTACCAGACCGCCTTCCAGCTCGCCCCCGTGGGCCTGGTGCTGTCACGCGAGCGCGTGATCGAGGACTGCAACGAAGAAGTCTGCCGCATCTTCGGCACCACGCGCGAGGCGCTGCTGGGCCAGTCGTTCCAGGTGCTCTACCCCACCGCCGACGAGTTCGAGCGCACCGGCGCCCGCATCGTGCCGATCATGAACAAGCGCGGCATGTATTCGGACGAGCGCATCATGAAGCGCGCCGGCGGCGAGCTGTTCTGGTGCCACGTCACCGGGCGCGCGCTGGACCGCACGCAGCCGCTGGGCGCCGGGATCTGGACCTTTGAAGACCTGTCGCAGAAGCGCCAGGTCACGGCCGAGCTGACCGCGCGCGAACGCGAGATCGCGGCGCAACTGGTGGAAGGCAAGACCAGCAAGCAGATCGGCAAGCTGCTGGCGATCAGCCCGCGCACGGTGGACATCTACCGGGCGCGGCTGATGAAGAAGTATGGGGCGAGTACGTCGGTGGACCTGGTGCAGCGGCTGGTGAACCACTGACAAACACCAATACCAGTAGAAGGGAGATCGGTTTTCGGTGCGCCCAAGCGGCCCGAGCTGGCTTTAGCAAGGTGTTCTCCCTCTCCCCTCAGGGGGAGAGGGTTGGGGTGAGGGGTGGACTAGCAAGGAACCACATCAAGCAGGGCCCACGGTTTTAACCCACAGGCATCAGCCTTTGACACGCCCGCCCTCACCCCCTGCCCCTCTCCCGCAAGCGGGAGAGGGGAGCAAACCGTCAGCCGTCGATGATCCCCCTGATCTCCGGCGGCACCGGCACCGATTTCTCCAGCGCGTAGTCACACCACACCACCTTGGCCCCGCCCTCGGCCCACACTACGTCGGGCAGATCGGTGCGGCGGATTTCCATGCGCGTTTCGAAACTGGTGCGCCCCAGTTGCCCCGCATAAACGCGGCATTCGATTTCGCCCGGATAACGCAGCTGCTTCAGAAAGGTCATATGCGCATTGATGATGACAGGCCCCTGCCCTTGCGCATCCTTGCCGCCCCGCCCCAGCGACGCGAACCACTCGATGCGTGCCTGCTCCAGGTACTGGAAATAGACGGTGTTGTTGACATGGCCCATCGCATCCATGTCGCCCCACCGGATCGGCATGACCACCGTATAGACGTGCTTCATCTCAGCCTCCAAAGCAACAGGCCCGCCAACACTGGCGGGCCTGTTTCATGACTTAGCGCTTGGCGATCGCGCCTTCAGCCTTGGTCACCAGGTCGGTGCCGATCTGCTTCTTCCACTTGTCGTAGACCTTGGCAGTCGCCTTGCGGAAGGCGTCATGCTCGGCCGGCGTCAGGTGCGCGACCTTGACGCCGTGGGCCTCCATTTCCTTCCAGGCGGGCGCACCGGCCTCGGCCAGGCCCTTGCGGGCCAGCGCGATTTCCTGCTTGCCGGCGTCGATGGCGGCCTGCTTGACGATCTCGCGGTCGGCCGGGGTCCAGCTTTCCCAGATCTGCTTGTTGACCACGAAGATCAGCGGGTCCGCCACGTAGCCCCAGGTGGTGACGAACTTCTGGCCTACCGTGTACAGCTTGGCGGCGGCGAACACCGACTGCGGGTTCTCCTGGCCATCCACCGCGCCCGATGCCATCGCCGGCTGCGCGTCGGCCCAGCTCATCTGCGTCGGGTTGGCGCCCAGCGCATTGAAGGTCTCGATGTACAGCGGCGAACCCACCACGCGCAGCTTCAGGCCCTTGAGGTCTTCCGGCTTGCGGATCTCGCGCTTGGAGTTCGACACCTCGCGGAAGCCGTTCTCGCCCCACGCCAGCGGCACTACGCCGGCCTTCTCCAGCGTGGTGAAGATCGACTTGCCGACTTCGCCCTGCGTCAGCGCATCCAGTGCCTTGTAGTCGGGCATCAGGAACGGCAGCGAGAACAGGTTCAGTTCCTTGACCTGCGGCGACCAGTTGATGGTCGAACCGACTGCCATGTCGATCACGCCCTGGCGGATCGCCGAGAACTCGCGGGTCTGGTCGCCGGCCACCAGCGAAGTGCCCGGGTACAGCTTGATATTGATGCGGCCGTTGGTCCGCTGCTTGACCAGGTCGGCCCAGATCTCGCCGCCCTTGCCCCACGGGAAGGCTGGGCCGAGCACCAGTGACATCTTGTACTCGGACTTGTAGGTCTGGGCCATCGCGCCGGCGGGGGCGAAGGCGGAAGCGGCAATGGCGGCGGCCGTTGCGAGCATCAGGGCACGACGTTTCATTTCATCTCCTCTCGGGAAAGCGTCAATTCTTGTTTGTGAATGCAGAAGGAAGTCAACGGCATCAATAGCCGAGGTATTCCGGCAGCCAGGTCGCCAGCGGCGGATAGGCCAGCACCATCAGCATGGCAATGAACATCGCCAGCAGCATCCAGATTACCCAGGGCACGGTTTCTTCCATGCGCACGCGGGCGATCCGGCACGACACCATCAGGTTCACGGCCAGCGGCGGCGTGAACTGGCCGAGCGCCACCTTCAGCGTCAGCACCACGCCGAACCACACCGGGTTCCATTGGAACGCATTGGCAATCGGCAGCAGCAGCGGCACGAAGATCAGGAAGATCGAGATGCCATCCAGGAACATGCCGACCGTCATCAGCAGCAGCACGATCAGCGCCAGCACGCCGTATTCGCCCAACCCGGAGGTCGCGATCGCCTGCGCCAGCGGATCGATCACGCCCAGCGTAGACAGCGCATAGGCGAAGATGCCGGCCAGCGCGACCACCAGCAAGATCACCGCCGAGGTCTCGGCCGCTTCCTGGAAGATCGTGAACAGGTCGCGCATGCCGATGCTGCGGTAGACCACCATGCCGACGAAGAGGCCATAGACCACCGCCACCACGGCGGCTTCAGTCGGCGTGAACCAGCCCGCGCGCATGCCGCCCAGGATCAGGAACGGTGCCACGAGGCCCCACGCCGCTTCGCGCAGGCTCTTCCAGAACGGCGGGCGCGGCAGCGCGGCTTCAGCGGCGCCCATGTTGTGCTTGCGCGCCAGCCACACCGCCGGCACGATCAGCGCCACGCCGGCCAGCACGCCCGGGATCATGCCCGCGGCGAACAGCGCCGGCACCGACGCCCCGGGCACCAGCACGCTGTAGATGATGAAGGCCACCGACGGCGGGATCAGGATGTCGGTCGCGGCCGCCGCGCCGACCACCGCGGCGCTGTACGAGCCGGGATAGCCCGCACGCGACATCGCCGCGATCATCACGCCGCCAACCGCGGCCGCGTTGGCCGGGCCGGAACCGGAAATGCCGCCGAGGAACATCGCCACCAGGATCGCCACCAGCGGCAGCATGCCCGGTCCGCGCCCGACCACAGCAATGGCGAAGGTCACCAGCCGCTGCGCCACGCCGGAACGGTCAAAGATCGACCCCACCAGCACGAACATCGGAATCGCCAGCAGCGGGTACTTGGCCAGCCCGGCGTAGAAGTTCTGCGGCACGGCCAGCAGGCCGAACATCTGGGTATCCAGGTTGGACAGGCCGATCGCGACCAAGCCGCCCAGCCCCAGCGACACGCCGATGGGCACGCCCAGCAGCATCAGGCCGATAAAGACCACGAACAGGATGATGGCAACCAGCGTCATTGCGCACGCTCCTTCGCGGCCGTGTTCTCTTCATGCAGGGCCTTGAGCGCACGCACGTTGCGCACCACCAGGCCCAGCGCGCGCAGCGCGATGCCGGCCGACAGCACTGGCAGCCAGATCGAGTACCACCAGCTTGGCACGCCGATGCCGGGCGAGGTCTCGCCAAAGGCGTATTCATCCCATGTAATGCGCGCGCCCAGCACCGCCAGCGCGATGAACATCACCGCCACCGACAACGCCGACAGGATCGCCAGCCGGCGCTGGCGCGCGGCGCTGCCGCGCTCAAAAAAGAATTCGATGCGGATATTGCGATCGCGCGCCACCGCGGCACTGCCAGCGACCAGCGCCAGCACGATCATCAGGAAGACCGAGAACTCCTCGGTCCAGGCAAACGACTCGTCGGTGAAGTAGCGGACTACCACGTTGGCGAAGGTGATGCCGACCAGCAGCAGCATAACGATCACGCCAATCCAGTCCTCGAGGCGGGGTGAAACCCGGAATTCAGCGTCCTGCGCTTCGTCTGCCGCCTGCGGGATCACCGCGGAATCGACGACGTGTTGCGGCACGGCGTTGCGCCGTGCCTCTTCTTGTTGCTCCATCTCCCCGGCCTCCGGTCCAGGGCCGCTTGGGCCAGGCGGCCACTGCGGCATTTTTTGCTTGTATGTAAAGACTTAGTCTAAAGACATGGCGGATTATGCCAAGACTGGCACACCGCGCATCAACTTTCTTTTATCGGAAACTGGAAGCCGCACTCGAAAGCCCGCCCCAAGGGGACCGGATAACCCCTGGGGTGGCCAATTATGATGCTCCGCCGCACGCTTGTGGCGCGCGGGCGGGAAGCGGGCGTCGCGGCGCCGGCGGCCGGGCTCAGACCATGCCGTCGTCGGCGGTGATCACGGCGCCGTTGATGAATTGCGACTGGTCGGAAGCCAGCAGCAACAGCAGGCCGTCGAGGTCCTCGGGCTTGCCCAGGCGCTTGCGCGGCAGCATCTGGATCAGCTTCTGGCCTGCGTCCGAGTCCCAGTGGTGGTGGTTGATCTCGGTGTCGATATAGCCCGGGCAGATCGCGTTGGTATTGATGCCGTGGCGGGCCCATTCCAGCGCCATGGCCTTGGTCATGTGCACCACCGATGCCTTGCTCATGCAATAGACGCCGATCTGCGACAGCACCTTCAGGCCGGCCACCGACGCCACATTGACGATGCGCGCCTGCGGCAGCGGGCTGCCGTAGCGCTCCGCGCCCTTGGCCCGCGCAATCATGCGCTTGGCCACTTCCTGCGCGACGAAGAAAGCGCCGCGGGTATTGGTGTCGAAGACGAAATCGAAATCGTCCGGGGTCACGTCGGTCAGCTTCTGCGTGGTCGACACGCCCGAATTGTTGACCAGGATGTCGATCGAGCCGGCTTCGGTTTCCGCATGCGCCACGGCGGCGCGGATGCTGTCCGGATCGGTGACGTCCAGCCGCACCACGTGCGCGCTGCCGCCCTCGGCCTCGATCGCCGCACGCAGTTCCTTGAGGCGCTCGGTGCGGCGCGAGGCCAGCACAACCTTCGCCCCGGCGGCAGCCAGCACCGTGGCGAAACGCGAGCCGAGCCCGCTCGATGCGCCGGTGACCAGCGCTACCTTGCCTTCCAGATTGATCGACAAACCCATGATGACCTCATATGCGGGCGCCCCTCCAGCCTCTTCGGGTGCGGAAGGCAGCATATCAAAAAAAAGAACGACCGTTCCAAAAAAATCCTTGCCTGTGGGTGGCGAGTCCCGGACAATGCCGGAGATTCTAAGAACTTGGCCCGCAAAGGGAAAGAGGGAAAACGAGCGATCCGGCCGGCTATCGGCCGCAAACAGCCGTCAAAATCCCTTCCCATGCCCCGCCTGCGCAAGTTCGAGCAGAACGATCACCGCACTTCCCACAATTGCATAGCTAGCAGCAAAGAAATAGAGGGTTAGAGACAATGGATCAGCAACAGCTCCTGGAGCAGTTCGGCCCGCGTGAAGCCATGGAATACGACGTGGTCGTCGTCGGCGGCGGCCCCGCCGGCCTGGCCACGGCCATCCGCCTGAAGCAACTCGCGCAGGAGAAAGGCAGCGACGTCAACGTATGCGTGCTGGAAAAGGGTTCCGAACCCGGCGCGCATATCCTGTCGGGCGCCATCATGGATCCGCGCGCCCTCAACGAGCTGTTTCCGAACTGGCAGGAGCTGGGCGCGCCGCTGAACCAGCCGGTCACCGAAGACAAGTTCCTGTTCCTGAACGAATCCGGCTCCAAGGGCACGCCGTCGGCGCTGCTGCCCGAGTGCTTCCACAACCACGGCAACTACATCATCAGCCTGTCGAACTTCGTGCGCTGGCTGGGCCAGCAGGCCGAGGCGCTGGGCGTCGAGATCTTCCCGGGCTTCCCGGCCGCCGAGGTCCTGTACAACGAAGACGGCTCGGTCAAGGGCGTGGCTACCGGCAACATGGGCGTCAACAAGGAAGGCGAGCCCACCGACAACTTCCAGCTCGGCATGGAGCTGCATGCCAAGTACACCATCTTCGCCGAAGGCGCGCGTGGCCACCTGGGCAGGCAACTGATCGACAAGTTCGGCCTGGATGCCGGCAAGGATCCGCAGAGCTACGGCATCGGCCTGAAGGAACTGTGGGAAATCGACCCGGCCAAGCACAAGCCCGGCCTGGTGGTGCACACCGCCGGCTGGCCGCTCGACCCGGCCACCTACGGCGGCTCGTTCCTGTACCACATGGAAGACAACAAGGTCGCGGTCGGTTTTGTGGTCGGCCTGGACTACACCAACCCGTGGCTGTCGCCGTTCGAGGAATTCCAGCGCTTCAAGACACATCCGGAAATCCGGCAGTACTTCGAAGGCGGCAAGCGCCTGTCGTACGGCGCGCGCGCCATCACCGCCGGCGGCCTGCTGTCGCTGCCCAAGACCGTGTTCCCGGGCGGCGCGCTGGTCGGCTGCGATGCCGGCTACCTGAACGCCTCGCGCATCAAGGGCAGCCACGCCGCGATCAAGACCGGCATGCTGGCCGCCGAGGCCGCCTATGACGCGCTGCAGGGCGGCCGCCAGCACGACGAGCTGACCGCGTACCCCGCCGCGTTCGAGCAGAGCTGGCTGTACAAGGAACTGCTGCAGGCCAAGAACTTCAAGCAGTGGTTCAAGAAGGGCCGCACCACCGCGACGCTGATGACCGGCATCGAGCAATGGCTGCTGCCCAAGCTGGGCATCCGCAACCCGCCCTGGACCATCCACCGCGTCAAGCCGGACCATGTGTACCTGAAGCCGGCGGCCGAGTGCGAGAAGATCGTCTACCCGAAGCCGGACGGCAAGCTGACCTTCGACCGCCTCAGCTCGGTGTTTATCAGCAACACCAACCACGAGGAAAACCAGCCGGCGCACCTGACGCTGAAGGATGCCAGCGTGCCGGTCAACATCAACTGGGAAAAGTTCGCCGGCCCCGAGGCGCGCTACTGCCCGGCGGGCGTGTACGAGTTCGTGCAGGACGAGGCCTCGGGCAAGGAACGGCTGCAGATCAACGCGCAGAACTGCGTGCACTGCAAGACCTGCGATATCAAGGACCCGACGCAGAACATCGTGTGGGTCACGCCGGAAGGCGGTGGCGGTCCGAACTACGTCGGCATGTAAGGCCGCCGGCGCGCAAGCGCATGGCGCATGGAACGGCACCGGTTTCCCGGTGCCGTTTTTTTTATTGGCGTGCCGCTCGCCGCGCAGCCATCGCCTGGTCCATCACCTCTGCCTGCAATGCCTCGCCGGGACTGCTGAAGGCCTGCTGGCGCAGCGCTTCGAGTTGAAGCCGGCGATCCTGCGCGGACAGGCCCGCAAAGGTTTCAATCTGGGCGCGCCGGGCCGCGTAGTCGTCATAGCGCTGCTGCCATGCCTGTTCAACCAGCGCCTGCTGCTGGTAGCGCTGCGCCACCTCCGCGCCGTACGCCGCAGCCAGCGCCGCACCGATCTCCTGCGTGCCGCGGCCGGCCGATTGCATGCCGGCGATGGTGTCGCTGATCGCCTGGGGCCGCGCGCCGGCGTCGCGCGCGGTACGCAGCGGCTCGGGCAGCGCGGCGTCGAGTGCTGCCAGCTGGCGTTGCCGTTCGGCCGGATCGAGGCCCGCCTGCGCCGCGAGGTCCAGGCGCGCGAGCATGGCGTCGTCATAGGCCTGTTCGTCGTCGAACCAGATTGCCGCGACATCCGGCAGCAGCCGCTGCCGGGCGGCATTGCGGCTGGCCAGCAAGGCGCGCAAGCGCTGCATTGACCCGGGGTCCAGGGCACCGTCCGCCGGTTCGCCCATGGGCTTGCGTGCGGCGTGCGGCTGCACCTCGGCAAGGTAGCCAAGGTAGCGCCGCCACAACTGCCAGGCCTGCCCCGCTGCCGGCTCCGGCACGCTCCGGCGGATACCGTCGTACACCTGTTGGTCCAGCGCCTCGGCGCCGGCATCGTGGCGCGCGCTGAGGAAGTAATCGAAGTAGGTGCGCAGCGCGCGGGTCACGCGCAGGTTGCCCTTGTCATCGGTCTCGGGGCCGGCGGGCACATCGGTGCCCGCCAGCGACGGCATCACGGCAATGGCGCGCCCTTGGGCAGTGCCTGGCGCGGCCGCGGCGGCCAGCGATGGCCCTGCGCTCGTTTCCGGCGCTGCCCGCTTTGCGGCCACCGGCGCAGCCGGCATCGTCGCCCAGTACACCGCCACCGCCGCGAGCATGGCCGGCAGCACTGCCAGCCATGCCCGCGTGCCGCGCTCAGAGCTGGTCATTGCGCAGGCGGTTGGCGTGATTGAGGATCACCGTGCGCGGATCGATGTCCTGGTACAGGCCGGCCATCTGGTTGACTTCGTCCAGGTGGTTCCAGTAGTAGCCGGTAGCCAGCACCCGCCCCCATTTGCTGCTGCACACCGACACCAGCCCGTCGTTGGGGCCGGCGCCCTTCAGATCCATGATGCCGGCCGAGGCCGCCATCGGCAGCGTGGACGGGTCCAGCAGGTTGGAGCGCAGCAGGCTGACCGGCCCGCCCTGTCCGGTCCACGAATACGCGGCCTGTGTGTGGGTGACGAGGCTGCCCGCGGCATCGCGCGCCTGGCGCTGCTCGAACGCGGCGCCGGGCGTGGCGCAATCCGGGGCGAGCGCGGAGGTCGAGCCCGGCGCCAGCGTGGCGTCGAGACGGGCATTCTGCTCGGCAGCACCCTGCGTGGTCAGGATCTTCAGCGAAGCCAGCGCATCCTGGTCCAGCGCCTGGCCGTTGCCGATCCCGTTGAACCAGCCGATGGTATCGAACACGCCTTGGATGATGCCGACCAGCACCGGGCCGGCGACCGGAATGCCTTGCACGCCGTTGATCAGGTCCAGCACGGTGTCGGCGACCTCGCTGCCGCGATGCGGGCTGCCGATGGTAGTGACCGAAGCGACATCCTGCGGCGACATCGCCGCGAGCATGCGCGAGGTCGGGCCGCCCTGGCTGTGGCCGATCAGGTTGACCCTGTCGGCGCCGCTCTCCAGCTTGACCGCGCGCACATACGCCTGCAGCGCCAGCGCGCGTTCGGCATCGCTGTTGAACGACGGCACCGTGGCCACATAGACGCGCGCGCCGTTGGCGCGCAGCAGCTCGGGGATGCCGTACCAGTAATCGATCACGCCGCCCATCTTCGCCGCGCCGGTCAGGCCGTGGACCAGCACGATCGGGTATCGGGTGCTGGCGTAACCGGCTGTGGCTGTGGCGGGCCATGCGATGGCAGCTGCCATGGCAAGCGCCGCCGCGGCGCCGGCAACGCGGCGCGCCTTTGTCAGAAATACTGCGCGCAGGCCGTGCCCGCACGCATGGCCGGGGCCACGGTGTCCGCTGTGCTGCATGTTGTCTCCTCGGTGGTGGTGATATTTTTGTTGGAAGCAGTAAAGGCGCCCCACCGGATGAAGACAATCAAAACATTAGCGGAAACCCTCCAAACGCCCGCAGCACGGACTGGTGGCCGACTGGTGGCCGCCGGCTACAGCGGCAGGCGCGTGGTGGACAGCAGTTGTTCGTAGATGTAGCACTGCAGCAGCGTCATCTCGCGCTCGTCCAGCAGGTCGAAGGCCACGCCGAAGGCAGGGAAATCGCCATCGTCCTGGCTGGCCGCGCCTGGCGCCGCCCTGACCCAACCGTCGACGATGACTTCGCTGTCGAACGACGCGGCCCGGAGCTGGAAACGCAGCCGCACCCGGCTGCCTGGCGCGGGCGACGGCGCGGTGGTCTGCACCAGCGCACCGCCGGTGCTGAGGTCAGACAGCAACGCCAGCCGCGCCGTGCCCGCCCGCACCGCGACGGCCACGCCATGATCGCCGTCGTCCTCTTCCGGGGGCTCGGTCAGGTATGCCGCCAGCCGCGTCGGCACGCGCGCCGCCTTGCGGACCGGGGTCGCGTGCAGGTTGGTCGGTGCCGACAGTACCAGGTAGCGGAAGGGGCTGCGGCAGACCGCGGTGATGGTCGAGGAAAAGCTGTGGATCGCCTGCCCGGAAAAGCCGCGCAGCAGCACGGTGTCGCCCGCCTGCAGCAGCAAGTCGCGTCCGCCCAGCTGGGGCCAGGTCACGAACAGCCCCTGCTCGATAAAGCCGATCAGGCGGCTCGCGGCGGCACGTGCGGACTTGCCTTCATGCTTGACGTGGAGCAGCGTGCCGACCTGCAGGCCGAGCGGCCCTGGGGCCGTGCGCGTGCCGGCGTCGGCATCGCCGCAATTGTCGGCGTCACCGCAATTGCCGCCGTTGCCGGCGCGGCAGACCACGCCGTGGCGGAACACCAGCGCCAGGTCGCGCGCATCGGGGATGACGCTGCCGCTGCCGAGCACCAGGTTGCCTTCGCCGTCGAGCAGCGACCAGGGCAGCGGGTGTCCGACCGGAAGATCGTTGGGAGTGAGTTGGATCATGGCTGTTTGCAGAGGGGCCCCGCGTTTGTCGTCGCGCGCGGGGCATGGCAAACCCACGACGGAACCGCCGGGCAGTATCCGCCACCTGTATCCGGTTTCTATCGGCCGTGGGCCACAAGAAGTTAAGCGAATACCGATGGATCCAGGGCGCCATGTGTAGCACCGGCCATCTACGGCAAGCTTGACTCGCGACAACTTCGCCACCATAATCGCACAAAGCTGTCTGACAGCCTGACATATCGACCCATGACCCTGCACCGCCCGGCCTCGCTGGCCAGCCGCATTGCCCAGTCCTTGCACGACGACATCCTCGCCGGCCGCTACGCCGCGGGCGGGCGCCTGCCCGCCGAAGCAAGCCTGGCGGACACCTTCGGCGTGAGCCGGCCGATCGTGCGCGAAGCCATCGCCCAGCTCAAGGCCGACGGCGTGCTGGTCACGCGCAAGGGCTCTGGCGCCTTTGTTTCGGAAACCCCGGGCGGACAGGCGTGGCGCGTGGCGAGCGCGCCGGATGGTGGGCCCACGCTGGCGCAGCTGTTCGAGTTGCGCCGCGTGGTCGAAACCGCCTGCGCCGAGATGGCGGCCGAGCGCCGCACCGCTGCGGATGTCGACGCGATCCGCGCCGCGCTCGGGGCCATGCAGGCGCAGGCCGACGGCCATGGCGACATGGCCAGCGCGGCCGCGGCCGACATGGCCTTCCACCACGCCATCGCCGAAGCCGCGCACAATCCCTGCTTTACCGGCCTGACCGATTTCGTCAGCCAGCAGATGCTCACGGCACGGCAGCGCGCCTGGGAGAACACCGCGCGGCTCGGCGCCGCCACCGGCGCCCCGCGCGCCGCCGATACCGAACACACGGCGCTGGCCGACGCCATCGCCGCGGGCAATGCCCCGGCGGCGCGCGAGGCCGCGCAACGGCACCTGGCTGCCGCGGCCGCCCGGCTGGGCCTGGCAGGCTGAATTCCTGCCACGCAGTAGCCAGCACTGGCAACCACTGGCAACAAACCACAGCAACAAGGAAACGAGCATGGAAAAGGTGGATTGCGTCGTCATCGGCGCGGGTGTCGTAGGACTGGCAGCCGCGCGCGCCCTCGCGCTGCAGGGCCGCGAGGTCATCATCCTGGAAGCGGAGAACGCCTTCGGCACCATCACCAGCGCGCGCAACAGCGAGGTCATCCACGCCGGCATCTACTATCCCGCCGGTTCGCTGAAGGCAGAATTGTGCGTGCGCGGCAAGGCCATGCTGTACGACTATTGCGCCACGCACCACGTGGCGCACCAGCGCTGCGGCAAGCTGATCGTCGCCACCAGCGCGGCGCAGGTGGCCACGCTCGACGGCATCCGCGCCAAGGCCGCGGCCAACGGTGTCGATGACCTGCGGCTGCTCCCCCGCGACGAAGCGCAGGCGCTGGAGCCGCAGCTGCAATGCCATGCCGCGCTGCTGTCGCCCTCCACCGGCATCATCGACAGCCATGGCCTGATGACCGCACTGCTGGGCGATGCCGAGAACGCCGGTGCGATGCTGGCGGTGCAGTCACCGGTGCTGGGCGGCGCGATCACGCCGGAAGGGATTCGCCTGGAAGTGGGCAGCGAGGATGGCGGCGCCACCACGCTGCTGGCGCGCACAGTGGTGAACTCGGCCGGCCTGAGCGCGCCGGAACTGGCGCGCCGCCTCGATGGCATGCCCGAGGCCCATATCCCGCCGCAGTACTACGCCAAGGGCTGCTATTTCACGCTGGCCGGGCGCGCGCCGTTCTCACGGCTGATCTACCCGGTGCCCGAGGCTGCTGGCCTGGGCGTGCACCTGACGCTGGACCTGGGTGGCCAGGCGCGCTTTGGCCCCAATGTGCGCTGGATCGACGATATCGAGTACAGCGTCGACCCGGCCGATGCCGACAGCTTTTATGACGAGGTACGTCGCTACTGGCCGGGACTGGCCGACGGTGCGCTGCAGCCGGGCTATGCCGGCATCCGCCCCAAGATCAGCGGCCCGCACGAGTTGGCGGCGGACTTCCGCATCGATGGCCCCGCCGTGCACGGCGTGCCGGGGCTGGTTCACCTGTTCGGCATCGAGTCGCCGGGGTTGACCTCGTCGCTGGCGATCGCCGAGCGCGTCTGCGCCGCGCTGGCCTGAAGGGCATCGCCGCCTGCCGCACCCGCAGCGCGGAAGCTCATCGCCGCGCAGAAGGCACCGGCCGCCGCTGCCACGGCGGCCAGCCCGAAGGTGTGTTCGGGCGCCAGCGCATTCCAGGTCCAGCCCATCACCAGCCCGCCAAGCGTGCCGCCGACGCCGTAGGAAATCCCCGTGTACAGCGCCTGCCCACGCCCCTGCAGCGGCCCGGCGAACCATGCCTGCAGCCGCTTCAGGCTGGCGCTGTGGTGCGCGGCGAAGGTGGCGGCGTGCAATACCTGCACCAGCGCCATCAGCCAGGCAAATTGCGCGAAGTAGCCGGTCAGGCCAAAGCGGACGGCCGCCAGCACGAAGGTGCCCGCCAGGATGGTGCGCAGCGCGAAGCGCGCGAACAACAGGCCCTGGTAGTAGAAGAAAACGATCTCGGCGACCACGCCGATGGTCCACATCACGCCGATGGCGAACTTGCTGTAGCCAAGCCGCTCCAGCCACAGCGAATAGAACACGTATAGCGCGGCGTGCGCGAACATCATCAGGAAGGCCGACGCCAGGAACCACGCCACGTCCGGCCGGCGCAGCAGTGGCAGCGCGCGCGGCGTGGGCATGCGCGGGCCGTCGTCGGCGGCATCGCGCATGGTCAGCACCACCCCGGCCAGGATGGCCAGCAAGCCGCTGGCCACCCACGGAAAGGCACGCATGCCGACCGCCTCGAACAGCGCCCCGCCGGCCAGCACCGCGCCGATAAAGCCGACCGAGCCGAACATGCGGATACGGCCATAGCTATGGTCGAAGGCGCCATAGCGGCGCAGCGTGGAGATGGTAAGGGCATCGCCCAGCGGCGACATCGCGCTGGTGAGCAGGCTCAGCGTCAGCATCATCGCCATCATGCCGCCGTAGCTGCCCACGCCGGGCAGCATCAGGAACGCCAGCAGCGAGGTGAACGCGCTCACGCGCAGGATGCGCACGCGTGTGTGCATCACGTCGGACAGCCAGCCCCACAGGTAGGGCCCGACGATGCGGCTGACCTGGAAGCTTGCCATCAGCACGCCGATCTGCACGGGATTGAACCCGCGATCGGCGAAATACAGGCTCACGTACGGCGAGATGACGCCGACGTAGCCGTAGTAGCCAAGATAGAAAAGCCCGAAGCGGGCGTAATCCGGGCGAGCGGCGCCCGTTGCGCCACCAGCCTCAGGGAGGGTGGTCAACTCAGCGCATTGGCCGGCCTGCGCCGGCCTGCGCCGGAATATGCGGCGTGTCGGTCTTGACGTCGCCGCACTGCGCGCGGTGGCGCAGCGCGTGGTCCATCAGCACCAGCGCCAGCATGGCCTCGGCGATCGGCGTGGCGCGGATGCCGACGCACGGGTCGTGGCGGCCGAAGGTTTCGACCGTGGCGGCGTTGCCGGCCTTGTCGATCGACTCGCGCGGGGTGCGGATCGAGGACGTCGGCTTGATCGCCAGCGACACGGTGACGTCCTGGCCGGTGGAAATGCCGCCCAGCACGCCGCCGGAATTGTTGGTGCGGAAGCCCTCGGCGGTCAGCTCGTCGCCATGCACGCTGCCGCGCTGGGACACGCTGTCGAAGCCGGCGCCGATCTCCACGCCCTTGACCGCATTGATGCCCATCATCGCATGCGCGATATCTGCGTCGAGGCGGTCGAACAACGGCTCGCCCAGCCCGACCGGCACATTGCTGGCCACCACCTCGATGCGCGCGCCGACCGAATCGCCGTCGCGGCGCAGCGCGTCCATATAGGTTTCCAGCTCGGGGATGATGTCGGCGTTGGGCGCGAAGAACGGGTTCTCGGGCACATGCGACCAGTCGGAGAATGGCACTGCAATCTCGCCGAGCTGCGACATATAGCCCCGGATCTCGGTGCCGTACTGCTCGCGCAGCCACTTCTTGGCCACCGCCGCCGCGGCGACCACCGGCGCGGTCAGGCGAGCCGACGACCGGCCGCCGCCGCGATAGTCGCGGATGCCGTACTTCTGCCAGTAGGTGTAGTCGGCGTGGCCCGGGCGGAAGGTCTCGACGATATTGCCGTAGTCCTTGCTGCGCCGGACGGAGACGCGGATCAGCAGGCAGATCGGCGTGCCGGTGGTCTTGCCCTCGAACACGCCGGACAGGATCTCGACCTGGTCGGGTTCCTTGCGCTGGGTGACGTGGCGCGAGGTGCCGGGCTTGCGGCGGTCCAGGTCGCCCTGGATGTCGGCCTCGCTCAGCGCCATGCCCGGCGGGCAGCCATCCACCACCGCGCCGATGGCGGGGCCGTGCGATTCGCCGAAGGTGGTGACAGTGAAGAGCAGGCCAAGGGTGTTGCCGGACATGATGGAAACCGCACAGAAATTGGGGACGGCCTCCATTGTAAGGCCATTGCCTGCCCGCTGGCGGCCCGCCAGGCTCAGGCCGCCGCGGTTTTCGGTGCGAATTCGGGGTAGAACTCCGCCCGCATCCGTTCCATATAGGCCACCAGGTTGACATGCCCTTCCGCCGCGGTGCGGATCGGCGTGTCGAAAACCGGGCACAGCAGGCTGCCGGCAAAGGCGAACAGCGTGGCGTCGGCGCCGCAAGGCTTGTCGCCCATCAGGTAACGCTTGTCGCCCAGGATATCGGCGATCGAGGTTATGCCCTTGCTGGCCAGCGCCACCAGTTCTTCGTCGCTGTGCCGGCCCAGCCCCTGCCCCCACAGCGTCTTCTTGACCTTGTAGCGCACCAGCCGCTCCGCCAGTCCACGCACCGGCGCTGGCACGCCGCGGAAGAACTGCGCCGGGCCGCGGTCGAAATTGGCCTGGTCGAGCCAGCGCACCCGCGCCACCGCCCAGTACAGGTGGTCTTCCATCAGCTTTTCGGCAGCCCAGGCAACGCCGCGCTCGGCCGGGCTCAGGCCGGCGTCGAAGTCAATGTGGTAGGTCTTCTCGATATGCCAGCGGATCATGGTCGAATCCGCCACGATGCGGCCCATGTCATCCAGGTACGGCAGCTTGCCCTTGGGCGCGCGCCGCAGGCTGCCGGGGCGCGCGTGGTACGGCAGGCCGGCAAGCTTGAGCAGCATCTCGGCCTTGGTGACGAACGGGCTGGCGTCAGGCAGCCCGAAGGCCGGGCCGAAGGTATAGAGCGTGATCATCGTGAGTCGGACTCCGCGTAGTGGAACATGCGTTCAGCGCCAGTCGCCGCGCAGGGCCTGCACCATCTGCTGCAACCCTTCGGGCGTGGCGGCTTCCGGCGGCACCGGCTCGCCCACCACCAGCTCCAGCCGGCTCAGGATGCCGCGGCGGAACGGCCGCGACATCGCCGGCGCGTCCTTGCGCGAGAAGAAGCTGCCCCACAGCCCGCGCAGCGCCATCGGTACCACCGGCACCGGCGTGCGGCGGATGATCTGCTGCACGCCCTGGCGGAACGGGCTGATCTCGCCGGTCGCGGTGATCTTGCCCTCCGGGAAGATGCAGACCAGGTCGCCCTCCTCCAGCGCCTGTGCCACGCTGTCGTACGCGCGCTTGAGCATGTCCGGGTGTTCGTGCGCGGGCGCGATCGGGATCGCGCGGGCCTGGCGGAAGAACCACGACAGCAGCGGCACGCTGAAGATGCGGTAGTCCATCACGAAGCGCACCGGGCGCGGGCTGCAAGCCATCAGCACGACCGCGTCGGCAAAGCTGACATGGTTGCAGACCAGCACCGCCGGGCCGTCGGCGGGGATGCGCTCGGCATTTACGCGACGCAGCCGGTACACGGTGTGCACCAGGATCCAGGCAATGAAGCGCAGCAGGAATTCCGGCACCAGCGAATAGATATAGACCGCCACCACCGCATTGAGCAGCCCCACCACCAGGTACAGCTGCGGGATGCTGTAGCCGGCCAGCGCCATCGCCACGCCCAGCAGCGACGCCGCGATCATGAAGAAGCTGTTCAGGATATTGTTGGCGGCGATGATGCGCGCGCGGTGCGTGGGCGCGCTGCGGCTCTGGATCAGCGCGTACAGCGGCACGCTGTAGAAGCCGCCGAACATCGCCAGCAGGAACAGGTCGGCCAGCACGCGCCAGTGGCTCGCTTCGGCCAAGAAGCCGGCGATGCCGGTGAGCGCGGCCGGCGGCTGCCCGTGGCTGGCAAAGTACAGGTCGATGGCGAACACCGTCATGCCGATCGAGCCGAACGGCACCAGCCCGATCTCGACATGGCGCCCGGACAGCCGTTCGCACAGCAGCGAGCCGGTGCCGATGCCCAGCGAGAACACCGCCAGCAGCAGCGTGACCACGTTCTGGTCGCCGCCCAGCACATCCTTGGCATAGCTGAAGAACGAGGTCAGGAAGGTCGCGCCGAGGAACCACAACCACGAAATCCCGAGCAGGCTCAGGAATACCGTGCGATTGCCGCGCGCCAGCACCAGGTTGCGCCACGTTTCGGAAAACGGGTTCCAGTTGATGCGCAGTTCGGGCTGCGGCGCCGGCGACATCGGGATCCGGCCCGACACCGCGCGCCCGGCCACGGCAATCGCCACGCACACGGCACCGACATACAGCGGCCCCACCACCGCGCCGCCCTGCTGCAGTCCCGCCAGTTCGCCGCCGACCAGCGTGCCGATCAGGATCGCGACGAAGGTGCCCATCTCGACCAGCCCGTTGCCGCCGACCAGTTCGCTTTCATCCAGGTGCTGCGGCAGGTAGGCAAACTTGACCGGCCCGAACAGCGTCGAATGCAGCCCCATCAGGAACGTCCCGGCGTACAGCAGCGGCGCGCTATGCCAGGCAAAGCCAGCCAGGCCCAGCACCATGATGGCGATTTCCAGCGACTTGACCAGCCGGATCAGGCGCGCCTTCTCCATCTTGTCGGCGACCTGCCCGCTGGTGGCGGAGAACAGCACGAACGGCGCGATAAAGATGGCCGAGATCAGGAACGCGGCGCTGCGCGCGTCCACGCCCTCGAACAGCGCCGTGTGGTAGGTCACCAGCGAGGTGAAGGCGACCTTGAAGACGTTGTCGTTCATCGCCCCCAGGAACTGGGTCCAGAAAAAGGGGGCGAAGCGGCGTGCGCCGAGCAGTCGGAACTGGCTGTGTTGGCTCATGGATGACCGGTCGGCCTGCTGGGGCCGCCGCGGAAATGGAAACGCCGGCAAGTTTGCCGGAGCCGGAAACCGGCCGCCATCATGCCACCACCACGCGGCCGCGCGGCGTCAGTCGCAACAATTTTCCGAAGGGAGCTACAGGATAGGCTGCCCCGCCGCCGAGGGCGGGCGCAGGCCGGGCGTTCAGGCCCGTTCTTCCGGCCAGTCGCGGATATAGGCCTTGAGCATCTTGTTCTCGAAGCTCTGGTCCTCGACCACCGCCTTGGCGACGTCGTAGAAGGAAATCACGCCCATCAGCGTGCGGTTGTCGAGCACAGGCAGGTAGCGGGTGTGACGCTCAAGCATCATCCGGCGCACCTCGTTCACATCGGTTTCCATGGTGCAGGTCAGCGGCGCATCGTCCATCACCTTGCGGATGCTGCTGGTGCCAAGGGTGCCGCCGTTGCGGGCGAGTGTCTCGATGATCTCGCGGAAAGTCAGCATGCCGACCAGGTCGCCGTACTCCATGACCACCAGCGAGCCGATATCGCGCTCGGCCATGGTGTTGACGGCGACCAGCAAGGAGGTGTCAGGCGTCACGGTGTAGAGCGTATTGCCCTTGATCTGCAGGATGTCGCTGACTTTCATGTTGGTCTCCGCTGCCTTGTACTGAGCTGTGCTGAACTGCGCCGAATGCATCGCGGGGGCGATGCCGGCCACTTCGTTATCTGTTTAGGGATGTGCGGGCAGAGATGCCCGTGCAACCGATCCTAGCCCAAACCAGCCGGCAAAGTAAAGCAGGAGGCCGGTTTGCGGGGGATCAGCCAGCGTGGGCGTGCGCACGGTGCTACGATGCTGGCCGGAGATCACTACACCCGACCGACCATGTCCGGAACTCGCTTCGATACGCTGGCGCTGCACGCCGGCGCCGCGCCCGACCCCACCACCGGGGCTCGCGCGACCCCCATCCACCTGACCACCTCCTTCGTGTTCCGCGACAGCGAGCACGCGGCGTCGCTGTTCAACATGGAGCGGGCGGGCCACGTCTATTCGCGCATCTCCAACCCGACCGTGGCGGTGCTGGAAGAGCGTATCGCCGCGCTGGAGAACGGCGCCGGCGCGATCGCCACCGCCTCGGGCCAGGCCGCGCTGCACCTCGCCGTGGCCACGCTGATGGGGGCCGGCTCGCACGTGGTGGCGTCGTCGGCGCTGTACGGCGGCTCGCACAACCTGCTGCACTACACGCTGCGCCGCTTTGGCATCGAGACCACCTTCGTCAAGGCGCGCGACATCGATGCCTGGCGCGCCGCGATCCGCCCCAATACCAGACTGCTGTTCGGGGAGACGCTGGGCAACCCGGGGCTGGACGTGCTCGACATCCCCACGCTGGCGCAGCTCGGCCAGGACCACGGCATCCCGCTGCTGGTCGATTCGACCTTCACCACGCCCTACCTGCTGCGCCCGTTCGATCTCGGCGCCGGCCTGCTCTACCACTCGGCGACCAAGTTCCTCGGCGGCCACGGCACCACCATCGGCGGCGTGCTCGTGGAGGGCGGGACCTTCGACTTCGAGAAGTCGGGCCGCTTCCCCGAACTGTCAGAGCCGTACGAAGGCTTCCACAACATGGTGTTCACCGAGGAAAGCACGGTGGCGCCCTTCCTGCTGCGCGCGCGCCGCGAAGGCCTGCGCGATTTCGGCGCCTGCATGAACCCGATGGCCGCGTGGCAGCTGCTGCAGGGCGTGGAGACGCTGCCGCTGCGCATGAGCCGCCATGTCGACAACACCCGCAAGGTGGTGCAGTTCCTGGCTTCGCACCCGATGGTGGAGTCGGTGTCCTACCCCGAGCTGGAATCGCACCCCGACTACGAACTGGCCAAGCGCCTGCTGCCGCGCGGCTGCGGCGCGGTGTTCAGCTTCAACCTGAAGGGCAACCGCCTGGCCGGCCAGCGCTTCATTGAAAGCATGTCGCTGTTCTCGCACCTGGCCAACGTGGGCGATGCGCGCTCGCTGGTGATCCACCCAGCGTCCACCACGCACTTCCGCATGGACGCGGCGGCGCTGCAGTCGGCCGGCATTGCCGAGGGCACCATCCGCCTGTCGGTCGGCCTGGAAGATCCGGACGACCTGATCGACGATCTCAAGCGCGGCCTGAAGGCCGCCGAGAAGACCATGAGCAAGGGAGGGCAGGCCTGATGGAACTGAACGTTGCAGGCCAGCCGGCCTACGCCTATACCGGGGGCAAACCCTTCGACGCCGCCCTGCCCTGCGCCGTGTTCGTCCATGGCGCGCAGAACGACCACAGCGTATGGGCGCTGCAGACGCGCTGGTTCGCCAACCATGGCTTCTCGGTGCTGGCGGTGGACCTGCCCGGCCACAACCGCAGCCAGGGCACGCCGCTGGCCACCGTCGAGGCAATGGCCGACTGGGTGATGGCAGTGGTGGCCGCCGCCGGCGTCAAGGCGCCGGCCTTCGTGTTCGGGCACAGCATGGGCTCGCTGATCGCGCTGGAATGCGCGGCGCGGCATCCGCAGGCGGTGCGCGGCATCGCCCTGCTGGCCACCGCCTACCCGATGAAGGTTTCCGATGCGCTGCTCGATGCGTCGCTGAACCGCGAGAGCGAGGCCATCGCCATGGTCAACGCCTGGTCGCATTCGAGCCTGGCCAACAAGCCCTCGTCGCCGGGCCCCGGCGCCTGGATGCAAGGCGGCAGCCAGCGGCTGATGGAGCGCGTATCGCACAACAACCCGCAGGCACATGTGTTCCACAACGACTTCTCCGCCTGCAATGCCTACGCGCACGGCGAGGAAGCCGCCGCCGCGATGGCCTGCCCGGCGCTGTTCATCACCGGCAGCAAGGACATGATGACCTCGCCCAAGGCGGCGCAGGCGCTGGCCGGCAAGATGGCGAAGGCAAGCCTGGTATCGGTGCCGTGCGGCCATGCTCTGATGGGGGAGCGCCCGGACGAAGTGCTGGACGCGCTGGCGGGCTTTGCGCGCAAGGTGGTGGCGGCCGGCTGATGGTGGCCCGGATGGCTGGCCGGCCACGCCGGCGGTCACCCTCCCTTCAGGGTCGTGGAAGGTCTACACTGCACAAAACAAGACCTGCCGGAGACAGCCATGGCCCACGCCCGCGCGCGCGAGTTCGAGAACTTCGCGGCCTTCTACCCCTACTACCTGAGCGAGCACCAGAACCGCACCTGCCGCCGGCTGCATTTCATCGGTTCGACCGTGGCGCTGTTGTGCCTGGCGGCAATGGTAGTGACCGGCAATGCATGGTGGCTGCTCGGCGCCGTGACCGCCGGCTACGCCTTCGCCTGGATCGGTCATTTCGGCTTCGAGAAAAACCGGCCGGCGACCTTCCGCCATCCGCTCTACAGCCTGATGGGCGACTGGGTCATGTACGCCGATATCTGGCGCGGCAAGATCCCGTTCTGACCACGCACGACCTAGAACCCATTTCACAATGAAGAAGGGGCGCGAAGGCTGCTGCCGGGCCGCAGGGCTAGGCGTGGCCGACGCCGCGTGGTCATTCCACGCAAGGAGGCCACAACAACGCCCTGCGGCCCGGCAGCAGCCTTCCCTTCGGGTTCAAGCCAGGCGCCGCGCATGCGTTGTTGCGGGCCTTGACCTTGGAATGACCAAGGCCGGCGGCCCGCGCCTAGCCTGCGCGGCGCCTGGCTTGAACGCGTCCCCTTCTTCATTGTGAAATGGGTTCTTAGCCCCGGCCCGCCGGGCATCACACCTGCCCGTGCCAGCCCGGCGGCACCACCTCCAGCGTGCGCCGCTGCGGCGCGGCGTCATCCGTAGCCGGCGGCAGGCCGGATGGCTGCTGGTTGAAGACCGGGTTGAAGACCACCTCCAGCGTCTGGTCCAGCCGCGGATTGTCCAGCACCGACCTGAGCGACTCGGCGCCACGCAGGTGCTGCGCCAGCGCGGTGCGCGGCAGCCGCGGCAGATTCAGCACCAGCCGGTCGTGCAGCATGCGCAGCGTCACCTGCGACGGATCGCACAGCAAGGCCCAGTGGGCCTGCCCGCGCTCCTGCTGTAACCGCCCGACCAGGTGCATGGCCTTTAGCTTGCCAAGCAACCCCGCCAGGTAATCCGCTTCCACGCGCAGCTTGCGTCCCAGGTCAAGTTCCCCCACGCTGCGCGGCACCTCGTCGCGGGCGCGGTAGAGCAGCAGCAGCACGCCCAGTGCGTCGAAGAACTCGCTGCCGGCAAAGGTGCGGCGGCGCCAGTAGCCCTGCCGGATCACCGGCAGGTTGGCGGCGATGGTGGCGCCCAGCAGCGTCACCAGCCAGCTGAGGTAGATCCACAGCAGGAAGATCGGCAGCGCCGCAAAGGTGCCGTAAACCGCCGTATACGCCGGAATATGCGTGATGAAATAGCCGAAGCCGCGCTTGGCAAACTCGAACGCAATCGCGGCCACCACACCGGCGACGATGGCATCGCGCCACTCCACGTAGGCATTGGGCACCGCGGTGTACAGGAAGGCAAAGGCCAGCGCCGACAGCACCACCGGCGTTGCGCTCACCAGCAGGCCGATCCCCATCGGCATGGTGCCGACGTAGCCCGCCGAGATCGAGATCAGATACGAACTGATCGACAGGCTGGCGCCGATCAGCACCGGCCCGAAGGTCAGCACCGCCCAGAACACCAGCACCCGCTGCGCCAGCGGGCGGCGCTGCTTGACGCGCCAGATCGCGTTGAGCGCGTCCTCCACCGTCAGCATGGTCAGCACCGACGTCACCATCAACGCGCCCAGGCCCATCGCCGTCAGCCCGCGCGCGCTCTTGGCGAACTGGCCGATGTAGCGCGAGATCGATTCGCTGACGTTGCCGGGAATCAGGTTCTGGAACAGGAACGCCTCGATGGCATTGCGGAAATCGCGGAACACCGGGAACGCGGCCAGCAGCGCGAACGCCACCGTCAGCACCGGCACCACGGCCAGCACGGTGGTAAAGGTCAGGCTCGCGGACACCTGCGGCAGCCGGTCCTCGCCGGCGCGGCGCACGACATAGCGCGCCAGTGCGCGGACCTTCTGCAGGTTCCATTCCCTGCGCAGACGGACAACGCGGGTACCAAGCATGCGGCAGCAATCTCCCTGGATGGATGGATCGATTCGAACGATGGCAGCGGCCGGCAGGCGGACGGGCGACTGCCGGGATGCGGCAGCGGCGCTTCGCGGGGGAGCGCGCGCGGGGGCACATCTATAATACGCGCATTGCCTGCGGCACCTGCCGCCCCTTTCCGGCAGCGCCGGCCATCCCGCTCCATGACCGACATCCTCGTCCTGTATTACAGCCGCCACGGCAGCACCCGCAAACTCGCCGAACTGATCGCCCACGGCATCGACAGCGTCCCCGGCGCCCAGGCGCGCCTGCGCACGGTGCCGCCGGTATCGACCGTGTGCGAGGCCACCGCCCCCGACATCCCCGCCGACGGCCCGCCCTATGCCGAGCTGCGCGACCTGGAAGAGTGCGCGGGCCTGGCGCTGGGCAGCCCCACGCGCTTCGGCAACATGGCCGCGCCGGTCAAATACTTTTTGGACGGCACCGTGGCCCAGTGGCTGTCGGGCGCGCTGACTGGCAAGCCCGCCTGCGTGTTCACCGCCACCGGCAGCCTGCACGGCGGCCAGGAGACCACGCTGCTGTCGATGATGCTGCCGCTGCTGCACCACGGCATGCTGATCATGGGCCTGCCCTATTCCGAGAAGGGCCTGATGACGACCACGTCGGGCGGCACGCCGTACGGCCCGAGCCACCATGCCTACGTCGACAACCGCGGCCCCATCACCGACGACGAGTCGGCACTGGCGATGGCCATGGGCCGGCGCCTGGCGCAAGCCGCGCTGCGCCTGTCCGGAGCGCACGCATGAACGCGCCCGCCGACAGCGACATCGACAGCGACAGCGCGCTGCACAGCCCCTGGCTGCACCGGATCAGCGCCGGCAGCCTGGTGGCACTGATGGTGCTGTGCATTGCCTGGGAATGGTTCCTGGCGCCACTGCGCCCCGGCGGTTCGTGGATGATCATCAAGTTCGTGCCGCTGCTGCTGCCGCTGCGCGGCGTGCTGACGCGCAACCGCTACACCATGCAGTGGTCGTCGATGCTGATCCTGCTGTTCTTCACCGAAGGCATCGTGCGCGCCACCAGCGACCGCGGCTTCTCGGCGACGCTGGCCTGGGTGGAGGTGGCGCTGACGCTGGTGTTCTTCGTCAGCACCATCCTGTACCTGCGGCCGTACAAGCGCCGCGCCCGTGCGGCTGCCAAGGCCGCGCCGCAAAAGCGCTGAGCCGGTGCTCCCCACGAATCGATTCTTCGCCCATGACCTCGTCCCAAGAATCTTTCCTCGCCCTGTGCCGCGCCGCACTGGGCCCGCAGCACGTGCTGACCGAGGCCGCCGACAAGGCTCCCTACCTGACCGACTGGCGCAAGCGCTATAGCGGCGAGGCGCTGGCCGTGCTGCGTCCCGGCACCACCGAGGAAGTCGCCGCCGCGGTCCATGCCTGCCATGCGCACAAGGTCGCAGTGGTGCCGCAGGGCGGCAATACCGGCCTGTGCGGCGGCGCCACGCCGGCGGCCGGGCGCGATGCGGTGGTGCTGTCACTGCAACGGCTCAACCGCATCCGCCAGGTCGATCCGCTCAACAACACCATCACCGTCGAAGCCGGCGTGGTGCTGCAGCACCTGCAGGACGTGGCGCGCGAGCACGGCCGGCTGTTTCCGCTGAGCCTGGCGGCCGAGGGTAGCTGCACCATCGGCGGCAACCTGTCGACCAATGCGGGCGGCACCGCGGTGCTGCGCTACGGCAATACGCGCGAACTGTGCCTCGGGCTGGAAGTCGTGACGCCGACGGGCGACATCTGGCATGGCCTGCGCGGCCTGCGCAAGGACAATACTGGCTACGACCTGCGCGATTTGTATATCGGCGCCGAAGGCACCCTCGGCATCATCACCGCCGCTGTGATGAAGCTGTTCCCGCTGCCGCGTGCCTCGGTCACCGCGCTGGCGGCGGTGCAGAGCCCGTGCGCCGCGCTGGCGCTGCTGGCAATCGCGCAGTCGCATGCGGGTGCGATGCTGACCGGCTTCGAGCTGATGTCCGCGCGCTGCATGGCGCTGGTGACGCAGCACTATCCCCAGCTGCGCTACCCGTTCGCCGACATTCACCCGCAGCTGGTGCTGATGGAACTGTCCGACAGTGAAGGCGAAGCCCACGCGCGCGGCATCTTCGAAACGCTGATGAATGCCGCCTTCGACTCTGGCGTGGTGCTTGACGCCGTGGTGGCCGAGTCGGTGCAGCAGTCGCGCGACTTCTGGAACCTGCGCGAGCATATCCCGCTGGCGCAGGTCGAGGACGGCAAGAACATCAAGCACGATATCGCCATACCGGTCTCGCGCGTGGCGGACTTCATCGAGACCACCGACGCGCTGCTGCAGAACGCCTTCCCCGGCGCGCGCATGGTGACCTTCGGCCACCTTGGCGATGGCAACCTGCACTACAACGTCTCGCCGCCGGAAGGCGTCGACCATGACGCCTTCCTGGCCAACCAGGACCAGGTCAACCGTGTCGTGCACGATAGCGTGCGCTCGCACTGCGGTTCGATCTCGGCCGAGCATGGCGTGGGCCAACTCAAGCGCGAGGAACTGCGGCACTACAAGAGCGAGGTCGAGCTGGCGCTGATGCGCGCGATCAAGGGCGCCCTGGATCCGCTGGGGCTGATGAACCCGGGCAAGGTGCTCTGAGCAGGCTCATGCGCCGCGCGCCAGCTCCGCGCGGATATGGTCCGCCACGCGCTCGAGCAGTTGGTCGAGATGGCCGCGCAGCCTGGCAAACCCGTCATGCGGCACAAAGCGTGCCTCGTCCAGGTAGAGCGCGCGGTTGATCTCGATCTGCAGGCTGTAGCGGCCGCGCGCCGGGTCCGAATACGCCGTCACCAGTTCCGCGCCCTTGTACGGCCAGTTGATGCCGACATGGTAGCCAAAGCCGCGCAGGCATTGCCCTACCAGCTCGATAAATGCTTCCGGGCAAGTCGTGCCGTCACGGTTGCTGAGTACGAAGTCCGGCCGCTCCGAGCCATAGTCCACGTTCATGGCATTGCCGCGCGATTTCATCGAATGGCAGTCGAGATGCCACACCGCGCCGAAGCGCGCATGGTGCGCCGCCATCGCGCGGGCAAGCGCGGCATGGTAGGGATCGTAGTAGGTCTTCAGCAGTTGCTCGGCCATGGCAGGCGACAGCGGCGCGCCATAGACCGGCACGCCAGGCAGTGCCAGCCGGCGCAGCACGCCCATGCCACGGCCGGCCTTGTCGCTGGGCCGTAGCGCGAACGGCATGGCACCGTCGACCAGCGCAGGGTCGATATCGTCGCGGGCGCGGTTCACGTCCACCAGCCAGCGCGGGAACTCGGCGCGCAGCAGCGTGCCGCCCACCGCCGGCGCATGCGCGAACAGCTCGTCGACATAGGCATCCCAGCCCGTCAGCAGGGCTTCGGGCGAGGCCGCCAGCGGCAGCGCGGCAGGCAGGCTGCCGGCGCGGGCTTGGCCGCTGTGCGGAGAATCGACCATTAGCGGCAACGCCGCGCCAGCCGGTTCGGTCAGCGTATAGGGAAACGTCATGCTCAGAATTTGTGCTGGATGCCGATGCCGGCCGTGGTCACGGTATCGCCGGCCTTGTGCGAGTTCGGGTCCTCTCGATCGAAGAAGACATAAGGCATGGTGCGCTTGCTGAGGCGGTAGCCATAGGCGGCCTGCACTTTCTTCAGGCGGCCCTGCGGGTCGCGCTGCACCGCGCGCTCCATGTAGTTGACGGTCACGCTGTGCGCGCCGTACGGCACGGTGAAGCCGACCAGCCAGTACGGCACGTCGGTGCGCGTGGTGGCGGTGCCGGCGTAGCGGTCGCGACCGTAGAGCCCGTACACGTTGACCACGGTGAAGTCATAGGACGCCACCGCCTGCACCTTGTCGCGGAAGTCGTTGGCGACCAGCCCGCCGGTCTTGGCATCGCGCGAATAGCCCAGGCCCGCGGCAAACTTGCCCGCCGCATAGTTCAGGCCGATGTCGTACTGGCGGAAATCGTCTTCCGCCTTCACCGGCGAGCTGGCGTTGGGCGTGGCCGGATCAGGGCCGGCCAGGTTCACGCGCGCCCGCACGGAAAAGCCGCCAAAGTCGGGGGTCATGTAGCCGAGCGCATTGGACACGCGGTTGCGCGCATTCAGCACCTTGGTGCCGATCGCGGTGGCGCCGGCATCGTGGATGGCAAAGTCCACGTTCTGCGTCACCTGCGAATAGATCGGCGAACCGACGATGGTTGCCGAATCCAGCCGGCCCAGCGCAAACGCGCCAAAGCCGCCCTGCAGCCCGACGAAGGCATTGCGGAACTGCGGGTTGGTGGCCATGCCGCTGTCGGCAGCAAAGCCCTGCTCCAGGCCGAACGCGGCGCGCAGGCCGCCGCCGAGGTCTTCGCTGCCGCGCATGCCCCAGCGCGAGGCGTTGTCGACCATCTGCGTGGCCGAGCCTTCCGGTCCCTTCTGGTATTCGATGTCGGTATCGATGCGGCCGTACAGCGTCACCGATGCGTCGGCCGCGGCCGACAGCAGCGCCAGCGCGCTACCGATGCAGGCATGGCGTACGTGCCGCCGATATGGTCTGACTTGAATCATGGCTCTTCTCCCTTTCCTTGGTTGGCGGTGCATGACTTCCCCCGTTGGATTTCCCGTCTGCCGCGGTTCTCGTTCCTGCGCGCGGCGCGAACGCTCCCCGCCGTCCCGCCCTGGCGGGATGGCAGCGCAAATCCGGGAGCGAGGCGTGCCGCGCGCGGCGGCTAGCTAGTCATTCAGGTGGCAGGCGGAGAGGCGTCCGCCAACATCGCGCAGCACCGGCACTTCGGCGGCGCAGCGTGCGCTCGCATGCGGGCAGCGCGGATGGAAGGCGCAGCCGGTGGGCGGCGCCAGCGGGCTCGGCAACTCGCCACGGATCGGCTGGTGGCTGGCAGCGCCGCCGCCCAGCCGCGGCGCATCAGCCAGCAGCGCGCGGGTATAGGGATGGTTGGGCGCGGCGAACACGGTGCGGGCATCGCCGCTCTCGACGACGCGGCCCAGGTACATGATCGCGACGCGGTCTGACATGTGTTCCACCACCGCCAGGTTGTGGCTGATAAAGACGTAGGTCAGCCCATGCTCGCGCCGCAACTGCATGAACAGGTTGATGATCTGCGCCTGCACCGAGACATCGAGCGCGGACACGGCCTCATCGCAGATCAGCAGCCGCGGGCGCAGCGCCAGCGCGCGGGCAATCGCCACGCGCTGGCGCTGGCCGCCGGAGAACTCATGCGGATAGCGCTCGGCGTAGCTGGGGTCGAGCCCGACCTGCTGCAACAGTTCGCCGGCCAGCTCCGTCGCCCGCGCGCGGCTGACCATGCGGTGGTAGACCGCGCCCTCGGTAATGGCCTGGCCGATGCGCAGCCGCGGATTGAGCGAGGCGTAGGGATTCTGGAACACCATCTGCACCGCGCGGTGATAGCCGGCCGACGCGACATCCGCGCGCCGCCCTTCCCACGCGATCTCGCCGCCGCTCTGCGGCAGCAGCCCGGCCAGCATGCGGCCCAGCGTGGACTTGCCGCAGCCGGACTCGCCGACCACGCCCAGCACCTCGCCCTGGCGCACCTGCAGCGAGACCTCGTTGACGGCATGCACCGCCTGCACCGGTTTGCCTGCCATGCGGCCCAGCAGGCCGGGCTTGAGCGAAAATCGTTTCTGCAGCTGGCGGGTTTCAAGCAGCACAGTCATGCCGACTCCAATGGGTAAAAACAGCGCAGCGTGCGGCCGCGCAGCTGGGTTGCCGCGGGCGGCTGGCTGCAGGCCTCGCGCACGCGCGGGCAGCGCGGCGCGAAGGCGCATCCCGGCGGCAGCGCTGCCAATGCCGGCGCGGCGCCGGGAATGGCGCGCAGCGTGGCGCCGCGCATTCCAGGCGTGGGCAATGAGTCGAGCAGCCCGCGCGTGTAGGGATGCAGCGGCCGCGCGATCAGCTCGGCCACCGGCCCCTGCTCCACTATCCTGCCGGCGTACATCACGCAGACACGGTCGACCAGGTCCTTGACCACGGCCAGGTCATGGCTGATCCAGATCGCGGCGGCGCCGGTCTCGCGCACCAGCTGCTTCATCTCGAACAGGATCTGCGCCTGGATGGTGACGTCCAGCGCCGTGGTGGGCTCGTCGGCAATGATCAGGTCGGGCCGGTTGACCAGCGCATTGGCGATCGCCACGCGCTGGCGCATGCCGCCGGACAGCTCGTGCGGATAGGCGCGCATGCGTTCCTGCGGCGCCGGGATGCCCACGCGCGCCAGCGCATCGACCGCCTGCGCATGCGCCTGCGCGCGGGTGCGGCGGTGGTGCACCCGCACGGTCTCGACCAGCTGGTCGCCGACGCGCATCACCGGGTTCAGCGACATCATCGGATCCTGGAACACCATCGCGATGCGGTCGCCGCGCAGCGCCTGCCACTGGCGCGGCGAGCACGCCAGCAACTCCTGCCCCTTGAAGCGGACCGAGCCGCCGGTGACGCGCCCGGGCGGGTCCAGCAGGTTCATCAGCGAGAACGCCGTCACCGACTTGCCCGAACCGGACTCGCCGACGATGCCGAGGATCTCGCCCGGCTCCAGCGTGAAGGAGACATCGTCGACGGCCTTCAGTGCCTTGCGACCGTTGGCCAATGCAAAGCTGGTGCTCAGCCCGCAGACTTCCAGTAGTGCCATGTCCTTCTCCCGGCCTCAGCTGTCCAGCCGCGGGTTCAGCACGCGGCGCAGGCGGTCGCCCACCAGGTTGATCGAGCCGATCAGCAGCACCAGGGCCACGCCCGGGAAAATGCTGATCCAGTACTTGTTCGACAGCATGTACTCGAAGCCGTTGGCGATCAGCATGCCCAGCGACGGCTGCGTGCGCGGCAGGCCGATGCCGAGGAAGCTCATGGTCGCTTCCAGCGTGATTGCATGCGCGATCTGCAGCGTGCCGGTCACCACCAGCGGCGCCATGCAGTTGGGCAGGATATGGCGGAACATCACGCGCAGCGCCGGCAGCCCCTGGCCCAGCGCCGCCTCGACATACTCCTTGCGCCGTTCCACCTGCGCCGCGCCGCGCACCGTGCGCGCAAAGTAGGCCCACTGCACGATCACAAGTGCCAGCAGCGTCTTGTCCACGCCCTGCCCCAGCACGGCCAGCAGGATCAGCGCAACCAGCACCGCCGGCAGGCTCAGCTGCAGGTCGACCACGCGCATGATCGCGGCATCGACCACGCCGCCGAAGTAAGCCGCCGCAAGGCCAACGGCGCTGCCGACCATCAGCGCCACCACCGCGCTGATCACGCCCACGCCCACACTGATGCGGATGCCGTAGAAGATCGCGCTGACCAGGTCGCGGCCGGCGCCGTCGGTGCCGAGCCAGTAGTGCGCGTTGCCTTCATAGCCGGCGCTGCCGGGCGGCAGCTCGGCGTCGATCACCGACACCGTGGCCAGGTCATACGGGTTCTGCGGGCTGATGACATGGGCCAGCGCGGCCACCAGCAGCAGCACCACTAGCAGCGCCAGTGCAGCCGCCGCGACGCGGTTGGCGACGAAGCGCCGCAGCAGCGAGGGCCGCATGGAGGGCGGCGTGATGGGCGGCGTGATGGGCAGCGGCGCGGCAGGCGCGGCGGTTGCCGCCAGCGCCGGCCCGGCAGTGTCAGGTTGGGATGCAGGCAGGGACATCGATGGGTTCTCGTTCGTTTTCTATGACTTCTGTGAGGGTAGATGCAGCCGGGCTCAGCCCGCCTTGTGGCGCAGCCGCGGATCGAGCACCACGTAGAGCAGGTCGACCACCAGGTTCAGCACCACGAACAGCACCAGCGTGACCAGCAGGTAAGCCACCACCACCGGGCGGTCCAGCGCCAGCACCGAATCGATGATCAGCTTGCCCATGCCCGGCCACGAGAACACCGACTCGGTCACCACCGAGAAGGCGATCAGGTGGCCGAATTCCAGCCCGACCACGGTGACGATCGGAATCAGCACATTGGGCACCACGTGGCGCAGCACCAGCCGTGCGCCGCCCACGCCCTTGGCGCGGGCAAACTTGATGTATTCCTGCCCCGCCACTTCGCGCGTGCCGGCCTCGGCCAGCCGCGCCACCAGCGAGATCTTGAACAGCGACAGCGTCAGCGCCGGCAGCAGCAGGAAGCGGATGCCTTCCCAGCTGGTCACCGACAGCGGCATGCCGAGCACGTTGGTGACCGGACCTCGCCCGCCCGAAGGGAGCCAGCCCAGGTTCACCGAGAACACCAGGATGCCGATCATCCCGACCCAGAACGTCGGCATGATCACGCCGCCCAGCGAGCCCGCCATCAGCGCGCGCGCCAGCCGGCTGTCCGGCCTGAGCCCGGCGAACACGCCCATCGGGATGCCGATGCCCACCGACAGCAGCAGCGCGGTCACGGCCAGCTCCAGCGTGGCGGGCACGCGGCTGACGATCAGCTCGATCGCGGGACGGTTGTAGATAAAGGAATCGCCCAGGTCGCCGCGCAGCGCGCCCTGCATGAAACGCAGGTATTGCTGCGGCACCGGCAGGTCCAGACCGAGCGCGTGGCGCGCGTCGGCGATTTCCTGCTCGGTGGCGGTGGGGCTGACCAGCAGGTGCACCGGGTCGCCGATCAGGTTGACGGCGCAGAAGGTCAGCACCGACATCAGCCACAGCACGACAAGGCTTTGCAGCAGCCGCTTCAACAGGGTTTCAAGCATAGCGATCAGGACGGGAAGCGGTGAATCAGGGTTGCGCCGCAGCGGTCGCTGCAGGCGCTGCGGGGCGGATGTTGCCGGCGTAGGTAAAGCCGTCGGCGCGCGGCTGCACCACCAGCCCGGCCCGGTAGGCCCAGGCGGCGCGCAGGTGGTGCAGCGGCACGATGCCGGCGTCGGCGGCCAGCATTTCGGCGGCACGGCGCTGCAACTGCTCGCGCGGCGCCGGCGCCATGGTGCGCATGGAGGTTTCGACCAGCGCGTCGAGCGCGGGATTGGCATAGCCGCTGCGGTTGTTCGCGCCCAGGCCAGCGGCCTTGTCCTGCGCATGCGCCACCGCCACCAGCGGTTCCAGCGAATCGCCGCTGACCGCGCCGATGCCGAGCAGGAAGGCGCTGAACTCCGGCTTGCCGCCCTCGCCCCCCGAGGTGGCGCGGGTGATGTAGACCGAGTACGGCAACGTGCGCACCTCGGTGCGGATGCCGGCGCGGGTCAGCATCTGGCCCACGGCCTCGCAGGTCTTGGCATCGTTCAGGTAGCGGTCGCTCGGGCAGTGCAGCGTCAGGCGGAAGCCGTCGGGATAGCCTGCCGCGATGAGCAGCCGGCGCACCTCCGCGGCATCGGCGCGCGGCGCGGCTACGGCCGGGGCAAAGCCGAAGAAGCCTGCCGGCACCATCTGCCCGGCGGGCACCGAATCCCCCTTGGTTACGCGCGCCGCGATCAGGTCGCGGTCGATCGCCAGGTTGATGGCCTGGCGCACGCGCACGTCGCGCAACGGATTGGCGGGCAGCGGCCGGCCGGCGGCATCCTGCACATAGGGCGAGACCGCCCGCCCCTGGTCGAGCTGCAGGTAGTTGAGCATGTACGACGTCGCCGACACCGTGCGGATGCGGCCGTTGGTGCGCGCGAAGGCTTCGGCAATGCTGGCCGACGAGGCATCGATCACGTCCACCAGCCCCGACAGCAGCGCCGACGCGCGCGCCGGCTCCTTGGGGATGAACTGGAACACCACCCGGTCCCACGGCTGCGCGCTGCCCCAGTAGCCGGGATTGCGCGCCAGCGCCAGTTGCTGGCCATGCTCCCACGCCACCAGCCGGTACGGGCCGGTGCCGATGCTTGCCTGGCCATGGGCGAAGTCCGCCTCGCGCACGCCCGGCCCCAGCCCGTGCGGCAGCATCGCCACCATGCCGATGTTCTGCGGCAGCACCGGGTTGGGCGTGCGGGTGCGCACGCGCAGCGTCAGCGGGCCGGTGGCCTCGACCGCCTCGACCGACTTCAGGTAGGTGCGGAAGGTGCGCGCGCCGGGCAGCTTGCGTGCGCGCTCGATCGAATAGCGCGCGTCCTCTGCGGTGAACGGCGCGCCATTGCTGAACTTCACGCCCGGGCGCAGCTGGAATTCCCAGTTGTGGTCATCCAGCTGGCGCCAGCCGGTGGCCAGCAGCGGCACCGGGCGCAAGGCGTTGTCGAGGCCGACCAGGGTCTCGTACACATGGCCCCACAGGTTGCGGCCGGCGGCGTCAAGCACATGCGGGTCGGCAGCGCTGACCTCGGTCTTGTAGCCGATGCGCAGGTCGGCGGCATGCGCCGGGCAGCTCGCGCCCGCCAGAGCGGACAAGGCAAAGGCAAGCGCCAGCGCGGCATGGGGAAATTTCGTTGATCGAAACATTGTTTCATTTACCGATACGATGTGTCGGAGAATAAAACATCAGAACGGCGCCAGTAAGGCGGGTTTACCCGGCAAGACAAAGCTGAGGGCGAATAAAAAGCGGCGCCGAAGCGCCGCTCATGACCGGACAACTGTTACGCGATCGCGGCGTCAGCCGCCGGCATATCCCAACGCTCGCGACAGCGCCGCGGCCTCTTCCACCACCATCGCGACATGCCTGGCCAGCGCCTCGGGCGTGGTCCGGCTGGCGGGGCTGGCAATGCTCAGCGATGCCACCACCGCACCGCCGTGGTCTCGCAACGGCGCCGCCGCCGACACCGCATCGACATCGCGCTCGCCCAGCGACACGGCGTGCCCGGCGGCACGGATCGCCGCAAGCTCCTCGCGCAAGTGCTCGGCGGTGGCAATGGTGCGCTCGGTAAAGCGCTCCAGGCTGTGCGCCGCCACGGCGTCGACCACCTCGGACGCCGCAAACGCCAGCAGCAGCTTGCCCGAGGCGCCCACATGCAGCGGCCGCCGGTTGCCCACCTCGGTATGCACGCGCACCGATTGCGACGATTCGTGCCGCGCCACGCAGACCGATTCCAGCCCGTCGCGCACGCGCACGATCACGTTCTCGCCGCAGGCCGCGCCGATCGCCGCCAGCCGCGGCGCCACCACCTTGACCAGGTCGAACTGGTCGCGCGCGGCGTTGCCCACCAGCAAGGCGTTGTAGCTGAGCTTGTAGACCGCGGCCGCGGGCTCGCGCGCAATCATGCCGCGATGCTCCAGCGTGGCCAGCAGGCGGAAGGCGCGCGCCTTGGTCAGCCCCGCGCGGCGGGCCAGCTCGGTCACTCCCAGCGAAGGATGTTCGGCCACCAGCATCAGCAGGCCCAGCGCCTCGTCCACCGCGTCAACGATGTATGTCATCAAGTCTTCTTACATGTATTCAGAAATGTCCCATCGCGGATTGTAGCGGCCGGCGCCAGTAGCGGGGCGGCGCGCTTCCGCGGGGCAAACACTGCCTTCGGCAGATGCGAATTCCATAATCGCCGGGCGCCGCACAATACAGCCAACCCGGCCTGACCATGCGCCGGCCCAACGTCAAGAAAACAAGAACGGAGACAACGGTGTACCTGACCCGAACCCTGCACCGATCGCTGCAACAGCAGCCGGACGAAATCGTCACCATCTTCCGCGGCCGGCGCCGCAGCTACCGCGCGTTCTGCGACCGTGTCGCGCGCCTGGCCGGCGCCCTGCAGGCGCTGGGCATGCGGCCGAACGACCGCGTCGGCATCCTGGCGCAGAACTCCGACCGCTACCTTGAGTTCGCCATGGCCGCGTGGTGGGGCGGCGGCGTGCTGAACCCGGTCAACGTGCGCTGGAGCGTGCCGGAGGTGGTCTACTCGCTCGATGACTGCGACACAGGCATCCTGGTCATCGACGACCAGTTCCTGCCGATGGCCGACGGCATCCGCGCCACGGCGCGGCGCGAACCGGTGCTGATCCATGCCGGCGACGGCGATGCGCCCGCCGGCATGCTGTCCTATGAACGGCTGATCAAGGGCGCCCCGCCGGTACCGGATGCGCAGCGCGGCGGCAACGACCTCGCCATCGTCATGTACACCGGCGGCACCACGGGCTTCCCCAAGGGCGTCATGCAGACCCACAGCTCGCTGTGGTGCGGCACCCTGCAGCGCATGGCCGACACCCCGCCGCTGAAGGGCGGCCGCGTGCTGCATACCAACCCGTTCTTCCATATCGCCGCGATCGCGCGCGTGCTGATGCAGTTCGTCGCGGGCGAGACCCACGTCATCCTGCCCTCGTTCGAAGCGCGCGAGGTATTGGAAACCATCGAGCGCGAACGCATCACCGAACTGGGCATGGTGCCGACCACCATCCAGATGTTGATCCACCACCCGGACTTTGCCAGGCACGACCTGGGCAGCGTGCGGCGGCTGGGCTACGGCGCCTCGCCGATCAGCGCTGCGGTGCTGGAACAGGCGATGGAAAAGCTGCCCGGCGTCGAGTTCGCGCACTCTTACGGCATGACCGAATCGATGATCGTCACCACCAACCCGCCCGGCAACCATGGCAGCGCGGCGCGCGCGCAGGGTCTGCACCTGTCGGCCGGGTGCGCCGGCATCGGCATCGAGGTGAAGATCGCCGACGCCGAAGGCAACGAAGTGCCGCGCGGCACCGTCGGCGAGATCCTGGTGCGCAGCGGCGGCGTTACGCCCGGCTACTGGAACCGCCCCGAAGACACCGCACGCGCGCTGCGCGACGGCTGGCTGCATACCGGCGACGGCGCGTACATGAACGAGCAGGGCTATATCTTTATCGTCGACCGCATCAAGGACATGATCGTCAGCGGCGGCGAGAACGTCTATTCGGCCGAGGTCGAGAACGTGATCGGCCGCCATCCCGCGGTGGCGATGAGCGCGGTGATCGGCGTGCCGCACGAGAGATGGGGCGAGGCCGTGCATGCCGTGGTGGTGCTGAAGGCTGGCGCGCAGGCGACGGAAGACGAGATCCGCGAGCATTGCCGCGCGCACATCGCCGGCTACAAGTGCCCGAAGAGCGTCGAGTTCCGCCAGGCGCTGCCGCTGTCTGGCGCCGGCAAGATCCTCAAGCGGGACCTGCGCGCGCCGCACTGGGAAGGCAAGGCACGCGCGGTGAACTGAGCGTCTATGGCCTCGGGGGATTGCCGGATCGGCGCCCTCCCCCGGCGGCCATCTCAGGCCATTTTCACATCCTGCGCGGCCATGTCCGCGACATGGCCACGACCTGGCCGCGGCGGCTGATGGTCCAGACGGTGAACGGGTCCGCGGCGCTGCGATGCTGCGTCCAGCGGGTCTTGCACGATGCGCACTGGTGCGCGCGCGTCTGGCAGGGCACGCCCGCGCCGACACTGCGCCACTGAGTCTCGCCCATCGCGCGCAGCGCGCCGTGGCCGTCGGCGCAGCGCGCATCCAGCCGCAGCCGCTCGCAATGGCGGCACAGCACCTGCGGCGACGCGTTGGCCGCTTCCGGCGCCTGCATGGATTCCGCCGCCAACGGCAGCACCGCCGCCAGCGCATCGTCCATCTGCGCGGTCATGCCGACACGGCTGCGTGTGCGGTGCAGCGCCGCCCAATACAACGCGCGCACCGCGTGAGAACCATCGCGCATGGCCGCCGCGCGGCAGCGCTCCGCGTGGCGGTGCAGCGGCAAGCCGAACTCCGCTGCCGAAGCAAAGCACACCACCTGCGCCCGGCCCGCGCCATCTTCGATCCAGCGCTCGAACAGCGTCGCCAGGCAGGCATGGTAGGCACCTTCACCGTCGTTCGCTTCGCCGCCGGCCTGCGCCAGTGCCAGCCTGTGGGCACGGCGGCTGAGCGCGCGCACTTCTTCCCTGAGTTCGCTCAGCACCGGCAGCAGACGCGCGGGGGAAGCGTTTTGCACGGAATGCTCTGCTGCCGATGGCGATGCGCTGGCGCGCTGGGTCTGGCTCACTGCTGGCTCCGGCTTACTGGAAACTGGAAACTTCACTTGCCGTGCGGCCCGGTGCGGGCCGCCAGTCGGCGCTGCCGATTATAGGAGTGCGTTTGTGCGCTGCAAAAGCGCATCGCGCCGGCCTACCTGATACGGGTGGGTTCGCCGACAACAGTCCTTTGGTCTACTTGCAGGCAGACGGCAACGCGTCGGCATGGGCCGCGCTCGCGCCGCCGCCGCACACGACAGGAGAGAGCCAACATGGGCGTACTGAGCGGAATCCGCGTACTCGAATTCGAAGCCATCGGGCCGGGCCCGTTCGGTGCAATGCTGCTGGCCGACATGGGCGCCGACGTGATCCGCGTCGATCGCCCCGAGGCCCCCGCCGACCTCGGCCCGAAGAAGGCCGAGGGCGCCCGCCGTATCGACATCACCGGCCGCGGCCGGCGCTCGGTCACGCTGGACCTGAAGCAGCCCGAAGCGCAGCGCGCGGCGCTGGCGCTGATCGAGCGCGCCGACGTCGTGCTCGAAGGCTTCCGCCCCGGCACCATGGAACGCCTCGGCCTGGGCCCGGAGGTCGCGCTCGCGGGCAACCCGAAGCTGGTCTACGGGCGCATGACCGGCTGGGGCCAGACCGGCCCGCTGGCGGACCGCGCCGGGCACGACCTCAACTACGTGGCCCTGTCCGGCGTGCTGTCGGGCATCGGGCGCGCGGGCGAGCCGCCGGTGCCGCCGCTGAACCTGGTCGGCGACTACGGCGGCGGCGGCATGCTGCTGGCGCTGGGCGTGGTCGCGGCGCTGCTCAACGTGCAGCGCGGTGGCAAGGGCCAGGTGGTCGATGCGGCCATGACCGAAGGCGCGGCGCAGTTGGGCGCCGTGTTCTGGGGCATGCTGGCCTCGGGGGCATGGAAGGAGGCACGCCAGTCGAACGTGCTGGACGGCGGTGCGCCGTGGTACGACAGCTACCGGACCCGCGACGGCAAATACTTTTCGATCGGCCCGGTGGAGCAACGCTTCTATGCCGAGTTGCTGCAACGTCTCGGCCTCGATGCCAGCGAGCTGCCGGCGCAGTACGACCGCAGCGGCTGGCCGGTGTTGCGCCAGCGCTTTGAGGCGGTGTTCCAGGCCCGCACGCGCGACGAATGGTGCGCGGCGTTCGAAGGCAGCGATGCCTGCGTGGCGCCGGTGCTTGAGTTCAGCGAAGCGCCGCTGCATCCGCACCACCGCGCACGCGGCAGCTTCATCGAGGTGGACGGCGTGGTACAGCCGGCTCCCGCGCCGCGTTTCCTCGGCACGCCTTCCGAAGTGGTGCGCAGCGCCCCCGAACGCGGCCAGCACGGCGCAGCAGCGCTGCGCGACTGGGGCTTCGACAGTGACGGCATCGCGCAACTCCAGGCCATGGGTCTTGGCGTGCTCCCGGCAAGCTGAGCCGCCGCCCTACTCTCCCTTGCTGCTCTTCCCTTGCCGGCCGCACCTGCGGCCGGCATCGTTTCCGGCGCCTGTCAGCCGGTGCGCGTCAGAGGTCTAGGGTAGACACTGATAGGACTATCCCGCCCCGCCCATTCCGGTGGGGGGTGCCACCCATTCCCATCCGCTACCTTGGTCGTATCTCGCCATTCCCCACCGTTCCCACACCGTTGATCCATCGAGGCAAACGACATGCGCAGCAAGACCTCCCTGATTGCATTCGCCCTGATCGCCTGTAGCGCCTGGAGCGCCACCTGCGGCGCGCAGGCTTATCCGGCGCGCCCGATCACGCTGGTGGTGCCGGGGCCGCCCGGCGGCGCCACCGACACGCTGGCGCGCGCCCTGGCCGAAGACATGGGCAAGCGCCTGGGCCAGACCATCATCGTCGACAACAAGCCCGGCGGCGCCGGCGTGATCGCGGTGCAGGCCATCACGCGCGGCGCGCCTGACGGCTATACGATGCTGCTCAGCCACTCGGCGCCGCTGATCAACACGCCGCACCTGTACCGCAATGTGCAGTACGACGTGCGACGCGACCTGTCCTTTATCACCGAGCTGTGCGTCGGCAAGATCGTGCTGGCTGTCAACCGCGACGTGCCGGTCAAGAACGTGCAGGAGCTGTTCGACTGGGCCGCGAAGAACAAGGGCAAGGTCAGCTACGGCTCGTATGGCGTCGGCACCTTTCCGCACCTGGTGGGCACGCACCTGAACCAGACTCGCGGCCTGGACATGGCGCACATCGCCTACAAAGGCGAGGCGCCCATGGTGCAGGACATGATCGCCGGCAACGTGTCGTGGGTGATCGGCTCGATGACCACGCTGGGGCCGCATATCAAGAGCGGGCGCGTGCGTCCGCTGGCCGTGATGGGCGAACAGCGCATCAAGGAACTGCCCGAGGTGCCGACCATGGCCGAGGCCGGGCTCAAGGAGCATGAGCTGCGCTCGCCGGCGTGGTTCGGCCTGTTCGTGCGTTCCGGCACGCCGGCGGCGATCCTGTCGCGGCTGGAAACGGAAGCGCGGGCCTCGATCCTCTCGCCTGCCATGCGCACGCGCCTGGATGCGCTGGCCATGGAGCCGGTCGGCAACAGCCCGGCCGAGTTCCGGCGCGAATTCGACGCCACCGAGCCGGTGATCGCGCGCATGATCAAGACCAGCGGCGCGACTGCGGAATAGGCCCTGAGGCGCAGCACGATCAGGTGTCGCGCTGCGCCGCGCTGCGCGCCACCAGGATGGCGTCGTAGCGGCGCGAGACTTCGAGCTTGGCGTAGATCTGGCGCAGGTTCCACTTGACCGTATCGACGCTCAGGTTCAGCGCCAGCGCGATGCGCTTGTTCGACATCGATTGCTCGAGCAGGCCCAGGATCTCGCGCTCGCGGCGTGTCAGCTGCCGGCCGTTGCCGGCGTCCGCGGGCGGCAGGGGCAGTGGCAGTGGCAGTGGCAGTGCCGGTTGTGGCATTGCCGGGGCAGCCACCGCCGCCGGCGCGCACGCCTCGCGCAGCCGCGCCAGGTATTCCGTGCGGCGCGGCGCGACGCGGTCGATCAAGGCTTGCGCGTGCGCGCCCTCGTCGGCAAGCGTGCGTACCAGCCCCAGCCGCTCGCCCGCGGCCAGCGCCAGGCGCGCGCGGCCCAGCGCCGCGAGCGCGGCGATCTCCTGCTCACGCGGCGCCGTGCCGGCATGCTGGCGCTCCAGTTCGTCCAGCGCGCCTTGCAGCCGCTGCGCGTGGCGCAGGTCCTTACCCGCCAGCGTCATGCGCTGGCGCTCTGCCACCATGCGCGCGACGCCGCGCGGCAGGCCGCGGCGATGGAACATCGCCTCGGCCTCGGCCAGCTCGGCCAACGCTTCCTGGCGCGCGCCAGCCAGCCATTGCAGCCGCGCATGGCACAGCGCGGCCTCGATCAGCACGTCCGGCGTGCCGGTGCGCAGCGTCTGCAGCCGGCCGGCCAGCACTTCGCTGGCCGCGTCGATGCGGTCTTGCTCGTAGAGCGCCGCGGCCACCGGCACGGCACATACGCTGGCGGCAATCGAGCGCCGCCCGTACCCCTGATGCGCCAGCGCCAGCACCTGCCGGCCCAGGCGCAAGGCTTCATACGCATTACCCTCCTGCCACGCGACCAGCGCCATCATGGCGCCGCCCAGCAAGGCCAGCTCGGTGGCACCGGGCTGCAGCGCAATGCGGTAAGGCGCGCGCCCATTGCAGGAATTCGCGCAGCGGGTGGATCCCGGGCAGTTGTCCGGCATTGCCTTCCACCAGCGCCTGCACGCAATCGAAGTCGTCGCCCTGCAAGGCGTGCGCGATGGCCTCGGCAGGCTCCCCATGCCGCGCCAGCCACGCGGCCGCGCGCACATGCAGTGCCGGCAGCACGCCCGTGCCGGCGCGTGCCAGCTCGTGCAGCAGGTGGCCGCGCAACAACGGGTGCAGCCGGTACCAGCCACCCTGCGCATGGCCCGGCACGATGTCCAGGAACAGCCCGCGCGCCGCGATATGCGCGAGCTGCTGCCCGGCTTCGGCGGTGCCGGTCAGTTGCGCGGCCAGCGCCGCATCGACCTGCCGCGGCACGGCGATGCACTGCAGGAAGGCCAGCAGCGCCGGCCCCAGGCTTGCGGTCACTTCCTCGCGCCAGTAGGCATGCATGGAAGCGGGCGCCTTCCAGCCGCACGCCGCCGGCCCGGCCAGGTCCGGCGAAGCGGCGGTCAGTTCCAGCCCGGCTGGCCAGCCTTCAGTCAGTTCGTGCAGCCCCACCGCGGCGTCGATGGCGGCTTGCGCACTGCCTCCGTGCGCGGAGCAGCCATCGACACGCTGGCCGACGAACGCCAGCGTCTCTGCCAGCGTGAACGCCAGCGCGGCAGTGCCGAACTCGGCCAACTCCCGGCAGGCGCGCAGCCTGGCCAGCGCCATGCCGGTGGCGCCGCGCGCGGCGACGACCAGGTGCAGGTGCGGCAGCCGTGCGCGCAGCAGGTCTTGCAGGAACGCCAGCGTGGCGGATCGGCGCAGATGGTCGAAGCCGTCCAGCATCAGATAGACCTCGCCCGGCACACCGTCGAGCAGGGCGACCAGGACCGGCAGCAACGCCGCAGGACCGGGGTTGTCCTGCGGCGGCGCGGGCACGGCGCGGCGCGGCCGGATGCCGGCCTGGCGCAGGCTCGCCTCGAGCCTGGCGCAAAGCTGGTGCGGGTCGTCGTCCTCGGCGGCCAAGGCCAGCCAGGCCACGCGCGCGCCGTCGGCGAGCAAGCGCTGGCGCCATTGCGCCATCACGGTGGTTTTGCCATAGCCGGCGGGCGCGGTCAGCAGCACCAGCCGGCTGTACCGGACGGCATGCAGGCTTTGCAGCAGCGTTGCGCGCGGGATCGAGCAGCGGTTCAGTCGAGGCGGCAGGAGCCGGGTCGCCACGACGGCATTCAGGGTTTCCATGGGCGGTTCTTGCGCGGTGCGCGATCGAAACGGCGGGGCACGGCCCGCCTGGCCGGGGGGCGCTTCGCGGGGCGACTATAAGCGCAGCCTGGCAATGGCCGGCATCCGGCAAACCCTCCCCCACCTGTTCCGGGTGGCGCGCATGTGCTGCCTGCGCCCTGGCGCGCTCATCACACGGCAGGGCGGCAGCATGCCTGCGGTCCTGCCGGGGGCGCTATCGCCGGGCCGCGGCTTCTGCCATACAATCGCGGCAACAGCTGCCCTTTGTCCCCCCAGGGCTGGACGCCCTGGCGCCTGCGAGCCAGCGCAGCCGCTTGCATAGCGCTTGCGCAGGCTTACATATCCCGCCGTTCCGATGCCCCACTCGCCAGCCAACCCTCCGTGGCCAGCCAGCAGCCAGTCCACCACGCTGCCCTCGCCGCCGTCGCGACCGGCATCGCTGCGCAGCGCAGCGCGCGTGGTCGCGCGCGAACGGCTGCTGGCGCAGCTGACCGAAGCGCGCCGGCGGCGCTGCATGGTGCTGCAGGGGCCGGCCGGCTACGGCAAGACCGCGCTGCTGAGCGCCTGGCGCCTGGACCTGCTGGCGCTGGGCTTCGACATGGCCACGCTGGCGCTGGAACCCACCGACAACGAGCGCCAGCGCTGGCTCGACCGCGTGCTCGCCTGCCTGGCCGAAATCAGCGCCGACATCACTCGCGAGGCCGCGCTGCTGGTCGAGCGCGGCACCGACGACGAAGCCGTCGAACGCGCCATCGTCGCGCTGGTGCGCGGCATCGGCGCGCATCCGCGTGAAGTGACGCTGGTGCTCGACGACGTACATCACCTGGGCTCCGCACGCGTGCTGCAGCCGCTGCAATGGCTGCTCGACTACGCCCCGCCCAACTTCCACGTGGTGCTCGCCACGCGCGCGGCGCTGCCGCTGTCGCTGGGGCGCCTGCGCGACCAGGGCCTGCTGCTGGAACTGGACCAGCGCGACCTGCGCTTCACGCTGGCCGAATCACAGCATTTCCTGCGCGCCCAGCTGGGCGAGATCAGCGCGCGCGATGCGCGCCTGCTGCACGAGCTGGCTGACGGCTGGGTCGCCGGCCTGCAACTGTTCGCCGCGCACTGGAAACGCAAGAAGGCCAACGCCAGCGGCATCTCCGTTGCCAGCGGCTTCGTCCAGGCCAACGTGCAGGACGCCGGCGCCTTCGCCGAATATTTCGAGCGCGAAGTCCTGTCGCGGCTGGCGCCCGACGAAGCCGAGCTGCTGGTGCGCGCCGCCGCGTGCGAACGCTTTACCGCATCGCTGTGCCAGGCGCTGGGCGAACAGGCGATGGGCGAGCACGAGGTGCTCGCCCTGCTCACGCGGCTGGAGCAGGAGAACCTCTTCATCACCCCCACGCCCGGCCCCGAGCGCGAAGCCTGGTACCGTCTGCACCCGCTGCTGCGCGAAACCCTGGCCGAGCGTTTCCGCGCGCGCGGTGAGGCGCAGCAGCGCGCCATCCACGGGGCCGCCTGGCGCTGGTTCCGCGACCATCGCATGCTGGCGGAGGCGGTCCACCACGCCGTACTCGCCGGAGATGCCGGCACCGCGGCCGAGCTGGTGGAACGTTATTCCGACACGCTGATGGCGCGCGGCGAAGTGCGCAAGGCGCTCGGACTGCTGCGCCTGGTGCCCGCCAACGAAATCCAGGCGCGCCCGGAACTGCGGCTGCTGACGCTGCGCATGCAGATGCTCACGCGCGACCTCGACGGCCTTTCCGCCGCGGCCGACCGGCTCGAAGCCGATATCGGCCCCGGGCCCGGCAACGCCTCGCTGCGCTACCGGCTGGCGCTGCTGCGCTTCAGCCTGGTGCTGCTGCGCGACGACACCGCCGGCGCGCTCGCGCTGCTGCCTGAAATCGAAGCCGCCCCGGCGGATATCGCGCCCTTCTACATGGGCTCGCGCAACAACCTGCTGTCGCTGCTGTACATGCACCTGGGCGACTACGAGCGCGCCCGCGCGCTCCATGCCGAAACGCCGCCGCTGCTGGTCGACGGCGTGCCGCTGCAGGGCACCGCCAGCGGCATGCTCAATGGCCGCTGCCTGGCCGGGTTCAGCCATGCGATGCAAGGCAACGTGACGCAGGTTGAGCGCATCAGCCGCGACGTGCTGCGCGAAGTGGAGCAGGTGGGGCACGGCGGCGCCGGTGCCGAGCCGGAGTACTTTGCCGCCGCACTGCTGGGCGAAGTGCTGTACGAGCACAATGACCTGGACGCCGCGCGCAAGCTGCTCGAAGACCGCGTCGACGTGCTGGAACGCGTGTCCATCCCTGATTCCGTGCTGCGCGTGCATATCGTGCTGGCCGCCGCGCACTGGATCATCGGCCACCGGCTCGATGCGTTCGCGCAGCTGGAGCGGCTGGAGGATTACGGCATGCAGCAGGGCCTGGACCGACTGGTGGCGCAGAGCCTCTCCAACCAGGTTCGCCTGCACCTGGCCAGTGGCGACATCGCCACGGCCGAAGCGGTGCTGGCGCGGCTCGATGCCATTGCCGCGCGCCACCGCGATACGCCGCGCGGCTTCCTCGACGCGATCCACATGGTGACCGAGCGCGCGCACATCCAGGCAAGCATGGCGCACGACGACCTGCGCGCCGCCTGGACCCGGCTGGCACCGTTGATCGCCTACTGCGAGACGCGCGGCTGGCAGCGCCACGTGGCGCAGCTGCACATGCTGGCCGCGGGCGTCGCCATGCGCCGCGGCGATCCGGAAGCCGCTCGCGAGCATGCACTCGAAGGCCTGCGCCGTGGGCACCGTCTCGGGCTGATGCGCAGCCTGATCGATGCCTACCCGGGTGCGATGCGGCAGATCGAAGACATCGCCGGCATGCCCGGGCTCGACCCGGTGCTGGCGTTCTACATCGAACGGCTGCAGCAGGCCATGCCGCAGCGGGCACCGGCCGCCACAGCGGCGGCCGGCGAGGCGCCCGCGGGGTTGGCGGAGGGCCGCACCGAAGAACTGAGCGAGCGCGAAGCCGACGTGGTGCGCCTGCTCGGCCAGGCGCTGCCCAACAAGAAGATCGCGCGCACGCTGGGCCTGTCGCCGGAGACGGTGAAATGGCACCTGCGCAACATTTTCCGCAAGCTCGGCGTGAGCAGCCGCGACGAGGCGGTGGCACGCGTGCGCGACCGCGAACTCGGCCAGGGCAGCCAGCCGGCCGACGGAGCGCGCTGACACGCTCAAGCGCGCCAGAGGGCTCACTGCCCTCGCTCTCCCCCTCTCCCCCTCTCCCCCTCTCCCCCTCCCTCTCCGCGGCGCGCGCCTGATACCGCGCCGCCTCCCCCGCCCGCCGGCGCGGCAGCCCGCGCCCACTCCACCACCTGACGCGGGTGGTGTTCGCGTCCCCCTCCCCCCAAGTACCTTAGCGACATGCCAGTGGCGCGGGCCACAACCGGCCAGCCGCCTGTGCCCGAACCGCTTTCCCAGAATACTCGTCACGCCGCAGACCGCACGCCGCGGGCACCAACTTGCGGGCTGACATCGGAGACCTCCATGGAAATCCAACGCACGATTTTCCGCGACGACCACGAGATGTTCCGCACCACGGTGCGCCGCTTCCTTGAACGCGAATGCGTGCCCCGGCAGGCCGAGTGGGACAACGCCGGAAAGGTCGACCGCGAGACCTGGCTCAAGGCCGGCCGCGAAGGCCTGCTGTGCGTGACGCTGCCGACCGAGTACGGCGGCGGCGGCGGCGACTTCGGCCACTCCGCCATCTTCAACGAAGAGCAGGCGCGCGCCGGCGTCAGCGGCCCGGGCTTCGGCGTGCACTCGGACATCATCGCGCCGTACATCGCCCGCATCGGCAACGAGGAACAGAAGCAGCGCTGGCTGCCCAAGGTCTGCTCGGGCGAATACATCCTGGCGATCGGCATGACCGAGCCCGGCACCGGCAGCGACCTCAAGGCGATCCGCACCACCGCGATCCGCGAGGGCGACGAATACATCATCAACGGCAGCAAGACCTTCATCTCCAATGGCCTGAACGCCGACCTGATCATCATGGTCTGCAAGACCGACCCGAGCGCCGGCTCGCGCGGCGTCAGCCTGATCGTGGTCGAAGCCGACCGCGAAGGCTTCCGCCGCGGCCGCAAGCTCGACAAGGTCGGCCAGCACGCACAGGACACCGCCGAGCTGTTCTTCGACAACGTGCGCGTGCCGGTGACCAACCTGCTTGGCGAGGAAGGCAAGGGGTTCGGCTACCTGATGGCCGAGCTGCCGCAGGAACGCCTGTCGATCGCCATCAGCGCGGCGGCCAAGCTCGAAGTCTCGCTGGAGCACACGCTGGCCTACGTCAAGGACCGCAAGGCCTTCAACCAGACCGTGTGGGACTTCCAGAACACCAAGTTCAAGCTGGCCGACATCAAGGCGCAGGCGATCGCCGTGCGGCTGATGGTCGACCACTACCTGGGCGAGCACATCCGCCGCCGCCTCACGCTGGAAGAAGCCGCGGTGGCCAAGCTGTACGCGACCGAGGCGCTGGGCCAGGCGCTGGACCAGATGGTGCAGCTGCACGGCGGCTACGGCTACATGCTCGAGTACCCGGTGGCGCGCGCCTTTGCCGATTCGCGCGTCACGCGCATCTACGGCGGCACCAGCGAAGTGATGCGCGAACTGATCTCGCGCAAGCTGTAACCCACACCGATCCAGAGCATCCATCGGAGGACACAAATGACTCGCAAGGTTTTTGTCGCCGGCGCCGGCATGATCCCGTTCAAGAAGCCGGGCAGCAGCGACACCTATGACGTGATGGGCGCAACGGCCGTGCGCCAGGCACTGGAAGACGCCGGCCTGGGCTATGAAGACGTGCAGCAGGCCTACGCCGGCTACGTCTACGGCGATTCCACCTGCGGCCAGAAGGCGCTGTACCAGGTCGGCATGACCGGCATCCCCGTGGTCAACGTCAACAACAACTGCGCCACTGGCTCGACCGCGCTGTTCCTGGCGCGCCAGGCCGTGCAGAGCGGCGCGGTGGATTGCGCCCTGGCAGTCGGCTTCGAGTACATGCAGCCCGGCGCGCTCAAGTCGCGCTGGGACGACCGCGCCCCGGCGCTGGAGCGCGCGCTCAACCTGGTCGACGAGCTGGTCGAACGCAAGGACCTGCCCAACGCCATCCGCCAGTTCTCGGGCGCCGGCAAGGCCCACATGGAAAAGTACGGCACCAGCCTAGCGACCTTCGCCAAGATCCGCGCCAAGGCCAGCCGCCATGCCGCCAATAATCCGCTGGCAGTGTTCCGCAACGTCTTGACTCCCGAAGAAGTGCTGGCCGCGCCGGCGCTGTGGGAAGGCGTGCTGACGCGCCTGATGGCGTGCCCGCCGACCTGCGGCGCTGCGGCCGCGATCGTGGTGTCGGAGGAGTTCGCGCGCAAGAAGGGACTGAAGACCGATGTGCTGATCGCCGGCCAGTCCCTGACCACCGACCGGCCCAGCACCTACGACGCGCGCGACATGATCCGCGTGGTCGGCTTCGACATGACGCGCGAGGGCTCGCAACTGGTGTACGAGCAGGCCGGCATCGGCCCGCAGGACATCGACGTGATCGAACTGCACGACTGCTTCGCGCAGAACGAGCTGCTCACCTATGAAGGCCTGGGCCTGTGCGAGGAAGGCGGCGCCGAGAAGCTGGTCAACGACGGCGACAACACCTACGGCGGCAAGTGGGTGGTCAACCCGTCGGGCGGCCTGCTGTCCAAGGGCCACCCGCTGGGCGCCACCGGCCTGGCGCAGTGCTTCGAGATGGTCCGGCAGCTGCGCGGCACCGCTGACAAGCGCCAGGTGGAAGGCGCGCGGCTGGCGCTGACGCACAACCTGGGGCTGGGCGGTGCCTGCGTCGTGACCCTTTACCAGAAGCACGCCTGAGCGCACGTATCCACGGGAGACTATCCATGATCGACAAGAAACACATCGGCAAGGTCATCGCGGATTTCCGCGCGTCCGCGCCGGCCAGCCAGTTGCGCTTCTTCGCCAAGGCCACCGGCCAGACCGACCCGGTCTACCTCGACGAAGCCGCGGCGTGCGATGCCGGCCATCCGGGCCTGCCGCTGCCGCCCACCTTCCTGTTCTCGCTCGAGCTGACGCAGCCGTCCACCGCCTGGCGCGACGAGCTCGGCATCGTGCCGTCGCGCATCCTGCACGGCGAGCAGTCCTTCAACTACCACCGCATGGCGTATGCCGGCGATACGCTGCACTTCCAGAGCACCATCACCGACATCTACGACAAGAAGAACGGCGCGCTGGATTTCGTGGTGCGCGAAACCCGCGTGACCAGCCAGGACGGCGCGCACATTGCCGACCTGCGCAGCGTGCTGGTGCAACGCAACGGCTGAACGGAGACCCACACATGAGCAAACTGAGCCTCGACCAGGTCAAGCTGGGCGATACCCTGCCGCCGCTGACGCTGGAACCGATCAACCGCACCACGCTGGCGCTGTTTGCCGGCGCGTCGAACGACCACAACGCCATCCATATCGACACCGACTATGCACGCAAGGCGGGCATGCCCGACGTGTTCGCGCACGGCATGCTGTCGATGGCCTACCTCGGCCGCCTGCTGACGCAGTGGGTCGACCAGCGCCAGCTGCGCCAGTTCGGCGTGCGCTTCGTCGGCATCACGCACCTGGGCCATCGCATTACCTGCAGCGGCCGCGTGGTGGAAATGCTGGAAGTGGACGGTCCGAATGGCAAAGAGCGGTGCATCAAGCTGGAAATCCAGACCGCCAACCAGTTCGGCGAAACCAAGATCCTCGGCGACGCCGTCGTCGCCCTGTAAATTCAATCGAGCACAAAGGAGTCAGCAATGGGAGCACTTGAAGGCAAGGTGGCACTGGTCACCGGTTCGGGCCGCGGCATCGGCAATGCGATCGCCATGCGCCTGGCGCGCGAGGGCGCGCGCCTGGTCATCAACGACCTCGACGCCGAACCAGCACAGCAGACGGTGGAAGAACTGAAAGCGATGGGCGTGGAAGCGGTGGCGTGCGTGGGCAACGTGAGTGCGCCGGATTTTGCCGACCGCTTCGTCAACACGGCGATGAGCACCTTCAAGAGCATCGACATCATCGTCAACAACGCCGGCTTCACCTGGGACGACGTGGTGCAGAAGATGAGCGACGAGCAGTGGTACGCCATCCTGGATTGCCACATGACCGCGCCGTTCCGCATTCTGCGCGCTGCCTACCCGCATATCAAGGCGCTGGCGGCAGCCGACAAGGAAGCCGGCCGCGAGGTGTACCGCAAGATCGTCAATATCTCGTCGACTTCCGGCCTGAACGGCAACGCCGGCCAGATCAACTACTCCGGCGCCAAGGCCGGCGTGATCGGCATGACCCGTGCGATGGCGCGCGAATGGGGCCGCTTCAACGTCAACGTGAACGCGGTGGCCTTCGGCCTGATCCACACCCGCATGACCTCGGCCGACGCGCATGCCGGTGCCACGGTCAACATCGAAGGCCGCGAGATCCGCGTCGGCCTGAACCCGGAAATGCTCAAGGCGCATGCTCAGCGCAACCCGCTCGGCCGCGGCGGCACGCCGGAGGAAGCGGCAGGCGGCGTGTACCTCTTCTGCTCGCCGGATTCGAACTACATCACCGGCCAGGTAATCGCGGTCGCTGGCAACGTGCAGTAAGTTCTCCGGATTGCAGTTCCTGCAAGGGCCAAGCGGGCCCTTTTCTTCTCACCCGCGCGGGCCGGCGGACGCCGCCATATTGCCGAAGCGTCCGCTGCTGAAATCCCGGAAGGCCTGCTCGATTTCCGCCTCGGTATTCATCACGAACGGACCGTGGCCGACGATGGGTTCGTCGATCGGCTCGCCGCTGAGCAGCAGCACCACCGCGTCGCTGCCCGCCTCTAGCGTGACACCGTCACCGGCCCCGTCCAGCACCACCATCTCGGCATCCCGGACCGTGGCCTCGGCATTGACGGTGACCCGGCCGCGCAGCACGATCAGCGCCGTATGCCAGCCATCGGGCAGTGGCATCTTTACCGCGCCGCCCTGCTGCAGGCGCATGTCCCATACGTGCATCGGCGTAAAGGTGCGGGCCGGGCCCGCCTTGCCACCGTACTCGCCCGCGATCACGCGCACGCTGCCCGCGCCATCGGGCAGCGCCACCTCGGGAATATCGCGGTCGACGATGGCCTGGTACCCGGGTGTGGCCATCTTGTCGCGGGCAGGCAGGTTGACCCACAGTTGCACCATTTCCAGCGCGCCGCCGCTGCGGCTGAAGGCAGGCGAATGGAACTCTTCATGCAGGATGCCCGCGCCCGCGGTCATCCACTGCACATCGCCGGGCCCGATCACGCCGCCCTGGCCAGTCGAATCGCGGTGCGCAACTTCGCCCTTGTAGACGATCGTCACCGTCTCGAAGCCCCGATGCGGATGCTGGCCCACGCCGCGTGGCGCCTGCGTTGGCGTAAAGTCCGCCGGGCCGGCATAGTCCAGCAGCAGGAACGGGCTGAGCTGCCTGCCATGGCTCTGGTAAGTGAACATCGAACGCACCGGAAAGCCGTCTCCGACCCAGTGCGAACGCGGTGCGCTGTAGACACCCAGGATGCGCTTCATGTCGATCTCCGGAAGTGCCGGCCGGGACAGCCCTCGATGCGAGGGATTTTGCCGAGGTGGCCGGCGCCAGGTTGATGGATCGATCATAGGTGTCGCGCGCCAGGTGCGGTAGACGACGCCGGCGCATCGCAGCGTCCTGTCGCTGGAACGATGCCCCAGGCACCGCTCGCGGATGGCCGGCCGGGCCGCATCAGCCCGCGCCGGCGCTGCGCTTGCGCAGCAGGTAGCGCTGCGTCCCCTCCATCACGCACACGTCGTTCTGGTTGCGCACCTCGGAGCGCATCGCCAGCACGCCGGTGGTGCGCCCCGGCACCAGCTCGCTGACCGTGAGGCTGCTGTACAGGGTATCGCCGACGTAGACCGGGGCAAGGAAACGGCTGCTTTGCTCGATAAAGCCCTTGAGCGATTCCTCGACCATATGCGGGAACAGCCCCGCCCCTGCCGCGGTCTGGATCACGACCTGGAAGCCGTGCGCGAGCATGTGCGGCATACCATGCGCGCGGCAGTATTCAACGTCGTAGTGGACGGGATGGTTGTCGCCGCTGGCCAGCTGGAAGGCGGCGAACAGCGCGTCGGTCATGGTGCGGGACGGCAGGTTGGAACGCTCGCCGAGCTCGAAATCCTCGAAGTAGCGTTGCGGGCAAAGCTGGTAGGCCTTCATCGGTTCTCCTTGTTGCGGTGGGAAACGCTCGCGGTACGCCGGGAGCCCGGTCATTCCGCCTTCATGCTGGTCGCGACGGCCACGCGTTTCCACTTGACCAGTTCGGCACGCAGGAAATCACGCAGGCCCTGCGGCGTCGGCTTGCTTTCCAGCACCAGCCCGAGCTCGTAGGCCTTGCTCTGCAGCGCCGGATCGCCGAGCGCCTCGCCAAGCGTTGCCGATAGCTTCTGGATCACCGCAGGCGGCGTCTGGGCTGGTGCGAAGACGGCGTTCCAGGTATAGGCCTCGTAGCCGGCGACCGCTTCGGCGATCGCGGGCGTGTTACTGGTCTGCGGCAGCCGTTTGGCCATCGATGTCCCCAGCAGTCGCACCGTGTCCGCACGCACCTGCGCCAGGCCGGTCGGCGCGCTGTCAATCATGAATTCGACATGGCCGCCAATCAGGTCGGCCATGGCCGGCGCGCTGCCGCGATAGGGCACGTGGACGGCCTGGGTGCCCGCGGTGTAGTTCAGCAGCTCGCCGGCCAGGTGCGGGGCGCTGCCGATACCGGCCGAGCCATAGTTGACCTTCCCGGGGCGCGACTTGAGGTAGGCGATGAATTCCGGCAGCGTCCGGGCGGGCACGTTCTTGTTGACCACCAGCACCAGCGGCGCCCGCGCCGCCAGCCCGACGGGCGCGAAATCCTCCACCGTGCGATATGGCAGTCGTGCGTGGATACTCGGGTTGACGGCATGCGCGACCGTAGTCAGCAGCAGCGTGTAGCCATCCGGCGCGGCCTTGGCCGCGACTTCCGTCCCGACGACGGTGCCCGCGCCCGAACGGTTTTCGACAACCACCGGCGTGTTGAGCTTGCCGCCCCAACTGGCCGCCAAGGCGCGCGCAAAGGTGTCGGTCGGCCCGCCGGCGGCGTAGGGCACGATCAGCCGCACCGGCCGCACGGGGTAGTCGGCCTGTGCCGCTGCCGGCGACACACAGGCCAGCAATGCCGCGGCGCTGCCCAGGGCGGTGGCGATCCTGCGCAAGTTTGAAGTCATGTCGGTCTCCTGATTCTGGTTCTCGGCATCGCCATGAGGACTGGCTGCCGCGACGAGCGGAAATATAGAATCCGACCTGCAGCACACACCAGTCGAAAGCGCCACGGGTCCCGTTAGAAATCTTCTAAAGCGCCCGCCGGCGTCGCTGGAAACCGGAGACAAGCATGCGTTTCGAACTGACCGACCTGCGCGTATTCCTCGCCATCGCACAGGCCAGGAGCGTCACCGGCGGCGCCTCGGATGTGCACCTGACGGCGCCTTCGGCCAGCTACCGCCTCAAGAACCTGGAACAGGCGATGGGCGTCCCGCTGTTCAACCGCACGCAGAAAGGCATGGCGCTGACGCCGGCCGGCGAGACGGTCATGCGCTACGCGCAGGCCATCATGGAAAACGTGGAACGCCTGCAGCGCGAGATGCAGCGCCATACCGACGGCATCGAAGGACATATCCGGGTCTACGCCAACAGCAGCACCATGGCCAGCCTGCCGGCGGCGCTGAGCCGCTTCCTGGCTGCGTACCCCAACGTCAACGTCGATCTCGAAGAGCACCTGAGCGAAGACAGCGTGCGCGCGGTGATCGAAGGCCGCGCCGACGTCGGCCTGGTGGCGGGCGCCATCGACCTGCGCGGGCTGGAGTTCATCCGCTACGGCATCGATGAACTGATGTTCGTGGTGCCGGCACGGCACGCGCTGGGCATGCTCGACAAAGTCAGCCTGGCGCAGGCGCTGGAGCATGACCTGGTGACGGTCGGCAGCAAGAGCAGCAACTTCCTGTTCCTGGCCGACATGGCGGCGCGGGCCGGCATCAAGCCGCGCGTGCGCGTGCATGCGCCCGACTTTGTCGCCGCCTTGCGCTGCGTGCAGGAAGGTGCCGGCATTTCGCTGGTACCGCGTTCCGTGGCGGGTCCGCTGATTGCGCAGGGCACGGTCGAAGGCGTGGCGTTGGACGAAGCCTGGGCGCGGCGCGAGCAGCGCATCGTGGTAAGGAGCCAGAAGGCGCTGCCGGCCTATACGCGGGACTTTATCCGCTACGTCGCCGAGTGGGGGACACCCGAGGCGGCTTAGCAGGCAGGTGTTCGAAGCGTTTGAAATGCTCGAACGGCCCTTTGGAAATATCGACTTCCCGGGCAGAAAGCACTGTTCCTATACTGGCTCGCCCCGGCCAGCGTGCCGCCAAGAACACTACCGCTTCCTGCCATGCAAACAACTCCACGCCCGCTCGATGGCATCACCGTCCTGGCGCTAGAGCACGCCGTCGCCGCGCCCTTCGCCAGCCGCCAGCTCGCCGATCTCGGTGCGCGTGTCATCAAGGTGGAACGCACCGGCGTGGGCGATTTCGCCCGCGACTATGACCACACCGTGCACGGCCAGTCGTCTTTCTTCGTCTGGGCCAACCGCGGCAAGGAAAGCCTGGCGCTCGACCTGAAGAAGCCGGAGGCAAAGGCCGTGGTGCGCAAGCTGCTTGCCGAGGCCGACGTCCTGATCCAGAACCTGGCCCCCGGTGCGGCCCAGCGCATGGGGCTGGATTTCGCGTCATTGCATGAGGACTTTCCCCGGCTGATCGTTTGCGATATCTCCGGCTATGGCGACAGCGGCCCGTACCGCGACAAGAAGGCCTACGACTTGCTGATCCAGGCGGCAGCCGGGCTGATCTCGGTGACCGGCACCGACGGCGCGCCGTCGCGCACCGGCATCTCGATCGCCGACATCGCCGCGGGCATGTATGCCTATACCGGCATCCTCTCGGCGCTGCTGCAGCGCGCTCGCACCGGCACCGGCGTGCGCGTCGAAGTCACCATGCTCGAGGCGCTCGGTGAATGGATGTCGTACCCGCTGAACTTCGCCCACTACGGTGGCACGCCGCCTGCGCGCAATGGCGTGGCGCACCCCGGCATCGCACCCTACGGGCAGTACCAGACTGGCGACGGTGCCAGCGTGATCTTCGGACTGCAGAACGAACGCGAATGGCAGCGCTTCTGCGTGGACGTGCTGGAAGACCCCGCGCTGGCCGCCGACGCGCGCTTCAACTCAAACCTGCTGCGCGTTGCCAACCGTGCCGAGCTGGACCAGGAGATTGGCCGGCACCTGCGCGACATGACTCGCGAGCAGCTGGTCGAGCGGCTTGATCGCGGTGGGATCGCCAATTCGCCGTTGAACGACATGCACGACCTGTGGCGTCATCCGCAGCTCGCCGCGCGCGATCGCTGGCGTGATGTGCGCACGCCCGGTGGCATGGTGCAGGCATTGTTGCCGCCCGCGACGCTGTCGGGCGTGGCCGCGTGCATGGGCGATGTGCCCTCCGTGGGCGAGCATTCCGTCGCCGTGCTGCGATCGATCGGGATGCTCGATGCGGAGATCGAGGCCCTGACGGCGGCCGGTGCCAGTTGAGGCACCAGGCGCGCAGGCGGCGGCCGGAGCGGCTGCCTGCGCCTCTCCAACGCGCGTTGTCGCCTTACTTGGCGAACAACGATGACAGGTCGGCGAAGGCCTTGATCTCCAGCGCGTTGCCCGACGGATCGAGGAAGAACATGGTGGCCTGCTCGCCAGGCTCGCCCTTGAAGCGGATATGGGGTTCGATGATGAACGCCACGCCTGCCGCCCGCAGCTTTTCGGCCATCGCTTCCCATTCGGGAATCGACAGCACCGCGCCGAAGTGCCGCACCGGCACCTGGTCGCCATCGACCGCGCTGGTCTTGCTGTGGCCGATTTCTTCCGGAGCCAGGTGCGCCACGATCTGGTGGCCGAAGAAGTTGAAGTCGATCCAGTCCGGCGAGCTGCGCCCTTCCGGGCAGCCGAGCAGCTCGCCATAGAAGGCGCGCGCCTCGGCAAGATCGCGCACCGGGAAGGCGAGGTGGAAGGGAGGAATGCGGGGGGCGGCAGTGATCATGGGCTCGGAACCAAGTGAGGCTAAGTGGGGAATGAACCAGGCGGCGGCTGTGGGCCGGCTTTTGGCAACCGTTTCGAAACCGCTTTCGAAACCGCTTTCGAAACCGCCACCGTCCGCTTAGTCTAAGCATCGCCACTCACCATGAAAAGCGATATATTTTTGCCCTGAGCAACAAATATTTCGATCAGTCGCGATGCTGCGCGAACTCCAGACTTTCCTCGCGGTAGTCCGCTACGGCACCTTTGCCAACGCGGCCGCCCATATCGGGCTGACGCAATCGGCGGTCAGCGCACAGATCCAGCGGCTGGAACAGGAACTGGGCTTTGCGCTGTTCGACCGCACCGGCCGTGCGGCCGTGCTCAATGCCGATGGCCGCGAAACGCTGGCGGTGGCCGAAGAGCTGATGGTGGTGTATGCCAGGCTCGGCCGCCATGCGGGCAGCCCGCGCACCGGGCTGGTCCGCATCGGCGCGATTGCATCGGTCCATGTTTCGTTCCTTGCCGATGCGCTGGCCGGCTTCCGGCATGAGATGCCGGGATACCGGATCAGGCTGGTGCCGGGGGTCTCGCTGAACCTGCTGGGCCAGGTCGATTCGGGCGAAATCGATATCGCGGTAATGATCAAGCCGCCCTTCGCGTTGCCTTCCGACCTGCGGTGGCGCACGCTGCTGGCCGAACCGTTCGTACTGCTGGTCCCTCGCGCCCACGGCAAGCGGCCATGGCGCGAGTTGCTGGAGAGCGAGCCGTTTATCCGCTATGACCGCGGCTCTTTCGGCGGGCGCGTGGTCGACCAGTTCCTGCGCCGTGCGCGTATCCCGGTTAGAGACGCGATCGAACTGGACGAGTTGCAGGGCATCGCGCAGCTGGTGCAGCGCGGCCTTGGTGTCGCGCTGGTGCCAATCAGCGGCACGACGCCATGGCCAAAAGGCGTGGTGCCGCTCAGCCTCGGCGATGACACCTTCCATCGCGAGATCGGGCTAGTGGAGCGCCCGCACCATAGCCGCCAGGCGGCGGCCACGCTGCTGGCTCAACGCATCGCGCAGGCCGCGGAGAGCATGGCGCGGGCGCCGTCCTGACGCCGCGCTGCAGCGGCGCCGGCCACGTCATCCCGCCGGCTTCAGCTCGATCAGCAGGTCTTTCGCCGCCACCCGGTCGCCCTGCTTCACATGCACCACGGCGATCTCGCAGTCGCGGTCGGCGGCGATATGGGTTTCCATCTTCATCGCCTCCAGCGCCAGCAGCGTCGTGCCCGCCGCCACGCGCTGACCCGGCTGCACCGCCACGGTCACGATCGAGCCCGGCATCGGCGCCGCGATATGCAGCGGATTGTCGGGCTCGGCCACCGGACGGCTCTGGCGCGCGGATGCCGCTTGCGTGGTGCTGCGCTGCTCGACCAGCGCGGTGCGCGATTGCCCGTTCAGCTCGAACTGGACCTTGATGCGGCCCTCTTCGGCATCGGGGTGCGTGCCTTGCAGCGAAACCAGCAGCGTCTTGCCCGCGGCGATGTCGATGGCCACTTCTTCCTGAGGCTGCAGGCCGTACAGGAATGCCGGCGTCGGCACCACCGAGGTATCGCTGTAGTTGCGCACATGCGCGTGGTAGTCCACGGCCTGCTTCGGGTACATCAGGTACGACGCCAGCTGGCGGTCATCGAGCGGCTCCTCGCAGGCCGCTTCCGCGGCGGCACGCGCGGCATCGAGGTCGACCGGCGGGATCTGGTCGCCGGGCCGGTATGGCGCGGGCGGTTCGCCGCGCAGCACCTTGCGCGACAACTCCGCCGGGAAACCGTCGGGCGGGAAGCCCAGTTCGCCCTTGAACAGCGACACCACCGACTCGGGGAACGCGATTTCCTTGGCCGGATCGCACACATCCGCGGCGCTCATGTCATTGGCCACCATCATCAGGGCCAGGTCGCCGACCACCTTGGAGGTCGGCGTCACCTTGACGATGTCGCCGAACATCTGGTTGACCTCGGCATACGCCTGCGACACCTCGGTCCAGCGATGCTCGATGCCGAGCGAGCGCGCCTGCTCGCGCAGGTTGGTGTACTGGCCGCCGGGCATCTCGTGGCGGTACACGTCGGCGGTGCCGGCGCGGATCTCGGATTCGAACGGCGCGTAGTAACGGCGCACCCCTTCCCAGTACATCGAGGCTTCGTGCAGCCGCTCCAGGCTCAGGCCAGGATCGCGCTCGGTGCCGGCCAGCGCCGCGGCGATGCTCGACAGGTTGGGCTGCGAGGTCAGCCCGCTCATCGCATCGAGCGCGCCGTCCACCGCATCGCAGCCGGCCTCGATCGCGGCCAGCGCCGACGCGGCCGAGATACCGCTGGTGTCGTGCGTGTGGAAATGCACTGGTAGCCCGGTCTCTTCCTTGAGCGCCTTGACCAGCGCGGCTGCCGCCTGCGGACGGCAAATGCCCGCCATGTCCTTGATGCCCAGCACATTGACGCCGGCCTGCTGCAGCTCGCGCGCGATGCCGACGTAGTACTTCAGGTCGTACTTCGAGCGCTTCGGGTCGAACAGGTCGCCGGTGTAGCAGATCGCGCCTTCGCACAGCGCGCCGCTTTCGCGCACGGCATCGATCGCCACGCGCATGTTGCGCACCCAGTTGAGCGAATCGAACACGCGGAACACGTCAACCCCCGCGCTGGCCGCCTGGCGCACGAAGAAGCGCACCACGTTGTCGGCATAGTTGGTGTAGCCGACCGCATTGGAGCCGCGCAGCAGCATCTGGAACAGCACGTTCGGCACGCGCTCGCGCAATTGCTCCAGGCGCTGCCACGGGTCTTCCTTCAGGAAGCGCAGCGCCACGTCGAAGGTGGCGCCGCCCCAGCATTCCAGCGAGAACAGCTGCGACAGCTCGCGCGCATAGAACGGCGCGATCGGCAACATGTCGGCGGTGCGCATGCGCGTGGCGAACAGCGACTGGTGCGCGTCGCGCATGGTGGTGTCGGTCAGCAGCACCTGCTTCTGCTCGAGCATCCACTTCGAGAACTTCTCGGCGCCAAGCTCAAGCAGGCGATCGCGCGTGCCGTAAGGCAGCGGCCTGCTGTTGTCGACGGCGGGCAGCACCGGCTGCGGCAGCGGCAACGGCGGCAGCGTCCGGCCGGTCATTTCCGTGTGCCCGTTGACGCTGATCTCGCCCAGGTAGCGCAGCAGCTTGGTGGCGCGGTCCAGGCGCTTGGCAAACGCCAGCAGTTCCGGCGTCTTGTCGATAAAGCGCGTGGTCACATCGCCGGCGCGGAACGCGGGATGGTTGATCACATTCTCGAGGAACTGCAGGTTGGACGCCACGCCGCGGATCCGGAACTCGCGCAGCGCGCGGTCCATGCGACGGATCGACTCGGGTGCGGTCGGCGCCCAGGTGGTGACCTTGACCAGCAGCGAATCGTAGTACGGCGTGATCACCGCGCCGCCATAAGCGGTGCCGGCGTCCAGCCGCACGCCGAAGCCGGCGGCGCTGCGATACGCGGTAAGCCGGCCGTAGTCAGGCAGGAAGCCGTTCTCCGGGTCTTCGGTCGTGATCCGGCACTGCAGCGCGTGGCCGTTCAGATGGATATCCTGCTGGACCGGTACGCCCGCGGCGCGCACGACGATGTCGCCGTTTTCATTGCGCGTGTTCTCGGTCATGCCGATATAGCCGCCTTCCGTGATCCGGATCTGCGCCTTGACGATATCGACCCCGGTGACCATCTCGGTGACTGTGTGCTCGACCTGGATGCGTGGATTGACTTCGATGAAGTAGAACTGGCCGGAATCGGCATCCATCAGGAACTCGACCGTGCCGGCATGGGAATACCCGACCGCGCGCATCAGCCGCATCGCCGCCTCGCACAGCTCAGTACGGCCGGCGTCGTCAAGGTACGGCGCGGGCGCGCGCTCCACCACCTTCTGGTTGCGGCGCTGCACGGTACAGTCGCGCTCGTACAGGTGCACCAGGTTGCCATGCGTGTCGCCGAGCGCCTGCACTTCGACGTGGCGCGCGTTGCGCACCAGCTTCTCGACATAGACCTCGTCGTTGCCGAACGCGGCCAGCGCTTCGCGCCGCGCCGCTGCCAGCGAGCCTTCCAGGTCCTGTTCGCTCTCCAGGATGCGCATGCCGCGCCCGCCGCCGCCCCAACTCGCCTTGAGCATCAGCGGATAGCCAATGCCCGCAGCCAGCCGCTTGCAGGTTTCCAGGTCATGCGGCAGCGGGTCGGTGGCCGGCATTACCGGCACGCCGGCCTCGATCGCCGCGTTGCGCGCGGCCACCTTGTTGCCGAGCTTGCGCATGACCTCGGGCGACGGGCCGATCCAGCGGATGCCGGCATCGATCACGGCCTGCGCGAAGTCCGGATTTTCCGACAGGAAGCCATAGCCCGGATGGATCGCATCGACCTTCGCATGGCGCGCGATGCGCAGGATGTCGTCGATATCGAGATAGGCCGCCAGCGGTTTCTTGCCCTCGCCGACCAGGTAGCTCTCGTCAGCCTTGAAGCGATGGAGGGCTAGGCGGTCTTCCTTGGAATAGATCGCCACGGTCCGGATGTTCATCTCGGCCGCGGCCCGCATGACGCGGATCGCGATCTCGGAACGGTTGGCAATCAGCAGCGATTTGATGGGAGCGTAGTTCATGGCGCGCAAGGCCTCGGGTCATTCGAAGGGACAGCGCCACGGCTGGTGCCGTGGCCGGCGGCTAGTCGAAATGCGCAAACTGCGCAAACGGGGTGTGTGAATCCATCCAGTCGTCGTGCCTGGCCACGACGGCCCAGGCCCAGTTGGTACGCTGTTGCGTCGGCTTGCCGCCGCAACCATCCTCATGGTGGCGGCGGGCACGTGGCTGGCTGGCGTCTGCGGCAAGCGCGTGGCCATCTGCGCCAGCTGCGCCGGCTGCATTGGTTCCGTAGTACATCGCGGTGCATTCCTGTTCAAGGCCAAGGGGCGCCTGCCCTGCAACGCAATGCGATCGTCGGGTCACGGCAGCTTTGCCGGCACGACGGCTGGACGGGCGGCGGGTCTCGAACCGCAAAAAGCGGGCCAAGCCGGATTCCGTTGATTCAGCAAGATTCCGTGCTGCCGAACCGGCATACGAATTTCAGAATTGAAATTTCGCATTTCATCGCTGCGCATAACCCTATCCCGGGCGGGGTTCCCTCGACGCGGCCCGGGCATGTCCGCCGCTGCCGTTTTACAATACGCGACGAAGTGGATCATTGCTTTCCCGTGATCCGCCGCCTAGCCGGTAACCGCCGACAGGCGCACATGTCCGGCCACCATCCTTCCCGGCGGCTTGCCCGCGGGCCTTGGCGTTTCCTTCGATGAGCAACCTCTACCAGCAATCCATCCTTTCCGTCCACCACTGGACCGACACGCTATTCAGCTTCACCTGCACGCGCGACCCGGGTTTCCGCTTCGAAAACGGCCAGTTCGCCATGGTCGGCCTGGAAGTCAACGGCCGCCCGCTGCTGCGTGCCTACAGCATTGCCAGCGCCAACTATGAAGAAACCCTGGAATTCTTCAGCATCAAGGTGCCGGATGGCCCGCTGACGTCGCGCCTGCAGCACCTGCGCGAAGGCGACCAGATTTTTGTCGGCAAGAAGCCGACCGGAACCTTGCTGGTTGAAAACCTGCTGCCCGGCAAGACCCTGTGGCTGCTGGCCACCGGCACCGGCCTGGCCCCGTTCCTGTCGATCATCCGCGATCCCGAGGTGTATGCGCGGTACGACAAGATCGTGCTGACCCACACTTGCCGCTTTGTCGAGGAGCTGGCCTACCAGCAGCTGCTGAACGAACACCTGCCCGAGCACGAGTACCTGGGCGAGATGGTGCGCGAGAAGCTGGTTTATTTCCCCACGGTCACCCGAGAGGACTTCCACACGCGCGGCCGCATTACCGAACTGATCGAGTCGGGCGAGATGTTCGAGCGCCTGGGCTTGCCCTCGTTCTCGACCGAGAACGACCGCCTGATGCTGTGCGGCAGCCCCGACATGCTCAAGGAAATCCGCGTCATGCTGGAGGAGCGCGGCTTCGAGGAAGGCAATATGAGCGAGCCGGGCCATTTCGTGCTGGAAAAGGCCTTCGTCGGCTGAGCACCGGCATCCGGCAGGCCCAGCCTGCAGCCTGCGGGACATCGCTCCCGCAGGCGCTCCTCCCCGCCTCCTTTCCCGCCTATTCGAAGCGCTCGGTGAGCACCATTGCGTCAACCTGGCGCTTATTCCAGAACAGATGATTGATGCGCGGCTGCAGCATCCGCAGCGCGGCATCCTCCACCGCGTTGAAATGCACCGCCACCGCCGGGCGCGAGCCATCTCCCGGCAGGCGCTCGATTTCGTCGAACGCCGGGAAGCCGTAGCGCATGAGGAAATCGCGGATCTCGTCGTCGGTGGTTTCCATATCGACGTTCGAAAGCATCAGCACACTCATTGACGTCTCCTGAAGTCCTGGAGGCCTTTGCAGGCGCGTCCCTGATCTAGGTTTATGGCAGGCAAGGCCGGAACGCAAATCGCGGTGTGGCGGCGTGCGACGGCCCTTCTCTACCCCCGCCAAGCAGGTCCGGCCAGCCGACGCCAGCGCCATTGGATTCTGGCATTTCCGGACATGGCACATATGATGGTTTTCGGGGCAGCTGCTGGCTGCCTTGCAACCGGGGAGGGACAAGATGCCGATATCGACAAGATGGCTGGTGACCGGCTTGCTGGCATTGGGCAGTGCCACGGCGGCCCTGGCACAGCAATCCCCGGCACCGGGCGCCGCCGGTGCCATCTCGGACGCCGTGCAGGAAGGCACCAACCCCTACCGCCCGCCCTCGGCGTACACGCCGGACCCCGACGAAGCCAGGCGCACCAAATGCGAGGCACTGGAAGAGCAGTACAACGCCATGTCGAAGCAGCGCTCCTACCAGTCATCCGGCCCTGGCACGCAGACCGCGCAGGGCCGCACCATTCCCAAGATCGAACGCGACAAGACGCGCAAGCAGCTGCAGCAGGCGTATCGGGACAATTGCACGTAGCGGTGTACGGCTCTTGGGTTACCCTCTTCGACCGCTATGCGGCAGCGCCACCGATTGCATAGCCGGATCGCTCCACGCAGGCCGCCAAACGATGCGCTCAATTGAGCACATTGATGGATGGGAAGATGGGTAGTTTAGGCGTTTGCCTATTTGCTAGCGGGCGAGGGTCCGGCAGGATGCGGCGTCCGTATGGGAATGCGAAGTGTCCTATCGCATTGCTGGCGCTGACGCGGGAGACTGGCACGGTCATCGCACAACGGTGACCGGGTGTGGAAACCCGAATGTCAGCAGCCGGACGGTCGTTCCAGACGACCGTTCTCGCCTATACGGGCGAGCCATCTATGGCGGGCCGGATGAGGCAGCCGCAAGGCTGACCGGCAATGGCTGTGACACCGGTTTCCACCCTCGTCGTCAGGCCCGCCGCCCTCCCCTAACGTCGCGCGGCGGACCTTCATCCAACGATAGGAGGGCCTATGTCGGAAATCGATCTATCCACGGCGCGGTACAGTCTTGAGGCGGTGTCAGCCAGTATTGAAGGGGTGCTTGCCCTGCTGGAGCAGCACAGCGAGCGGTCGGAAGCGTGCTTTTGTGCGTTTTGTCTATTGGGGCTGGTGAGGGCGCAACTGGAGAGCGTGCTGGCGCACGAGCTGCCTGCGTCTTAACCGGTACGGCTTCCGGGTACAGGCGTGGCGGCCGCCCGACCCGGCCCACACTACGAGGGCTTGCGACGAATCTGCGCCGCCAACCAGATCCAGTCGGCAACTCGGCTAAGTCAATCCGTCTTACTTTGCCGCGGCCTTCACCTGGTCGCCGGTGTAGCTCAGCGACGCCAGCTCCTCCTTTGCCTATTCCGGTGTTTCCAGTTCCAGCACCACCCAGCCGACCATCAGCCCCAGCAACTGCGAGCAGCGCACGTACTTTGTCTCACCGGCATCCAGTACGAAGCTGCTCATGGGCTCTATTCTCTCAAGAATTGGAGTCTCCACTAAACCCGGGGCGGTCATTTCATGCGGGTGCCCGCCGTCCAATTGGCGCGTGCGCGGCACGGGGCCTATGGGGGCCTATGGGGTCGTATGAGCGGGCGCGATGGCGCAATGGCCCCGCAGAAATGCCGATCAATTTTTGGGCAGGGTTTTAGAAAGGAAAACAAACAAGTGACAGAGATCGGGCAATCGAAACTGCTCGGGGGTCTGATGCAGCCTTTGAATCTCGGCAGCGGTGGCTACATCTATCAGTCGCTTTATTGTTTCCGAATAATGCAAAGGCCCTTCATTCAATGCGAAGCATACTTCCAGAGCGTCGCTGTGTTCCAGCATCCACGCACACACTTGACCCGCGTTTTCGCCTGCCCGAGCCGCCATGCGCCCCGTCAGCAAATAGAATTCGGACTCGGGAAACGCTTGCATTGCTCGGCTGTAGGCTTGCTCCGTCAGTGCAGATTGCCTGATTGTCGCAATACCATCTACCAACACCTCCCATACTGGAGTTGGGGCGTGAGGGTATTTCTCGCCAGCCCAATAGTGTTTGATCCAGTTTAAGTCCCGCGTGTCTAGTGCTCCTGTCTTTCGTACCAAGGGAGCGTATGTAATCCAGTTTGAGTCAAGGCGCGTTGGCGGCCGACTTGGAGTCACGTCGAGATCGGCCAAATAATCGTCGCTGAAGTGCCCGCCCCAATCGGCAGAAAGAACAGCAAGTGCGCTCTCCGCGTCGTCAAACACAAATAGACCAGTAAGTCTGGAAACAGCATTTGGAAAGCACTCCACCCTTATAGCCTCAATCAACCACTCATTTTGGAGTCGCACATAGTCTTCAGAGTGAAGCATCGATGCCATACAAAGGGATAAAGGACGCTGCCCCGTTGCCCGTGCCGTTTGATCAGCAGACTCAATGCGCCCGAGCGCCGTCGCCCACGCGGTCACGGGATGATCGATGTTGAGATAGGCGAACGCCTCAAATTTCACTTGTCTTACCCCGGTTGCATTGGCAGTTTCACAGAAAGCTGTTCTATAGCCTGAATCAGCCGGCTTGGCGGTAGGCCATCCCCGGCTCCATACGCCCCGGAGACCCGCTCTCCGCAGTTCGACGGCCTGCTTCGGCGGCGGTAGCTCTTCGCCCTCGGCGGGGTTGCCCTCGATCAGGCCCCGTCCCTTGGCGATACCCAACATCCGACGGACGAAACCAATCTTCTTGTTCGTGGTGGCGACACTGTTTCCCGCCGCAATCCAACCGTCGCGCAAGGCAATGATGCCCTGTCGGGTGATCGTGTGAATGTCCGGATCTTTGGCTTCCCGAACTGCGCGGGTAACAGCATCGACGGTCTTGGCCGTGGGCTGCCTGTCGCGCTGCGGCAATGGGATGACAAATTCGAGTGTTTGACCTGAGGGCGCAGGCTTCACCTTGCCGGTCTGGCCCGTGGACGCATTCTGCGGGGCTATGGCGGCCTTTACGGCGGGGGGATAGCCCATGCACGGCCTCAGCCCTGCGGCGCTCCACGATGCCGAGAACGCGCATTAGCTTGTCCACTTCTTCCTCGACCGCTTCTTCGGCGTACTCGTCCGCTATGTGCAGCCCGGCTGCTTCATGGTCAGCCAGTTCAGCCGCCTCAATCTCTGCTCGCGTGACTTGCCGGGTCGCAGGAGCGGGGCCTGCGCGGAACCGGATCAGCTTCCCGCCTATCTCTAGGAAGTCGGTATCGTCGGGCCACGGAGCCGGGCTGGGATTTTGCGGCGAAACTAGTAGACGCTGCCGCGAAGCTGGATGCTCGTTGCCATTCGGGGTCTCACAGGTACCGGTGTAACACCTGCGCGGCATGGTGTACCGCCTGAACCCCGCCACAAAAAAACAAAACCCCGGAAGACCGCGATCTTCCGGGGTTCGCCGCCATTGCTGGCGGAGACGGAGGGATTCGAACCCTCGATCCAGGTTTTGGCCCAGATGCTCCCTTAGCAGGGGAGTGCCTTCGACCTCTCGGCCACGTCTCCCAAACTTGCGTTGTGCGAGGGAGCCACACAACGAAGCGCGTATTCTAGCGGCGCCGCGCGGGTTGGTCAACGAAAAATCGATGACTCAACACAAAATCTGCAGCGCAGCCAGAAAAGCTTACGAACGGATCACGCCTGTTCCAGTTCGAAGGCCTTGTGCAGGGCGCGCACGGCCAGTTCCATGTACTTCTCGTCGATCAGCACCGAGATCTTGATTTCCGAGGTGGAGATCATCTGGATGTTGATGCCCTCTTCCGACAGCGTGCGGAACATCTTACTGGCGATGCCCACGTGCGAGCGCATGCCAACGCCCACCACCGAGACCTTCGACACCTTCGGGTCGCCCGACACGCTGCCGGCGCCGATATGCGTCTTCACGCCGTCATCCAGGATCGCCAGCGCGCGCTGGTAGTCGGCGCGCGGCACGGTGAAGGTGAAGTCGGTCTTGCCGTCGACGGACTGGTTCTGGATGATCATGTCGACGTCGATGTTGGCGTCGGCGATCGGGCCCAGGATCTGGTAGGCGATGCCCGGCTTGTCTGGCACGCCCAGAACGGTGATCTTGGCCTCGTCACGGGCAAAGGCGATGCCGGAGATGACGGCTGCTTCCATTTCAGACTCTTCCTCAAAAGTGATCAGCGTGCCCGAGTGCATTTCCTGCTCGAGCGGCATAAGCGGGTCGGTCAGCGACGACAGCACGCGGGTCTTCACGCGGTACTTGCCGGCGAACTCCACCGAGCGGATCTGCAGCACCTTGGAACCGAGGCTGGCCATTTCCAGCATTTCCTCGAAGGTGATCTGGTCCAGGCGGCGGGCGTCCTCGACCACGCGCGGATCGGTGGTGTACACGCCGTCGACGTCGGTGTAGATCAGGCACTCGTCGGCCTCGATCGCGGCGGCGATGGCCACGGCCGAGGTGTCCGAGCCGCCGCGGCCCAGCGTGGTGATGTTGCCGTCGTCGTCGATGCCCTGGAAGCCGGTGATCACAACCACGCGGCCGGCGTCGAGGTCGCCGAGGATGCGCTCGTCATCGATCGATTCGATACGCGCCTTGGTGTACGAGGAGTCGGTCTTCACCGGCACTTGCCAGCCGGTGTAGCTGACCGCGTCGATGTTCTCGCCGTGCAGGGCGATTGCCAGCAGCGCCACGCTGGCCTGTTCGCCGGTGGAGGCGAGCATGTCCAGTTCACGCGGATTCGGCTGCGGCGAAATTTCCTTGGCGAGTCCCAGCAGGCGATTGGTCTCGCCCGACATGGCCGAAGGCACCACGACTACGCGGTGACCGGCGCGGTGCCACTTGGCAACGCGCTTGGCGACATTCTTGATGCGTTCCGTGGAACCCATCGAAGTGCCGCCGTATTTGTGAACGATGAGAGCCATCTTCTTGTCGACGCCAGCGATTGTGCAAAGCTTTCGAAAATACACGAACAAGGCTTATCAGGCAAGGCGAAGCCGAGGTTTGCAGCGTTCCCGATGTGATCCACGCGGCGGCTCGCCGCCACGGCGGCGGCGCTCAGCGCGGCGCGCCCGGCACTTGCGGTGGCTGCGCATGCCATTCGACGCGCCAGCGCGGTGCCGCCTCAGCCGGCCAGCGGCGGTGCATGCCAAGTCCGGCGGCAAGCACGAGGGTGTCGCCTGCCCACAGCAGCGGCAGCCACGCCCGGCGCCAGGCCGGGATGCCAGCCTCCTGGCAGGCTTGCTTGAGCGCGCGCGCCGGCCCGCCGGGATGCAGCACCAGCCGTTCGCCGCCAGAACGAGGCGCCAGCCGCAGCGGCTGGCGCAGCACGGCTTCCGGCACGCCGAAGCTGTCGTCGCGGAAGAAGCGCAGTTCGCCGCGCCATGCAGGCACGACGATGCGATCCTCGCCACGCCAGTCGAGCGACACGGTTTCGGGAGGTTGCGCCGGCGGCGGGGTGCACGCCAGCACGCGGTCGCGGAAGCGGCGAAGAACCAGGCCGTCATGGGCGATGGCAGGCTCGCCGCCCTTGTGCGCGACCAGTTGCGCGCGCATCGCCGCAAGCCGTGCGGTCGATGGCGCGCGCGTGCCGAGGTCGCGCAGCCATAGCCGCAGCACCGCATCGGCCTGCGCCGCCGGCAGCGCGCGCAAGCCGGCAAGGTCGAGTTCGGCCAGCGTATCGGCGTCGCGGCCCGGATGCGCCAGTTGCGCCAACGCGGCGGCGGCCAGTTGGTCGATCAGCTCGCTGGCCTGCGCGAAATGCGCGGCGGCCTGGACCACGCTGGCGCGCAGCGCGGGAAAGGCCGACACCAGCGCCGGCAGGTGTGCACGCAGGGCGTTGCGGGCATAGCGGGCGTCGGCATTGGAAGGATCGTCGATCCAGCGCAGCGCATTGGCAGCGCAGTAGACATCGATCTCGTCGCGGCTCACGTCCAGCCACGGCCGCAGCAGCATTACGCCGCTGTGCGCATCGAGCCGCCGCATGGCTGGCATGCCGGCCATGCCAGCCACGCCCGCGCCGCGAAACAGCCGCAGCAGCACGGTCTCGACCTGGTCGTCCTGGTGATGCGCGAACAGCAGCAGGCGCGCCCCGCTGTCGGCGCACATCGCCGCCAGCGCGGCATAGCGCGCGCGGCGCGCGGCAGCTTCCACGCCCTCGCCCGCCGCCCGCTGTACCGCGACCCGGCGCACGAAATAGCCGACCTGCCACTGCGCGCACAACGCCTCGCAGAAGCGGTCCCATTCGTCGGCGGCATCCTGCAGGCCGTGATGCACGTGCAGCGCCACCACGCGCGCCGCCGTGCCCTGCGTGGCGGCGCACGCGGCATGCAGCAGCGCGACTGAATCCCGACCGCCCGACAGCGCCACCGCGATCACCGGCGCGCCTTCTCCAGAAACAACAAAGGCCGCACCGCCCTGCAGGGCCTGTGCGACCTTGTCGGTCAGCCGGGCGGACGGATCATTCCGGGGCGCCGGTTTCCTTGAACTTGCCATAGGCCAGCAGGCGCTCGTAGCGGCGCGCCTGCAGCTCCTTCACGCTCATGCCCTGGAACTGGCGCAGCGACTCGGCCAGCGTGCGCTTGAGCAGCGCCGCCATGGCCTTGTGATCGCGGTGCGCGCCACCGAGCGGCTCGTTGACGATCTTGTCGATCAGGCCCAGCGCCTTCAGGCGGTGCGCGGTCAGGCCCAGCGCCTCGGCGGCTTCCGGGGCCTTCTCGGCGGTCTTCCACAGGATCGAGGCGCAACCTTCCGGCGAGATCACCGCATAGGTGGCGAACTGGAGCATCTGCACCACGTCGCCCACGGCGATCGCCAGCGCGCCGCCCGAACCGCCTTCACCGATGATGGTGGCGATCAGGGGCACCTTCAGGCCGGCCATCACGTACAGGTTGTGGCCGATGGCCTCGGACTGGCCGCGCTCTTCCGCGTCGATGCCGGGGAATGCGCCCGGGGTGTCGACGAAGGTGAAGATCGGCAAGCCGAACTTGTCGGCCAGTTCCATCAGCCGCTTGGCCTTGCGATAGCCCTCGGGCTTGGGCATGCCGAAATTGCGCAGGGCGCGCTCTTTCGTGTCACGGCCCTTCTGGTGGCCGATCACCATGCACGCCTGGCCGTTGAAGCGCGCCAGGCCGCCGACGATAGACAGGTCGTCGGCAAAATTGCGGTCGCCGTGCAGTTCGTGAAAATCGGTGAAGATCTCGCGCACGTAGTCCAGCGTGTAGGGACGCTGGGGATGGCGGGCGATTTGCGCAACCTGCCACGGGGTCAGGCTGGCATAGATGTCTTTGGTCAGCTGCTGGCTCTTGCCGGCCAGCCGCGAAATCTCTTCGGAAATATCGACAGCCGAATCGTCCTGCACGAAGCGCAGTTCTTCGATTTTTGCCTCGAGCTCGGCAATGGGCTGCTCAAAATCCAGGAAGGTGGTTTTCATAAAATCACACGTACCTGTCTGTGAAGGGGCGCATTCTACCGGAAATTGGCCGCTATCTTAGCGCCTGCCAGATAGCGTGCAATGCACCTGCTTCGGATTTTTATTGTTCCGATGCCTAGTACGTCACAGGCAGCGGGTCCAGACTACGCCACATATACCAGGTTGCCACTGTCCGCCACGGCTCCCAGTTTGCTGCCACCTCGCGCGCCTCGCTGCGCGTGACCGGCTCGCCACTGAAATAGTTGGTGGAAATCGCATTGATCAGGCCGATGTCGTCGAGCGGCAGCACGTTGGGCCGCATCAGGTTGAACATCAGGAACATCTCGGCAGTCCAGCGGCCGATGCCGCGGATCTGCGTCAGCTCCGCGATCACCGCTTCGTCGTCCATCTGCGCCCATTCGGCCACGTGCACCCGGCCCGCCTTGAAGTGATCGGCCAGGTCGATCATGTACTCCGCCTTGCGCTTGGACAATCCGCAGCCGGCCAGCTTCTCGGTGCCCGCGCGCAGAAACTGTGCCGGCGTCAGCTTGGGGCAGGCCGTGTGCAGGCGCTCCCACACCGACTGCGCCGCCTTGACCGAGATCTGCTGGCCCACCACCGCGCGCGCCAGCGTGACGAACGGATCGCCGCGCGACACCAGGTGCGCCGGGCCATAGCTCGGGATCATCTTGCGCAGGATACGGTCGCGCTTCATCAGGTCGGCGCAGGCTTCATCCCAATAGGCGGGACGAACCGCGTCGATGACGGTCTCGACCGGCAGCGGTACCACGTCGGCCTCGGGCAGTACCGCCTTGGCGTTGCGCGTGGCCTTGGCCGCCGCCTTGCCGTCGGGCAGGGGTGCCTCGCTGGCGCCCGCCTTGGCCGGACGCGGGCCGGCCGCCTTCGACCGGTCGGCGGCTGCCGGCGCGGTGGCGTTGGCGGGCTTGCGCGCGGCAGCGTTCAAGCACGCCTCCACTCGGTCGCACCACCCGGCTTGTCCTCCAGCACGATGCCGGCCGCAAGCAGTTCGGCGCGGATGCGGTCGGCTTCGGCAAAGTTGCGCTCGGCCTTGGCCGCCTTGCGCGCGGCGATGCTGGCTTCGATTTCCTCGGCGCTGGGGCCGTCTGCGGACTTGCCGCCTTGCAGGAAGGTATGCGGATCGCGTTCGAGCAGCCCCAGCGTGCCGGCCAGCCCCTTGAGCTGGCGCGCGGCCGTGGTGGAGCCGGTGCGGTTGATCTCGCTGGCCAGGTCGAACAGCACCGACATCGCGATCGGCGTGTTGAAGTCATCGCCCATGGCTTCGGCGAAGCGCTTCGCGTGCGGCTCAGCCCAGTCGACCGCGCAGCCGCCGGGCTGCGTGTCCTTCAGCGCGGTGTACAGGCGCGTCAGCGCATGGCGCGCGTCGTCCAGGTGCGCGTCGCTGTAGTTGAGCGGGCTGCGGTAGTGCGCGCGCAGGATGAAGAAGCGCACGACCTCGGCGTCGTACGCCTTCAGCACTTCGCGGATCGTGAAGAAATTGCCGAGCGACTTGGACATTTTTTCGTCGTTGATGCGCACGAAGCCGTTGTGCATCCACATGTTGACGAACGGCTTGCCGCTGACCCCTTCCGATTGCGCGATCTCGTTCTCGTGGTGCGGGAACTGCAAATCCGCCCCGCCGCCATGGATGTCGAAATGCTCGCCCAGCAGCGCGCAGCTCATGGCGGAGCATTCAATGTGCCAGCCCGGGCGGCCGCTGCCCCACCTGGAGTCCCACTTGGTCTCCGGCGGCTCGCTGGCCTTGGCGGATTTCCACAACACGAAGTCGAGCGGGTCCTGCTTGGCGTCGTTGGCGCTGACGCGTTCGCCCGCGCGCAGGTCTTCCAGCGACTTGCCGGACAACTTGCCGTAGCCGTCGAATTTGCGCACCGAGTAGTTCACGTCGCCATCGCTGGCCTGGTAGGCCAGGCCCTTCGCCTCCAGCTTGCCGATCATGTCGAGCATCTGCGGCACGTAGTCAGTCGCGCGCGGCTCGTGGTCGGGACGGATCACGCCCAGCGCGGCGGCGTCTTCATGCATGTACTGGATGAAGCGTGTGGTCAGCGCGCCGATGGTCTCGCCATTCTCGGCGGCGCGGCGGATGATCTTGTCGTCGATATCCGTGATGTTCTGCACATACGTCACCTCGTAGCCGGCGGCACGCAGCCAGCGATGCACCATGTCGAACACCACCATCACGCGAGCGTGGCCGACGTGGCAGTAGTCGTACACCGTCATGCCGCAGACATACATGCGGACCTTGCCGGGTTCGATGGGCACGAATGGCTGCTTCTCACGCGCGAGCGTGTTGTAGATGTTCAGAGGCTGCATGAAACGAAGTGAATGGTCAGGGGAGGCGGCACTGGCGCAATTCCGCCGCGCCCCATATCTTACCGGAAGGCGATGTGCCGGTAGGCCGCGCGCCGGGGGACTTGCCGCGGCCGCCCGCGCTTGCCAACGCTTGCCCGGGCCATGGCTTTAGTGCCGGCCGTGCCGCTTTGCTAGAATGCCGCCGAGTATAATGGACCAGTCTTCAATGAGCCTGCTGCTGCCCTCCTCGCCTATTTCCGCGCTCGCCGCCGCGCTCCCCGCCGCGTCGACCGGCGCGCCTGCGCGCCCGCTCCGCCCGCGTCCCGCACTGGCCGCCGCGGCCGCCCTGGCCCTGGTCGCGGCGCTCGCCGGCCCCGCGCAGGCACAGCACGGACCGCTGTCGCTGCCAGCGCCGACGTCGCCGACGGATGGCATCCGCTCGACCGACCCCGGCATGACCGATGCCCAGCAGGCCGCCAACGCGCGCCGCTATGACGAAGCCATCAAGGGTTTCGACCGCGTGATCGCGGCCAATCCACGCAACGCCCAGGCCCGCTTCCAGCGCGCCTGGGCGCTGGCGCAGTCCGGGCGCGAGGACGCCGCCATCCAGGCCTTCACGGAAATGGCCGCGGACTTCCCCGAACTGCCCGAGCCCCACAACAACCTGGCGCTGCTCTATGCCAAGCGCGGCGACCTGAAGCGCGCCGAGGCCGAACTGCTGTTGGCCACCGAGGTCAAGCCGGCGTTTGCCATCGCCTACACCAACCTGGGCGACGTCTATCGCCGCCTGGCCGAGCAGGCCTACACCGAGGCGCTGCGCCGCAATCCGGCCGATACCCGCGCCAGCGCCGCCCTGCGCCAGCTGCGCCCGGAGGCAGCCACCGGCACGCCTGCGGCGACGGGCACGACCGGGACCTCCGCTGCACCGGCCGGCAACCGTAAGCCGGCTCCGGCACAGCGCCCGGCCCCGGCGAGCGCCCCGGCAGCCAACTGACGCCTGCCAATCATGTCCGGGCGCGCTTGTGTCCGGGCCGTTTGCATCCCGACTCACCGGAGTTCCATCCATGATCCGTTCCCGTCGCATCGCCCTGGCCGCGCTGACCGCAGGCGCACTCGCCTTGTCGTCATTCAGCGCGCTGGCGCAGCAGAAGGCCGCCGAGCGCGTCCAGTTCGTCACCAGCGCCGGAAAGTTCACGGTCGAGCTGTACCCGGACGCGGCGCCCAAGACCGTGGCCAACTTTCTGGAATATGTGAAGAGCGGTTTCTATAGCGGCACCATCTTCCACCGTGTAATCAACGGCTTCATGGTGCAAGGCGGCGGCTTCGACCGCGACATGAAGGAAAAGCCCACGCGCGCGCCGATCCCGCTGGAAGCCCGCGGCGGCCTGAAGAACAAGGCCGGCACGCTTGCCATGGCGCGCACCAGCGACCCCAATTCGGCCACCGCGCAGTTCTTCGTCAATGTGGTGGATAATCCGAATCTCGACTACCCGCAGCCGGACGGCAACGGCTACGCAGTCTTCGGCAAGGTGGTGGAAGGCATGGACACGATCGACAAGATCAAGAGCGTGCCGACCACGGCCTACGGCCCCATGCGCAATGTGCCGGCCTCGCCGATCGTGATCGAGTCGGCCACTGTCGTCAAATAACACACCGTACAGAGGAAACCATGTCCAAGGTCCAGCTCCAAACCAACCAGGGTGTCATCACCATCGAACTCGACGCCGAGAAGGCGCCGAAAACGGTCGAGAACTTCCTGTCGTACGTCCGCAAGGGCCACTATGACAACACCATCTTCCACCGCGTGATCAAGAACTTCATGGTCCAGGGTGGCGGCTTCGAGCCCGGCATGAAGCAAAAGGGCACCGACGCGCCGATCGAGAACGAAGCTGGCAACGGCCTGAAGAACGACCGCTACACCGTGGCCATGGCACGCACCAACGCGCCTCACTCGGCCACCGCGCAGTTCTTCATCAACGTGGTCGACAACGACTTCCTGAACTTCACCTCGCCGACGCCGCAGGGCTTCGGCTACGCCGTGTTCGGCAAGGTGGTGGAGGGCACTGACGTGGTGGACCAGATCAAGGGCGTGCGCACCGGCAGCTCGGGCTTCCACCAGGACGTGCCGCTGGAAGACGTGGTGATCGAGAAGGCCACCGTCGTCGAATAATCGTCGAGCAAGCCATGCACCCCGATTGCGGTTACGCGCGCCCGGCCCTGCCGGCATCTCCCTCCCGACCCCGCGCATGACCGCAATCCCCCACACGCCGGTGGCCGGTCCTCTCGAGGTACAGGCGCCGGCGTGGTTCATTTCAGACCTCCACCTCACACCCGGCATGCCACGTACGCTGGCGGCCTTCGAGCGCACGCTCGAGCGCGCCGCGCACGGCGCTCGCACGCTGTTTATCCTGGGCGATTTCTTTGAGTTCTGGATCGGCGACGAGGAAACCGACTCGCCGTTCGCACAACACGTGGCCGGCGCCCTGCGTGCGCTGGCCGCGCGCGGTGTTGCCGTCTACCTGATGCACGGCAATCGCGACTTCCTGCTCGGCGCGCGCTTTGCCGCCGCCGCTGGCGCGAAGCTGCTGCCCGACCCCATGCTGATCGATTGTGCAGGCCAGCGCGTGGTGCTCAGCCACGGCGACATGCTGTGCATCGACGACGAGCGCTACAACCGTTTCCGCCGCTGGACGCGCAAGGGATGGGTGCAGCGGCTGTTCCTGGCGCTGCCGCTGCGTACGCGATTGGGGATTGCACGCAAGCTGCGTGCGGACAGCGAAGGCAACCGCGCGCGGCAGGCCGCCGAAGGCAACGGCGTACCGATGGTCTACGGTGACGTGGCGCCCGCTGCCGCGGCCGAACTCTTCGGCATGGCCGGGGCCAGGCTGATGGTGCATGGCCACACCCATCGGCCGGCGCGCCACGAACACGCTGCGGGCGTGCGCTGGGTGCTGACTGACTGGGACCTGGACGGGCGCCATCCGCGCGCCGCTGTGCTGCAGCTCGACGGCGACGGATTCCGGCTGCTGCCGCAGACGGACTGAGATCTCGCTTCAAAAAAAAGCGGCCGTTGCCGGCCGCCTTCTTTCATTACTTCATCAGCTTGCGCAACTCGCTCGCATCGAAGCGGTCGTTCGGCGTGTTCTCCAGGTGTTCGCCGAGCCGGTCAAGCGCCGCCAGCACGGTCTCGATGCGCTCATGCTGGCGCGCCGCATTGTCGATCAGGCTCTTGAGCGCCAGCGACACCGGATCGTCCGCATTGGGCGTGATGCCATAGGCCGAGAACTCCTGCTTGGCCCCCTGCTGCTCCGCCGGCGCATCGGGCAGGATGATACGGGCCGGCACGCCCACGGCCGTCGCGCCCGGCGGCACCGGCTTGAGCACCACCGCATTCGAACCCACGCGCGCGCCGTCGCCCACCACGAAACCACCCAGCACCTTGGCGCCCGCGCTCACCACCACGTTGGCACCCAGGGTCGGGTGCCGCTTCTGGCCCTTGTACAGCGAGGTGCCGCCCAAGGTCACGCCCTGGTAGATGGTGCAATCATCGCCGATCTCGGCGGTCTCGCCGATCACCACGCCCATCCCGTGGTCGATAAACACCCGGCGCCCCAGCTTCACCGCCGGATGGATCTCGATGCCGGTCAGGAAGCGCGACCAGTGCGAGATCCAACGTCCCACCCAATGGAAGCCCCCGTTCCAGCAAGCGTGTGCAAAGCGGTGGAAGACCACGGCATGCAGGCCGGGGTAGCAGGTCAGGACTTCCAGGCGGCTGCGCGCGGCGGGATCGCGCAGCATGATCGTGTCGATATCTTCCTTAAGGCGAGAGAACATCTTGGTCGTGTCGTGTTGCCGCGCCGTGCGCCGCGCCACGCAAGGCTTGCGCCTGGGGCTGGGTCGCCGGCGAGGTCGGTGGCCGGTGAGGACGGGATCAGGGAGTGTAAGTGATTTGCGGCCGGCACTCTGGCACCGGCCATTGGCCCTTGATCCGTCAGGGATTTTGCAGCGGCAGTGCGACGATCAACATCGCCCCGGCACGCGCCAACCCGCATCGACGGGCCGACAGCGTGCGCGCTTGCCGCTTGCGCCTGCGTCGTCCAGCCTCGAAATGCTGCGGGTTGCTGCCACTGTGCTTGCTCCTCTACTCGCTTACTCTTTCCGGCCCGGCCCAGGCCGATGCTGCGTCATCAGCATGTGCTTGGCGATGCCGCGCAGGATGTTCACTTCCTCGCGCTCCAGGCCGCTGCGGGCCAGCAGCCGGCGCAGCCGCGACATCAGCCTGCGCGGATTGGCGGGATCGAGAAAGCCGATCGCTTCCAGGCCTGACTGCAGGTGTCCGAACATGGCCTCGACCTGCTCGGCCGTGGCGGGCTCACCAGCATAGCCGATCTTGGCGCCCGCGTCCGGCGCCGCCGCGCCGGCTGGAGCGGCATCCAGCAGCGCCAGCCGCATCTCGTAGGCGACCAGTTGCACCGCCTGCGCTAGGTTGAGCGAGGTATATGCGGGGTTGGCGGGGATATGCGTGACCGCCATGCAGCGCTCGACCGCTTCGTTAGGCAAGCCGTAGCGCTCGTTGCCGAAGACAAAGGCGATGTCGCCGCTGCCGGCCAGCGTCTGGCAGGCGCGCGCTGCCGCGGCGCGCGGCAGCAGCCGGGGCGGTCCGAACTCGCGCTGGCGCGCGGTCATGGCGACGGTCAACGCCGCGCCGGCCAGCGCCGCGTCGATCTGGTCGACGATGACGGCACCAGCCAGCACATCGTCTGCGCCGCTGGCCATGGCGATGGCATCGGCATGCCGCAGCACGTCAGGCTCGCGCGGCGAGACCAGCACCAGGCTGCCGAAGCCCATGGTCTTGATCGCGCGCGCCACCGAGCCGACGTTGCCCGGATGGCTGGTCTCGACCAGCACGAAGCGCACGCGGCCGAAGGCATCGGCGCCGGCCGTGGGTGACGCATCAGGCCGGCCGGCGGGCTGGCTCGTATCATTTGCCGGGTTCATATACAATTCGGGATTCTTCTTTGGCACGGCGCCAGGTTTTTGCTCGCCTGCGAGATTTTCGCGGCACATTTTGCACAAGACCGGCGACGGGCCGACGTTCTTCTACAATCCGTTGTGTTGTCAGCTGCCCATGGGCGGGCGCGCGGTGCCATGAGCACCCCACCGCTTCGTCGTGGACGGCCTGGAGAGATTCATGCATCCGATGCTCAATATCGCCGTCAAGGCGGCCCGCAAGGCGGGATCCATCATCAACCGCGCGTCGCTCGACGTCGATCTGGTACGCGTCTCGCGCAAGCAACACAACGATTTCGTTACCGAGGTCGACCGCGCCGCCGAAGCCGCGATCATCGAGGTCATCCGCACCGCCTACCCGGAACACGCCATTCTAGCGGAAGAGTCCGGCCAGTCCTGGGCCGAAGGCGAAGACGCCCACGAATACACCTGGGTCATCGATCCGCTCGATGGCACCACCAACTTCATCCACGGCTTCCCGCAGTACGCGGTCTCGATCGCCCAACTGCACCGCGGCACGCCGGTGCAGGCCGTGGTCTACGATCCGACCCGCGACGAGCTGTTCACCGCCAGCAAGGGCGCCGGCGCCTTCCTGAACAACCGCCGCATCCGCGTGACCCGCCGCGACAAGCTGGCCGACTGCCTGATCGGCACCGGCTTCCCGTTCCGCGACCTGGAAGGCGTGGATGAATACCTCGAGGTCTTCTCGCTGATGACGCGCAGCTGCGCCGGCCTGCGTCGTCCGGGCGCCGCCGCGCTGGACCTGGCCTATGTCGCCTGCGGCCGCCTGGATGGCTTCTTCGAGCGCGGCCTGAAGCCGTGGGACATGGCCGCCGGCATGCTGCTGATCACCGAGTCGGGTGGCCTGGTCGGCAACTACAACGGCGAGCCGCGCCAGATGGAACAAGGCGAAGTGCTGGCGGGCAACCCCAAGGCCTTTGCCCAGATGGTGCGCCTGCTGTCGCCGTACTCGCTCGACAACGTCAAGCCGGCTACCAACTGAGTCCGCAGCATGGCCTGAAGGCCACGGAACGACCGGAACGCCCGCCCGTAACCGGCGGGCGTTTTTGCTTTCCGGCACCCGCATTCGCCGGCGCGCAGAGACTCTTCCTATTCTTCCGCCCGCCCCGGCCGGCCATGATTTACATCAAGGTCTTGTCGCCCCGCCCTCTCCAGAATGAATCCATGCGCCACGCCCCGTGCGCGCGGATCAAGCCGAGGAGAGCCCGCATGTTTCCCGAATATCGCGACCAGATCTCGCTCCTGAAGACGCAGGACGCCCACTTTGCCCGCCTGTTCCATCGCCACAATGCGCTGGACCAAGAGATCCAAAATATGGAGTCCGGACTGGTCCCGTCTTCGGGCTTCGAGATCGAGCGGCTGAAGAAGGAGAAGCTGCAGATCAAGGACCAGCTCTATCAGATCCTCCGCCGGCACGCAGCCTGAACGGAGGACCGCACATGACAGATCGCGACACGCCTGCCGCAAAGTCCCACACCTCTTCGCAAGCCCGTACTTCGCAAGCCCGTACTTCGCAGGCCCGTAGCCGCCCTGCCGCACGCGGCGATGTACTGCCGACCAACACGGCCCTGTCGGCCGAGCGCAATGAAGTCAGCGGCGCCGTTGACGCTGCCGTGCAGGTGGCCGCCAGCAGCATGCAGGACATTCTCGCCAGCCGCGCCGGCCAGGGCGCCGGCATGCTCGACGCCATGCGCACGCTGCTCGATGGTCTGGCACCGGATGAGGCCGCCCAGTTGCGCAGCCTGATCCTGGAGGGCGATCCCGGTGCCTGGCAGGCTGGCCACCGGCGGCATCCCGACGACGAGCTTGCTGCCAACTGGCGCGACGGCGCCTACCCATATCAGAACCTGATGTCGCGCCGCAATTACGAAAAGCAGAAATACCGTCTGCAGGTCGAGTTGCTCAAGTTCCAGGCCTGGGTGCGCGAGACCGGGCAACGCGTGGTGATCCTGTTCGAGGGCCGCGATGCCGCCGGCAAGGGCGGCACCATCAAACGCTTCATGGAACACATGAACCCGCGCGGTGCCCGCGTTGTGGCGCTGGAAAAACCGACCGAATCCGAACGCGGCCAATGGTATTTCCAGCGCTACGTGCAGCACCTGCCGGCCGCCGGCGAGATCGTGCTGTTCGACCGCTCCTGGTACAACCGCGCCGGCGTCGAACACGTGATGGGCTTTTGCTCCTCGCGCGAGTACCAGGACTTCCTGCAGCAAGCCCCGGAGTTCGAGCGCCACCTGGTACGCAGCGGCATTCACCTGTTCAAGTTCTGGTTCTCGGTCAGCCAGAAAGAGCAGCGTCGCCGCTTCCGCGAACGCGAGATCCACCCGCTCAAGCAGTGGAAGCTCAGCCCGGTCGACATTGCCTCGCTCGACAAATGGGATGAGTACACACGCGCCAAGGAGGCAATGTTCGCGCATACCGACACCGCCGACTCGCCATGGACGGTGATCCGCTCCGATTGCAAGAAGCGCGCGCGGCTCAATGCGCTGCGCTACATCCTGTCGCGCTTTCCCTATGCAAACCGGGACACCACCGCCATCGGCCAGGCCGACCCGCTGATTGTCGGGCGTGCACTGGCCAACTGACTCCCAGGCGGCAACGCAGGACGCCGCCTTATCCCTGTCGACTCACTCACCAGTAAAGGACCCAATGTTCAAGCACATCCTGCTCCCCGTCGACGGCTCCGAGCTTTCGCACAAGGCCGTTTCCGCCGCCATCCAGTTTGCCCGCACCACGGCGGCGCGGCTGACGCCCTACATGTGCGTGGAGAACTATCCGTATGTACTGTCCAGCGACAGCTCGCACGAAAAGCGCGAGGTGTACCAGCAGCGCGTGGAAGCCGAGGCACGCCAGGAACTCGCCAAGGTCGAGGCCGCTGCAGCGCTGGCAGGGGTGCCCTGTTCCGGCCACGTCTCCAGCGCCTCGGTGCCGTACCAGGGCATCATCCACGCCGCCAAGGAGCTGGGCTGCGACGTCATCTTCATGGCCTCGCACGGTCGCAAGGGGCTCAGCGGGCTGCTGCTGGGTAGCGAAACGCAGAAAGTGCTGACCCATAGCGACATACCTGTGCTGGTGTTCCGCTGATCCAGGGCCGGCACGCCCGTTTGCCGCACATCCGCGGCGGCACCGTGCTGTACCATATCGCCCATATTCGAAAACGCCCCTTCGTGCCGCGGCCACAGGCCGCCGGACCAGCGCCCGGCCGCTCCCGCGGGGGCGCTTTTCCGCAACACGCAAGGCGGCGCTCCGAGCGGATCGGGCGGCACAATGCAGGCCCACCGCCAGACAGGCTAAATGGCAATGGGATTGCAGAAGAAAACCGACCCTGAACAGACACAGGCAGACGCCGCAGGCAGCCGCCACACGCCCATGATGCAGCAATACCTTCGCATCAAGGCAGACCACCCCGACACCCTGCTGTTCTATCGCATGGGTGACTTCTACGAGCTGTTCCACGACGACGCCGAAAAGGCCGCGCGCCTGCTCGACATCACGCTGACCGCGCGCGGCGCCTCGAATGGCGTGCCGATCCGGATGGCCGGCATTCCGTTCCATTCGGCGGACCAGTACCTGGCCCGCCTGGTGAAGCTGGGCGAGTCGGTGGCGATCTGCGAACAGATCGGCGATCCCGCCACCAGCAAGGGGCCGGTGGAGCGCAAGGTGGTGCGCATCGTTACGCCGGGCACGCTGACCGACGCGGCGCTGCTGCCGGACAAGGTAGACACTTTCCTGATGGCGGTGCACCAGCAGACGACGCGCCGCGGCATCAGCAAGACCGGGCTGGCGTGGCTGAACCTGGCCAGCGGCGAGCTGCGCTTGATGGAGTGCGAGGTAGCGCAACTGGGCCGCGAGCTGGAGCGCGTCCGCCCCGCCGAACTGCTCTATGCCGACGGCATCGACCTCCCGGCACTGGCTTGCGCGCGCACGCGCCTGCCCGAATGGCATTTCGACCAGGATGCCGGCTCGCGCCGCCTGCGCGAGCAGCTGGGTGTGGCCAGCCTCGATCCATTTGGTTGTGCCGGGCTGGGCGCGGCGATCGGCGCCGCCGGCGCGCTGCTGAACTACGCCGCTACCACGCAGGGCCAGTCGCTGCGCCATGTGCAGGGCCTGAAGGTCGAACGCGAGTCGGAATACATCGGCCTGGATTCGGCCACGCGCCGCAACCTGGAACTGACCGAGACGCTGCGCGGCGGCGAATCGCCGACGCTGTTCTCTCTGCTGGATACCTGCTGCACCACGATGGGCAGCCGCGCGCTGCGCCACTGGCTGCATCATCCGCTGCGCGACCCGGCCGTGCCGCAGGCGCGGCAACAGGCCATCGGCGTGCTGATCGACCAGGGCACAGATACGCTGCGTGCCGCGCTGCGCCGGCTGGCCGATGTCGAGCGCATCACCTCGCGCCTGGCGCTGCTGAGCGCGCGCCCGCGCGACCTGTCCTCGCTACGCGACACGCTGCGCGCGCTGCCCGACGTGCAAGCCTGCATCCGCGACGAGCAGGACAGCCCGCTGCTGGTGCAGACGCTGCAGGACCTGGCAGTACCGCAGGCGTCCCTGGACCTGCTGGTGCGCGCGGTCGCCGAAGAACCCGCGACCGTGGTGCGCGACGGCGGCGTGATTGCGCGCGGATACGACACCGACCTGGACGAGCTGCGCGATATCTCCGAGAACTGCGGCCAGTTCCTGATCGACCTGGAAGCGCGCGAACGCACGCGCACCGGCATCGCCAACCTGCGCGTCGAGTTCAACCGCGTGCATGGCTTCTATATCGAGGTCACCAACGGCCAGGCCGACAAGGTGCCCGACGACTACCGCCGCCGCCAGACGCTGAAGAATGCCGAGCGCTATATCACGCCCGAGCTGAAGGCGTTCGAGGACAAGGCGCTGTCGGCGCAGGACCGCGCGCTCGCGCGCGAGAAGCAGCTCTACGACGGCCTGCTGCAGGCGCTGTTGCCGCATATCTGTGAACTGCAGCGCGTGGCCGGCGCGCTGGCGCGCCTCGACGTGCTGGCGGCACTGGCCGAGCGCGCGCAGACGCTGGACTGGTCCGCGCCCGAGCGCGTGCGCGAGAACGTGGTCGATATCGTGCAGGGCCGCCACCCGGTCGTGGAAGGCCAGCTGGCGGCGGAATCCGTGGCGTTTATCGCCAACGACAGCCAGCTCAATGAAGCGCGCAAGCTGCTGCTGATCACCGGCCCCAACATGGGCGGCAAGTCGACCTTCATGCGCCAGACCGCGCTGATCGTGCTGCTGGCCTGCGTGGGCGCCTACGTGCCGGCGCGGCGCGCCGTGATCGGCCCGATCGACCGCATCTTTACCCGCATCGGCGCGGCCGACGACCTGGCGGGCGGGCGCTCCACCTTCATGGTGGAAATGACCGAAGCCGCCGGCATCCTGCACCACGCCACGCCGTCTTCGCTGGTGCTGATGGACGAGATCGGCCGCGGCACGTCCACCTTCGATGGGCTGGCGCTGGCGTGGGCGATCGCGCGCCACCTGCTGTCGCACAACCGCAGCCATACGCTGTTCGCGACGCACTACTTCGAGCTGACGCAGTTGCCGCAGGAATTCCCGCAGGCCGCCAACGTACACCTGTCCGCAGTGGAGCACGGCGACGGCATCGTCTTTCTGCATGCGGTGCAGGATGGCCCCGCCAGCCAGAGCTATGGCCTGCAGGTAGCGCAGCTGGCCGGCGTGCCGCAGCCGGTAATCCGCGCCGCGCGCAAGCACCTGGCATGGCTGGAGCAGCAATCGGCCGATGCCACGCCGACGCCGCAGCTCGACCTGTTCGGCGCGCCAACAGTACCGGACGCCGATGACGACGAGGGCGACAGCCGTACCCCAGCCACGCCGCAGCCGGCCGCACTGGCGCCGGAGCATGCCGCGCTGATCGACACGCTGGCCGACCTGGACCCGGACAGCCTGACGCCGCGTGCCGCGCTCGATGCGCTGTACCGCCTCAAGGCGCTTGCAGGCGAGGCGATCGGCACGGCATGAACGCCAGGCGCCGGCACGCCGGCCGGATCCTCGCCACGGCATTGCTGCTGTGCGCGGCCAGTACCGGATGGCCGGCACCGGCCGGCCGCGGGGGCAAGGCCGCGCCCAAGCCGAAGCTGATCCGCGTCGCGCTGATCGCCGACCTGCCGCAATGGCCGGCCGCCGAAGCCAACACCACCGCCCTGCTCGACAGCTTTGCCGAACGCAGGCTCGACCTGGTGATCCACGCCGGCGGCATCAAGGGCGATACCGAATCCTGCAGCGACACCGTCCTGACGAGCCGCCAGCAGTTGCTCGCCCAGTCGCCGTTGCCGCTGCTCTACGTGCCGGGCGAGACCGACTGGGCCGAATGCAGGCTCCCGGTCAACGGCAATTTCGACTCGGTCGAGCGGCTGAACCGCCTGCGCGAGCTGTTCTTCCCTGAGGACGCCACGTTGGGCCAGCATCCGCGCCCGGTGGTGCGGCAGTCCGACCAGGCCCTGTTCCGTACCTTCCGCGAGAACGCTCGTCTCACGCTGGGCGACGTCCTGATCGTCGGCCTGAACGTGCCTGGCGACAACAACCACTACCGCAACGAGGGCGGGCGCAACAGCGAGTTCGAAGACCGGCGGGAGGCCAACCGCCAGTGGCTGGCGCGCGCGTTCTCGCTGGCGCGGCAGCGCGACATGAATGGCATCGTCGTGGTGGCCCATGCCGACCCGCACTTCGCCAACGGCTGGGAGAAGAAAGGCCGCCCGACGCTGCTGGACGGTTTCATGCGCCATCGCACGCGCGACGGCTACCTTGAGTTCAAGCGCCAACTGCGCGACCTCAGTGCGCGCTTTCCCGGCCAGGTGCTGCTGGTGCATGCTGGCGAAAGTGGCTTCCGCATCGACAAGCCGCTGCGCGACAGCGCCGGCAAGGTGCTGCAGAATTTCACGCGGGTTTCGCTGCCGAACAACGCTGTGGCGCAATGGGCCGAACTGGTGATCACGCCGAACGCGGCGGCACCGTTTTCGGTTTCGCTAAAGGACGCGCCGACCACGCCCTGAGCCGCTTGTCCGCCCATGAAAAAAGCCGGCTAAGCCGGCTTCCTTCATGGGCCACGGAGGGCGCGGGATCAGTGCAGCGTGCGCGGGGTATCGTCGTCCTCGTCCTCGTCCACCACCTCGACGCCCGAGGCGCCGTGGGCGTGGCCGTGCTCGATTTCCTCGGCGGTGGCCTCGCGCACTTCGGAAACCTTCAGCCAGAAGCGCAGCGCCATGCCGGCCAGCGGGTGGTTGCCGTCCAGCACCACTTTGTCTTCGGCAACGTCGGTCACGGTGTAGATGACGGAGTCTTCTTCATCGCCGTCCTCGGGCATGCCTTCGAACTGCATGCCGACTTCCAGCGGCTCGGGGAAACGGTCGCGCGGCTCGACCTTGACCAGGTCGGCATCGTAGTCGCCGAAGGCATCGTCTGGCTCGAGCTGCAACTGGGTCTCGAAGCCGGTGTCATGGCCGTCGAGCGCTTCCTCGATCTTGGGGAACGTGCCATCATACCCGCCGTGCAAATAGACCATGGCTTCATCTGACTCCTCGATCAGATTGCCTTGCGCGTCCGACAGCTTGTACATCACGGACACTACCGTGTTCTTAGCGATTTTCAATTCTTGACTCCATGAACGATTCCGCATTATACGCGCAGGCCCTGCCCCCTGGCCCCGTCGATCCAGACACTCCGCTCGACCTGCTTGGTGGCATGACGCCTGCTGCATTCATGCGGGATGTCTGGCACCGCAAGCCACTGCTGATTCGACAGGCGGTACCCGGAATCGTGCCGCCTGTGTCGCGCGATGCGCTTTTCGACCTTGCCGATCGCGACGAAGTTGAATCGCGCCTGGTGACGCACTTCCGCAATCGCTGGAAGCTCGAACATGGTCCATTTGCGCGCGAAAACCTCCCTGCCGTCAAGACCCGCCAGTGGACTTTGCTGGTGCAGGGCGTGAACCTCCACGATGCCGCCGCGGCTGAGTTGATGGGCCGCTTTCGCTTCGTGCCCGACGCGCGCCTGGACGACCTGATGATCAGCTACGCGTCCGATGGTGGCGGCGTCGGCCCGCACTTCGATTCCTACGACGTGTTTCTGCTGCAAGTCTCGGGCCGGCGCCGCTGGCGCATCTCGTCGCAGGCCAGCCTGCAACTGGTCCCTGACATGCCGCTGAAGATCCTTGCCGATTTCAGCGCCGAGGAAGAATGGGTGCTGGAGCCGGGCGACATGCTGTACCTGCCGCCGCAATACGCCCACGACGGCGTGGCCGAAGGCGAATGCATGACCTGCTCGATCGGCTTCCGTGCACCGGCCTACCGCGAACTGGCGGGTCACTTCCTGGCGTGGCTTTCCGAGACGGTAGAGGACAACGAAGACTTGGGCGGGCGTTACGCCGATGCCGGCGAACGTGCGGCGACCAGGCCCGCGCAACTGCCCGCCGGCATGGCCAAAGCAGTGGCCGAGCGGCTCAAGGCATTGCAATGGAATTCGCAGATGGTGTCGGAATTTCTTGGCTCACATCTGTCGGAACCGAAGCCGGGGGTCGAATTCGCCGAGATATCCGACCTGCCGCAGCGCCGTTATGAGAAACTTGCGGCCCAGCTTGGCGTCGTTCTTGCCTCTGCCTCGATTGCACTTTACGACCGGAACAATTTCTTCCTCAATGGGGAAGCCTATGAGCCCCCGGCCGAACTGATGCCTTGGCTGAAGAAACTGGCCGATAATCGCCACCTTAGTGGCAATGATATTGCGGCATGTGCCGCTCTGCCTGACCTGATGGATACTTTTCATCACTGGACGCAGGAGGGATGGCTACAATTGGGACCCCGGCTGTAATAATGCGTAACAATGCAATTCAGCAAATTTCGATGCTACACAAGCCGGGAAAACGCGGATATAATCGTTGGCTGGCTAGTACTGTGGACCACTGCATTTGTCGGCACCCGGGAGGGCCTCTATTTTGCAGTTCAAGAGCGATAATTACCGGTAATTATTCATCGCCTGTTTTTCGTTATTACAAGTTAAAGGACGAACAATGAAGAAGTCTCTCCTGATCGCATCGCTGCTGGCCGCTGTTGCTCTCGCCGCTTGCGGCAAGAAGGAAGAACCGGCTGCTCCGGCCGCTGACACGGCTGCTCCGGCTGCTGCCGCTCCGGCTGCTGAAGCTTCGGCTCCGGCTGCTGAAGCCCCGGCTGCTGCCGCTGCTGACGCATCGGCCCCGGCTGCTGACGCTTCGGCTCCGGCTGCTGACGCTTCGGCTCCGGCTGCCAAGCAGTAATCGGTTTCGACCAATAAAAAAACCGGCCTTCGGGCCGGTTTTTTTATTGGGCGCCGCATAGGCGCGTCGTGCGCGGCTCAGGCTCGCACCGCTTGCCAGTCCAGCCCCATTTCCTGATCGGCCACTAACACCTCCGAAGGCAACGCGCCCAACGCCGCAGCCAGCGCGCCCGTGGCCAGTTCACGCGTGTTGTTCTGCTTGCTCAGGTGCGCCGCAACGACGCGGTTCAGACCGGCATGCGCGATCTGCCCCAGGATGCTCGCCGCCACCTCATTGGCCAAATGGCCGAAATCACCGCCAATCCGCCGCTTCAGCGACGCCGGGTAGACTGAGTTGCGCAGCATCTCGCGGTCGTGATTGCACTCCAGCACCAGCGCATCGACACCTGACAGGCGCGCCGTCACATAGGGCGTTTCCATGCCGGCGTCGGTCAGCACGCCCAGACGCGCCTGTCCATCGGACAGCACGAACTGAAGCGGCTCGCGCGCGTCGTGCGGAACCGTGTACGGCATCACCTGGAGGCCGCCGATGACAAAGGCGTGGTCCGCAGCGCAGACGCGCACATCGGCGACGTCGGCGCCGCGCATGTGCGAGGTCGCCAGCCAGGTGCCGTGGCTGGTGTAGACCGCCAGCCGGTGCCGTGCCGCAAAGGCGTAGGCCGAGCCGACATGGTCGCCATGCTCGTGCGTGACCAGCACGGCGTCGAGCTGGTCCGGCGTGACGCCAAGCCGCTCCAGGCGACGCGCGGTCTCGCGGATGCCGAAGCCGCAGTCGAGCAGCACACGCGTGGTGGTAGTGTCTTCGCGGGATTCGATCAGCAGCGAGTTGCCCTCGCTGCCGCTGCCGAGGAAGGCGAAGCGCATCATGGGCGCGCCCTCCCCGCCGTGCAGTTGGCAGGCCGGCCAGGACGGCCGGTGGTTGAGCCGGTCACCGCCGGCTCAGTGCAGTTGCTCGTCGAGCAGCGACAGGATGCGCTTGCCGATTTCGCCGTTCTCCGGCTGGCCGGCGTCGTTAAGCACCGTCACCAGCGTGCCGCTGCCAGTGCCCTTGAGCGCCACGCGGTATTTCTTGGCGGTCTTGGGATCTTCCGGCTTGGTGAACAGCTTGGAGAAGAAGCCACGGTTGTCGACGCTGGTGCGCGGATCGACGTAGCGCACGTAGTACAGGCCCTGGGCACGGTCGCGGTCTTCGATGGTGAAGTTGACGCGATCCAGCGACAGACCGACCGAACGCCAGGCGCGGTCGAACGGCTCCGGCAATTGCAGCGCCGGGGCGCCATTGACCTGGGCCAGGTAGGACTTCTGGGTTGCACCGCCGGCTGCGGCAGCCGTGGTGCCGGCTGCGCCAGCCGCCGCCGCTTCAGCCGCCGCCGCGTTGTTGCCAGCCGGCGCCGGGTTCTTGGCCATGCGGTCGGCCTGTTCCTTCTGCACGCCCAGGCGTTGCGCCAGGCGCGACAGGAATTCGGCCTCCAGCTCGGGATCGGCCGGACGCGGGGTCCAGACGGTGCTGGACTTGTCGATGCCGGTCAGTTGCTCCTGCGCGCCGCGGTGGCTGATGAACACTTCCAGCGTGCCGTTCTGCGCGCGTTCGACGCGGGTGCGGAACTTGTCGCGCTCGGAGGTCGAGTACAGGCCGTCGAACACCTTGCCGATGGTATTGCGGATGATGTCCTGCGGGATCTTGGCGCGGTTCTCGGCCCAGTCGGTTTCCATGATGCCGGTCTCGGGCGAGTCCTGCACCAGCAGGAAACCGCTTTCCTGCCAGAAGCCGCGCAGTTGCTGCCACAGCTGGTCGCCGCGCATGCCGTTGCTGATCACCAGCCAGCGCGTGTTGCCGTCGCGCTCCATGCGAATGCCCTGCGCCGAGGGCAATACGTTCTCGGTCGGGGATTGCTCGCGCACCTTGGTTGCCTGGCTGTAGGTCGACAGCGTCGAGGTGCCGTTGGCATCAGGCACGGAGTAGCGGCGGTCGCCTTCCAGCTTGGTCAGGTCCGGCGGAATGTCCAGCGTGGGCGTGCGCTTCGACGCCGACGACTTGTAGTCGATCTTGTCGGGCTGCATCGCTTCGTTGATGCTGCTGCAGCCGGTGATCACGCCCGCGGCCAGCACGGGCACAACCAGGGCGGCGCGGCGGACTTGCGTCGCGCCGCGGCGGTTAAGCTTCGATTTCATTGACACGCAATCCTAGTTGAGGGAGCGACAGCAAGACGCCGCGGTAAATCAGGCCAACAGGCCGGCGGCGGCCAGTGCCTTGCGTACGGTTTCGTGGTTGGCTTCGGACAGCGGGGTCAGCGGCAGGCGGATGCCGCCTTCCATCTTGCCCATCTGCTGCAGCGCCCACTTGACCGGGATCGGATTGGCTTCGATGAACATAGCCTTATTCAGTCCGATCAGTTCCATGTGCAGGCGGCGCGCGGTGACGACGTCGCCCTTGAGTGCCGCCGCGCACATCTCGTGCATCTTGCGCGGTGCCACGTTCGCGGTGACCGAGATATTGCCCTTGCCGCCCAGCAGGATCAGCGCGACCGCGGTGGGATCGTCGCCGCTGTAGATGGCAAAGCCTTCCGGCGCATCGTTGATCAGTTGCGCGGCGCGGTCGATATTGCCCGTGGCTTCCTTGACGCCGACGATGCCCGGCACCTGCGCCAGGCGCAGGATGGTGTCGTTGCTCATGTCGGCAACGGTGCGGCCCGGCACGTTGTACAGCAGCACCGGCAGCTCCACCGCTTCCGCGATGGTGCGGAAATGGCGGTACATCCCTTCCTGGGTCGGCTTGTTGTAGTACGGCACGACCTGCAGCGATGCATCGGCACCCACCTTCTTGGCGAAGGCGGTCAGCTCGATGGCCTCCTTGGTGGAGTTGCCGCCGGTACCCGCGATGATCGGGATGCGCTTGCCGGCCTGTTCCACGGCCACGCGGATCAGCTCGCAGTGCTCCTCGACGGAGACCGTCGGGGATTCACCGGTCGTGCCGACGATCACGATGGCGTCGGTACCCTCGGCGACGTGCCAGTCGACCAGTGCGCGCAGGGCCGGGAAGTCCAGGCTGCCGTCCTCATGCATCGGGGTGACAATGGCGACGATGCTGCCGGTAATCTGTGTCATATCGTTAGGAATTCGGGATGCGAATAACGGGATTGTACCGGAACCGCAGGCGGCTTCGACCGCCGGCGGGTAGCTGGTTGATTCGGGGTTGATACCAACTGTTTCAACGTGTGCAGCGGCATTCTCGCCGACAGCGCACATGCACTTTCAGGGGTCCAGGCGATAGCGTGCCGGGGTGGTCGCATGCGGCGCGGCGGCGGCCTCGCGCACCGCACACAGGCGCTGCACAAAGGCCGTTTTCGGCACTTTCTGCACGCCGTCCTCATAAGCGATGACGCGCAGGCCGTGCGCGCGCGCCACTTCGAGCAATTCACCGGGGCGCAGCAGAAAATCAGGCCGCGACGGCTTGCCAACGGTCTCGTTGCCTGCCGCGAAGGTCTCGTACAGCCACACGCCACCCGGCGCCAGCGCCGCGGCCAGGTGCGGCCACAGCGGCCGGTGCAGGTAGTTGGTGACGACGATGGCGTCGAACGGCGCCTCGTCGGCCAGCGGCCAGGTACCCTGCTCCAGGTCGGCCACGCGGCCGGTCACGTTGGACGGCAACGCGGCGATGGCGGCGGCATCGCGGTCAACTGCCAGCACCGCATGGCCGCACGCGGCCAGCCAGGCGGCATGGCGGCCGCTGCCACAGGCCAGGTCGAGCACGCGGGCGCCGGGGCGCAGCAAGTGCGCCCAGCGGATAACCCACGCGGACGGTGCGGACAGGCCGGCATGCGGCGCAACTTGGACGTCGATCATAACGCCCCCGTCAGTGCAGCAGCATCACGATCGGGCGCAGCATCAGCTCGATCAGCGACATCAGCACGTTGACCACCGGCGTCATCCAGATAGTCGTGATCACGCCCGCGGCGACCAGCGCCAGCACCACGAAAATCCCGTAGGGCTCGATGCGCGACACCGCGCGCGCCACGCCCTGCGGCAGCAGCGCGGTCAGCACGCGGCCACCGTCCAGCGGCGGCACCGGGAACAGGTTGAAGGCAGCCACTACCAGGTTGACGCGCACGCCCGCCAGCGCCATTTCGCCAAAGAAGGGTTCGCGCACGCCGCCCCAGGTCATGCCGATCGCCAGCAGCACCCAGACAAAGGCCTGCACGACGTTGCTGGCGGGGCCCGCCAGCGCTACCCACATACCATGCCAGCGCGGATTGCGCAGGCGCTCGAACACCACCGGCACCGGCTTGGCATAGCCAAACACGAACTGGCCGCTGGTCATGATGTACAGCAGCAGCGGCACTGCCACGGTGCCGATCGGGTCGATATGGCGGATCGGGTTCAGGCTGACCCGTCCGAGCAAATAGGCCGTGTTGTCGCCAAACACTTTGGCCACATAACCGTGCGACGCCTCGTGCAGCGTGATGGCGAACAGCACCGGCAGGGCATAGACCGCGAAGGTCTGGATAAGGGAGGAATCCATGACGGCTATTGTAACGGGCCGCCGGCTTGCCAGGCGCACGGCGGCGCACCTGTGGTGGCGGCGCAGCGCGGGTTAGCGCCGAGGTTCGGAGCCCCGGGGTTCAGAGCCCGAAGAGCGAAATGTCGCCGCGGCCAGCGCGCACCAGCTCGGGCTCGCCGCTTGTCAGGTCGATCACCGTGGTCGGCTGCGCCGGCGCGGGCCCGCCACAGACCACCAGGTCAAGCTGCTTTTCCAGCCGGGCGCGGATTTCCGCCGGGTCATTGAGCGGCTCCTCGTCGCCGGGCATCTGCAGCGTGGCAGAGATCAGCGGCTCGCCGGTTTCGCCCAGCAGTTCCAGCGGGATGGCGTGGTCGGGCACGCGCATGCCGATGGTCTTGCGCGCCGGGTGCGACAGGCGCCGCGGCACTTCCTTGGTGGCTTCCAGGATAAAGACGTACGGCCCGGGCGTGGCACCCTTGATCCAGCGGTACTGGCGGTTGTCGACGCGGGCGAAGTTGCCCAACTCGGACAAATCGCGGCACATCAGCGTCAGGTGGTGGCGATCGTCGATGCCGCGCAGCCGGCGCAGGCGCTCGACCGCGTGCTTGTCGTCGAGCTGGCAGGCGAGCGCGTAGCTGGAATCGGTCGGCAGCGCGATCAGTCCGCCCTTCTGCAGGATCTGTGCGGCCTGCTTGATCAGGCGCGACTGCGGGTTGAGCGGATGGATCTCGAAGTACTGGGACATGCAGGGCGCCTTTCGTGTGGCTGGCTGGTTACCAGTCGTGCCAGACCGGCGTGACCGTGGACGGCAGGGGTGGCAGCGTGCCGAGTTCGACCCGGCCTTCGCCGGGCCCATGAAAATCCGAGCCGCGCGACGCCAGCAGCCCGTAGTGGCGCGCCACGTCGGCATAACGGCGGTACTGGTCCGGCGTGTGGCTGCCGGTCACGACCTCGACGGCGCCGCCGCCGAGCGACTTGAACTCGTCGAACAGGGCATCGTGCTGGGTGTCGGTGTAGTGGTAGCGGCCGGGGTGGGCGATTACTGCGATGCCACCGGCGGTGCGGATCCAGCCAACCGCCTCGGCCAGGCTGGCCCAACGGTGGCCGACATAACCGGGCCGGCCTTCCGACAGGTATTCGCTGAACACGTCGCCGATGGTGGCGCAGTGGCCCTGGTCAACCAGCCAGCGCGCGAAATGGGTGCGCGAGATCAGGTCGGGATTGCCTACGTACTTCAATGCACCGGCGTAGGCGCCCTCGATGCCGGCCCTGGCCAGCGCCTCGCCGATGTCGCGCGCACGCCGGGCACGTCCGCAACGGGTGTCGGTCAGGCCATCGATCAGTTCGGGACAGAACGGGTCGATCTGCAGGCCGACGATATGCACGGTCTGCCCGGCCCAGGTCACCGAAATCTCCACGCCCGGCACATAGCGCATGCCGAATTCCTCGGCTGCGGCGCGCGCCGCGGCTTGCCCGCCTACCTCATCGTGGTCGGTCAATGCCCAGTACGCGACGCCCGCATCGCGCGCGATTTCCGCCACCGCGCGGGGCGACAGCGTGCCGTCGGACACGGTGGAATGGCAGTGCAGGTCAGCGTTGATGGCGTGGGCGTTTAGCATGGGGCTCATTCTACTCCGGTCGCCCTTCGCCTGCGTGGCGCCGGCGCCGTGCCGGAGGTGGTTTGGCGCCCATGGCAAAGCCCTGCCGGCAACGCTGGCGTCGCCGGGAAGCGGGCTCGCGCGGGGTATAGTCGGGCTTTGCACCATCTTCCGCGGGCCGTCCGTGCCCGCCTTGCCTGCCATGTCTACCGACACCACCACCGCCACGCCCGCCGTCACCACCACAGATGTCCTGATCGTGGGCGCCGGCCCGGTCGGGCTGTTCGCCGCCTTCCAGGCTGGCGTGCTCGGCCTCAAATGTGAACTGATCGACGTGCTCGATCGCGCCGGCGGCCAGTGCACCGAGCTGTATCCCGAAAAGCCGATCTACGACATCCCGGCCGTCCCCGGCTGCCTGGCGCAGGACCTGGTGGACCGGTTGCTGGAGCAATGCGCGCCGTTCGCCTTCCCGATGCATTTCGGCCAGCGCGCAGAAAGCGTGTCCGAAATCCCCGGCGCGCCTCCGCAGCACGGCCAGCCGGCCCACGAGCGCATGCAGGTCACCACCGATGGCGGCAAGCGCTTCGATGTCGCAGCGGTGCTGGTCTGCTCCGGCGCGGGCGCGTTCGCGCCGCAGCGCGTTGCGGTGCCGGAAGCCGCGGCGTTGGAAGGCCGCCACGTGCACTACGCCGTGCGCGATGTATCGCGCTTTGCCGGCAAGCGGGTAATCGTCGCCGGCGGCGGCGACTCGGCGCTGGACTGGGCGCTGGCGCTGCGCAAGGTGGCAGCTCGCGTGACGCTGCTGCACCGGCGCGAGGGCTTCCGCGCCGCTGATGGCACCGTGGCCGAGATGCGCGCCGCGGTGGCGGCCGGCGAGATGGATTTCGTGGTCGGCATGCTAGGCACCCTGCGCACCGATGGCGATGCACTGGCCGAAGTGGAAGTGCGCACCCGCGACGGCAGCCAGATGCTGCCCGCCGATGAGCTGGTGGCGCTATACGGCCTGGTGTCCGAGCCCGGCCCGATCGCGCAATGGGACATGGACATGCGTGCCGGCCGCATCCTGGTCGACACCACCACGTATGAAAGCTCGCGCCGCGGCATCTTTGCCGCGGGCGATATCGCCTTCTATCCCAACAAGCAGAAGCTGATCCTGTCCGGCTTCCACGAAGCCGCGCTGGCGCTGCGCAAGGCGTATCACTACGCCTTCCCGGAGAAGGCGCTGGTGCATGTCCACACCAGCAACAACGCCGCGCTGAAGGAAAAGCTCACCCACGCCTGAGAGCGGGCGTCGCACAGCGGGGCCCGCACTACAGGCAGAACGACTCGACCAGCTCGGCCACCGCGGCCGGCTGGTCGTGGTGGAGCATGTGGCCGGCGTCGTCGATCACCGCTTCACGGAAATCGCGGAAGGCGCGGAAGCGCTGCTTGAATTCGTCGATGCTCTGCTTGTGGGCGATATTACGCAGCGTCTCCGAATCGCGCGCCTCCACATGCAACACCGGTGCGCTGACCTGTTCCCAGATCGCCATCACCTCATCAAGCCGGTACAGCATCGGATTGACCAGTTTGTGCGCCGGGTCGCCCAGGATTTCCCAGCGGCCGTCTGCACTCCGGCGCGACCAGTGCGCGGCCAGGAACGCGGCGCGGTCGTCGGGCAAACGCGGATTGGTCTTCTGCAGGCGCGCGGCCACGCCGTCGACACTGTCGTAGGTTCTCAGCTCGGCGCCTGTGCGCATGTCGTCCAGCCAGCGCGCGTAGCGCTTGGGGGCGTGCACCGGCCGTGTCGCCGTCATGCCGAAGCCTTCCAGGTCCACCACGCGGCGCACGCGTGCGGGGCGGATGCCGGCGTACAGGCAGATCACGTTGGCGCCCATGCTGTGGCCGACCAGGTCTGCCTGCCCTTCCGGCTGGTAGTGATCGAGCAGCGCCTCCAGGTCGGCGATGTAGTCGGGGAACCAATAGGACTGCGTGCCGGGATAGCGCGAAGGCCAGTCGGTCTCGCCAAAGCCGCGCCAGTCGGGGGCGATCACGTGCCAGTCGCCGCGCAGGTGGTCGACCAGAAACTGGAACGAGGCGGCCACGTCCATCCAGCCATGCAGCATGAACAGCTTGCGCGCGCCGGGCGAGCCCCAGTGGCGCACGTGGTAGCGCAGCCCGCGCAACGTGATAAATTCAGACCGCGAAGTTTCCTTGATTGTCATTGTCTCCACCCTGGCGTCGGGTCTTCCTGCCGCCAGGGCTGGCGAAGGGAAGCCTCGACAAAATAGAACGATCGTTCGCTTGCAGGCATTATAGCGGCCAGTGCCATTAGCAGCTTGCCGCGCCGGCGAACGGACAGGAGACCTTCAGGAGATCTTGGATGGCCGCAGCTGCCTTGCCGGCAAACCGGCGCGACGACTACCGCGCGCTGTACGAATCCTTCCGCTGGGAAATCCCCCCGAATTTCAACATTGCCGAAGCCTGCTGCGGCCGCTGGGCGCGGGATCCGGCAACCATGGACCGCATCGCCGTCTATACCGAGCATGAAGACGGCCGGCGCAACGCGCATACCTTCGCCTACATCCAGGCCGAGGCCAACCGGCTCTCGGCGGCACTGCGCGACCTTGGCGTGGCGCGCGGCGACCGCGTTGCAATCGTGATGCCCCAGCGGATCGAGACCGTGATCGCCCATATGGCGATCTACCAGCTGGGCGCGATCGCGATGCCGCTGTCGATGCTGTTCGGGCCGGAGGCGCTGGCCTACCGCATCGCGCACAGCGAAGCCAGCGTGGCGATCGCCGACGAAACCTCGATCGACAACGTGCTCGCCGCGCGACCGGAATGCCCGGCGCTGGCCACCGTGATCGCCGCCGGCGATACGCACGGCCGCGGCGACCATGACTGGGACGTGCTGCTGGCCGCGCAGTTGCCTGCCTTCACCGCTGAGCAGACCAAGGCCGACGCGGCCGCCGTGCTGATCTACACCAGCGGCACCACCGGACCGCCCAAGGGCGCGCTGATCCCGCACCGCGCGCTGGTCGGCAACCTGACCGGCTTTGTCTGCTCGCAGAACTGGTATCCGCAGGATGACGATGTGTTCTGGAGCCCGGCCGACTGGGCCTGGACCGGCGGGCTGTGGGATGCGCTGATGCCGGCGCTGTACTTCGGCAAGCCCATTGTCGGCTACCAGGGCCGCTTCTCCGCCGAGCGCGCCTTCGAGCTGCTCGAGCGCTACGCCGTCACCAACACCTTCCTGTTCCCGACCGCGCTCAAGCAGATGATGAAGGCCTGCCCCGAGCCGCGGCAGCGCTATGACATCAGGCTGCGGGCATTGATGAGCGCCGGCGAAGCGGTTGGCGAGACCGTGTTCGGCTGGTGCCGCGACGCGCTCGGCGTGATCGTCAACGAGATGTTCGGCCAGACCGAGATCAACTACATCGTCGGCAACTGCACCGCGCAGAACGACAACGAGCGCCTGGGCTGGCCGGCGCGGCCCGGCTCGATGGGCCGCCCCTACCCCGGCCATCGCGTGCAGGTGATCGACGATGAAGGCCGCCCCTGCGCGCCGGGCGAGGACGGCGAGGTCGCGGTCTGTGCCACCGATGTCTCCGGGCATCCGGACCCGGTGTTCTTCCTCGGCTACTGGAAAAACGACGCGGCGACCGCGGGCAAGTACGTCGAGCGCGACGGCCTGCGCTGGTGCCGCACGGGCGATCTCGCGCGCATCGATGCCGATGGCTACCTTTGGTACCAGGGCCGTGCCGACGATGTGTTCAAGTCCTCGGGCTACCGCATCGGGCCGAGCGAGATCGAGAACTGCCTGCTCAAGCATCCGGCGGTGTCCAACTGCGCGGTGGTGCCTTCGCCCGATCCCGAGCGCGGCGCGGTGGTCAAGGCCTTTGTGGTGCTGACGCCGTCGGTGGCGCGTTCGTTCGACGGCGACGCGGCACTGGTGGCTGCGCTGGTGGCTGAATTGCAGGCGCACGTGCGTGGCCAGCTGGCGCCGTATGAATACCCGAAGGCCATTGAGTTCATCGACCAGCTGCCGATGACCACCACCGGCAAGATTCAACGGCGCGTGCTGCGCTTGCTGGAGGAAGAGCGCGCAGGCAAGCGCGCCTAGGCTCACCCTCGCCGCGACAGCGCCGGCAGGCGTCGGGCTGGCCCGCGCCTGGCCGATGCCGCCGACGCCGCCGACGCCGCCACATCGGCGGGAAAGACCCGCGCGCAGAGGAAATCCACCAACGCCCGTACCTTGGGCGAAGGATGCTTGCTCGCCGGCCAGAGTACGTGAAAGGCTTTGGCCGGCCCCACATGATCCGGCAGGACATGGCACAGGCTGCCATCGGCCAGTTGCTCACGGATCGAGAAATCCGGCAGGCAGGCAATGCCCAGGCCGCGCAGCGCAAAACACAAGCGCGTCTCGATGTTGTTGCAGATCATCGACGTCGGCAACACCGGCTCGGGATCCCCCGGCGCGTGCCGCAGGGGCCATGCCTCGAGCTTGCCGGTGTTCGGAAAGCGGTAGTGCAGGCAAGCATGGCCGGCCAGGTCGCCAGGGACCTTAGGAGTGCCATGCTGCGCCAGGTACTCGGGCGAGGCAACCAGCATGGCGTGGAACGCACCCAGCCTGCGCGCCGACAGGCGCGAGTCGGTAGGCGCGCCGGTCCGGACGACCGCATCGAAGCCTTCTTCGATGACATCGACCAACTGGTCGGTGAAATCCAGGTCCAGCTTGATGTCCGGATACTCGCGCATGAAATCGCCGAGCACGGGCAACACCAGTGAACTGACCAGCGGCAGGCTGACCCGCAGGCGGCCGCGCGGCGCCGCGGTGGCTTCGGCCAGTTCCAGTTCCGCCGCCTCGATTTCGGCGAGGACGCGGCGGCTGCGCTCCAGGAACAGCGCGCCTTCGGCGGTCAGCGTGACGCTGCGCGTACTGCGATGGAACAGGCGTACGCCGAGCCTTTCTTCCAGCCGCGCCACGCTCTTGCCGACGGCAGAGGCCGACACCCCGAGCAAGCGGCCGGCCGCGACAAAACTGCGCGTCTCGGCCACCTGCACAAACACGGCGAAGCTACTGATGCTATCCATAACGCCACCCGATTGCGGACACAAAGTTCCGGAGAAAAAGGAACTGTAGCCCACTTTTTCATTAATGGTGGGTTCCTTATCGTGGGCAGGTCACTTATCGAAAAAGGAATCCGCTGTGTCACTCCCCGCGATTGCATCACGCCCGGATGCGTCCCCTGCATCCCCCGCGTCCCTGAATGCGCGTATCGACGCCGTTATCCGGCAGGCGCTGGACCAGCAGCGACTGGTCGGCGCCGTCGTGCTGGTCAGCTGTGACGGCGTACTGGTCCACCAGAAGGCGGCTGGCCTGACCGACCGGGAAAACGGGCGGCCGATGGCGCTGGATGCCGTCTTCCGCCTGGCTTCCGTGAGCAAGCCCATCGTTTCCGTGGCCGCGCTGGTGCTGGTGGCACAGGGCCGGCTTGACCTTGACCAGGGCATCGACCATTGGCTGCCGGAATTCCGCCCGAGCCTGGTTGATGACCGACCGGCACGGATCACGGCGCGGCAACTGCTCAGCCATACCGCCGGGCTGGGCTATCGCTTCTTCGAGTCCGGCGAAGACGGACCCTATGCCCGCGCCGGCGTCTCCGACGGCATGGACGAGGCCACCATCAGCCTGGCCGAGAACCTGCGGCGCATCGCCAGCGTGCCCTTGCTGTACGAACCCGGCAACGCGTGGGGCTACTCGCTCGCGACCGACGTGCTGGGCGCGCTGATCGAGCGCATCCATGGCACGCCGCTGGACACCGCCGTGCGACAACTGGTCACCGGCCCGCTGGGCATGGCCGACACCGGCTTCGTGGCACGCGATGCGCATCGCGTGCCGACCCCATATGTGAATGACAGCCCTCGCCCGCACCGCCTGCGCGAAGGCGAAACCGTGCCTGTGGTAGAAGGCACGGTCGGCATTCCCTACAGCCCTGCCCGCATCTTCAATGCGCGGGCCTTCCCCTCCGGCGGCGCGGGCATGGCGGGCACCGCACAAGACTTCCTGCGACTGCTGGAGACCTTGCGCCAGGGCGGCGGCGCATTGCTGCCATCCGCTCTGGTCGACGACATGGCGCGCGACCAGACCGGTGGCCAGGATCTGCCCGATGCGCCGGGAACCGGCTTCGGGCTGGGCTTCTCGGTGCTGCGCGACCCGCGCCTGGCGGGTTCCCCGGAATCCGCCGGCACCTGGCGCTGGGGCGGCGCCTACGGCCACGCCTGGTTCGTCGACCGCAGCCAGGGACTTAGCGTGGTGGCGTTCACCAACACGCTGTACGAGGGCATGTCCGGCCGCTTCGTCACCGACCTGCGCGACGCGGTCTATGGCGTCGGCCCAACTACCGTGCAGTCATCCACACGCAACGCATGACCCATTCCCAAGGCGCCAACATGACCATAGCCACCAACACGCTTGCGAACGATGCACACCTGGGCGCGCAGCCTGCACGGCTACCGCTTCCGGCACTGCTTGCGCTTGCCGTCGCAGGCTTCATCACCGTCCTGACCGAGGCCTTGCCGGCAGGGCTCCTGCCGCAGATCGGCGCGGGCCTTGCCATCTCCGAGCCGCTTGCCGGCCAGCTCGTCACCATCTACGCCTTCGGTTCGCTGGTCGCCGCCATTCCACTGACAGCCGCCACGCAAGGCCTGCGGCGGCGACCGCTGCTGTTGCTTGCCATCGCGGGTTTCGCCATCGCCAACGCGGTGACGGCCGCATCCGGCAGCTATACGCTGACCATGGCTGCGCGCTTTCTCGCCGGCGTATCCGCCGGGCTGCTGTGGGCGCTGCTCGCCGGCTATGCCGCACGCATGGTTCCCGATCACATGAAAGGGCGGGCCATTGCCGTCGCGATGGTGGGCATCCCCCTTGCCTTGTCGCTGGGTGTGCCATCCGGGACATTCCTCGGTGCGATCATGGGTTGGCGCACGTGCTTCGGCATCATGAGCGTAATGACGCTGGGCCTGATCGCCTGGGTACGGGCCAGCGTGCCGGATTTCGCCGGCCAGCCCGCCAGCCAGCGCCTGCCGGTCGCGCGCGTGCTCACCATGCCGGGGGTGCGCCCCGTCCTCTTCGTGACGCTAGCCTTCGTGCTGGCGCACAACATCCTCTACACCTATATCGCGCCGTTCCTGCGTGAAGGAAATGCCGGGGCACGGCTTGATCTTGTCCTGCTTGTGTTTGGCGTGGCCTCGCTCGCCGGCATCTGGATCACCGGCATGCTGATCGACAACTGGCTGCGGGCACTGACGCTGGCCAGCACGCTGATGTTCGGGCTTTCGGTGCTGGCGCTTGGGGTCGGGGGCGAGCACCCTGCCGTGATCTATGCCGCGGCCGGAATCTGGGGCCTGGGCTTTGGCGGTGTCGCCACGCTGTTCCAGACTGCGCTGGCGAAGACCGCCGGCAACTCCGCAGACGTGGCCCAGTCGATGCTGGTCACGGCATGGAACCTCGCCATTGCTGGCGGCGGTGTCATCGGCGGGGTGCTGCTCGATGGGTTCGGGATCGGCGCCTTCCCGCCCGTGCTGGCGGCCTTGCTCACGGCAACCTGGCTGGCGGCCTGGTCGGCGCGCAAGCATGGTTTCCCGCCGCGCGGATGATCCCCGCCAGTGCCGGGCGCGGGCCCGGCTCAACCAGGCTCAACCGGCCGAGGCCTCCAGCCAGGCCAGTTCGTCCTCGTCAAAACCAGCCGCGCGGCGGGCTTCCAGGTTGAACGGTCCGCGCAGCTTCGGCGCGCGGTACTGCTCGGCCAGCTGCGCGTAGGTGGCAACGGGGTCCAGCCCGCGCTGCGCGCACAGCCAGCGGTACCAGTGGTTGCCGATGGCCACGTGGCCGACCTCATCGCGCAGGATGAGGTCGATGATGGCTGCGGCGGCATGGTCGCCGGCACCCGCCAGCCTCGCACGCACCGGCGGCGAGGCATCGAGCCCGCGCGCCTCGAGCGTGCGCGGCACCAGGGCCATGCGCGCCAGCACATCGCCAGCGGTCTTGTCGGTCATCTCCCACAGGCTGTTGTGGGCCGGGAAATCGCCGTAGGCCGCGTCCAGCGTGCCGAGGTGGTCGGCCAGCAGCGTGAAATGCAGCGCCTCTTCGTCGGCCACGCGCAGCCAGTCGCGGTAGTAGCCGGGCGGCATGCCGGCAAAGCGCCAGGCCGCGTCCAGCGCCAGGTTGATGGCGTTGAACTCGATATGGCACAGCGCATGGATCATCGCCGCGCGACCGGCGGCGGTATGCAGCGAGCGGCGCCGCTCCACGGCTTGCGGCGCCACCAGCGGCGGCCGCGCGGGGCGGCCGGGAATGGCCTGGGCGGCATCGGCCTGAATCGCCTCGCCAGCGGCCAATGCCTCATCCGGCAGCAACATCGCCAGGCGATAAAGTGCGCGCGCCGCCGTGGCCTTCTCTCGGGCGTCCGTCATGCACAGCACCGCCAGCGCCTGGTGGCGCGGCGAAAGTGACGAATCAGGCGAAGCGGCGGCGGGTGTTTTTTCTGGCATGGGCGTAAAATCCGGTCTGCCGCCATTGTAGGGCCTCGCCGGCACCCGACTGCCGTGCAAGCGGCGCAATCCCGTGGCGCCTCGCGCCCGCATCCCGCCCTGGCCCTTTAAAGTCCGGCGGCAACCCCCACTTCAACATATGCCTTTCGTGCAGGAGACCTCATGGCGCTTTACCAGCTCGGCGACGTCAAGCCCAATATCGACAGCGAAGCCTACGTGGCCCCGGAAGCCACCGTCATCGGCAACGTGACCCTCAAGTCCCGCGCCAGCGCCTGGCCCGGTGTCGTGATCCGCGGCGACAACGAGCCGATCGTGGTGGGCCATGACACCAATATCCAGGAGGGCTCGGTGCTGCACACCGACCCGGGCTGCCCGCTGACCCTGGGCGACAAGGTCTCGATCGGCCACCAGGCCATGCTGCACGGTTGCACTGTCGGCGAAGGCTCGCTGATCGGCATCCAGGCCGTGGTGCTGAACCGTGCCGTGATCGGCAAGGAATGCCTGGTCGGCGCGGGCGCCGTGGTCACCGAGGGCAAGGTCTTTCCGGACCGCTCGCTGATCCTGGGCGCGCCGGCCAAGGTGGTGCGGCAGCTGACCGACGAGGACGTCGCCAACCTGTACCGCAACGCCGAAACCTACGCCTCGCGGCAGGCCATGTACAAGCAACAGCTCAAGCGGATCGGCTGAACCCGGCCGGCGCCGCGGCGGCATCCATCGCATTACTCGACAGACAACGTGACCCAGACTACCCCCACCACCCCCGACACCCTGCAAAAGTTCCTGTTCGACGCCGCTCCCGTGCGCGGCGAACTGGTGCGCATGGAGGCCACCTGGCAGGAAGTGCTGGGCCGCCACAGCTACCCCACGCCGGTGCGCCGGCTGCTGGGCGAGATGATGGCCGCCGCGGCACTGCTGTCGGCCAACCTGAAGTTCAATGGCGCGCTGGTGATGCAGCTGCACGGCGATGGCCCGGTGCGGATGCTGGTGGTGGAATGCCTGTCCGACCTGTCGATGCGTGCCACCGCCAAGCTGGCCGAAGGCGCGGAGATTGCCGGCGACGCCACGCTGGCCGACCTGGTCCATGCGCACGGCCACGGCCGCTTTGCCATCACGCTCGACCCGAAGGACAAGCTGCCGGGACAGCAGCCGTACCAGGGCATCGTGCCGCTGGCGGACGAGCACGGCCCGCTGCCGTCGATCAGCGCGGTGCTGGAGCACTACATGAAGGCCTCCGAGCAGCTCGACACGCGCCTGTGGCTGGCCGCCGACGACCGCGTGGCCGCCGGCATGCTGCTGCAGAAGCTGCCTTCCTACGGCGGCACTGCCGACGTTGGCGAGACCGGCGCACCGCTGGCCAGCCATGCCAAGGCCCAGGACCTGGATACCTGGGATCGCGCGGTGCAGCTGGGCAACACGCTCAAGACCGAAGAACTGCTGGCCGAGGCGCCCGAGACGCTGCTGCGCCGCCTGTTCTGGGAAGACCTGCAGGACGCCGGCCTGCGCGTGTTCGAGCCGATCACGCCGCATTTCCATTGCTCGTGCTCGCGCCCCAAGGTAGCGGGCATGCTGCAGTCGCTGGGGCGGGAAGAGATCGAGGGCATCATCGCCGAGCGCGGCAACGTGGAGATCCATTGCGATTTCTGCGGCCAGCGCTATGAGTTCGACCCGGTCGACTGCGCCCAGCTGTTCTCGGCCACGCACATCGCCACCGGGGCTGGCGCGCACCAGCACCACTGAGGCGGCGTTCCACGGCTTGCTCCGTGGCGGCAACCGGAGCGGCGTAACGGAAACATCCGGCGCGCCGCCCTGTCCAACGGCTGTACGATCGCTGTACTCGCGAGACCGAGAACCGCCATGTCCGCCGAAGCCTCCCGCCCCTTACCCGAATCCAGCGCCACGACAGCGGCCGCCACGCGCGGCCAGCTGCGTGGCGCTTTTGCCTTGGCCGCGGCAGGCGCCCTGCTGCTGGCCGCCGGCTGCGCGCAGATCCCGCGCGACGCCAACGGCTCGCCCCCGACGGCGCGGCTCGCCCCGAACACCATGCCGCCGGCCCGGCTGACGCCCGAAGCTCGCCAAAAGCTCGATGCCTTGAACCAGGAGGTGCTGCGAGAACAGGCTGACGCCATTGCTCGGCAGCAACAGGCCGAGGCCTATGCGCGTGCGGCATATGCCTATCCCAATACCAGCTGGAATCTGTTTTACGGAGGATGGGGAGGCGGCCACTGGGGTGGCGGCGTCAGCGTGGGAATGCCCGGCTACTGGGGCGGCTATCCGTACTGGTGGTGACGGCCAGGGTGCCGCCGGCAGGAAACAGATTGGTCAGTGAGAACGTGGTCAGTGTCCGCCGCGACCGGCGACGGAATTCGCCGGCGGCGGCAGCGGCGGCGTAGCGCTGACCTTTGGCGCCGGTGCCACGAACTGCACGAACACCTCGCCTTCCCTCACCATGCCCAGCTCATAGCGGGCACGTTCCTCGATTGCGCCGGTGCCGTCCTGCAGGTCGGCAACTTCCCCTTCCAGCTTGGCGTTACGCAGCTTGAGCGTCTGGTTGCGGGTACCTTGCTCGGTCAGCTGCCGGTTCAGGTCCCAGACGCGCAGCCAGCCACCCTTGCCCAGCCAGAGCGGATACTGGACCGCGAGCAGCAGCACGAACAACAGCAGCGAAATCAGACGCATGAAAGGTTGCGGACGAGAAATTCCGCACAATGATCTGCGAAGTCAGCCCGGAAGGCAATTGCCAGGCAGATTTCGATACAAAAACGGCGGTGGCCGGATGTTATCCGTGCCACCGCCCTTTTACAGCCACTTCGTCACGCCCGCACTGACGGGCGCGACGGGCAAGGATCAGCGCAGATTGTAGAACGCGCCCTTGCCCGGATAGCTGGCGATATCGCCGAGGTCTTCCTCGATCCGCAGCAGCTGGTTGTACTTGGCCATGCGGTCCGAGCGCGACAGCGAGCCGGTCTTGATCTGACCGGCGTTGGTGCCCACGGCGATGTCGGCAATGGTGCTGTCTTCGGTTTCGCCCGAACGATGCGAGATCACGGCGGTATAGCCGGCGCGCTTGGCCATCTCGATGGCGGCGAACGTTTCGGTCAGGGTGCCGATCTGGTTGATCTTGATCAGGATCGAGTTGCCGATGCCCTTCTCGATGCCTTCCTTCAGGATCTTGGTGTTGGTGACGAACAGGTCGTCCCCCACCAGTTGCACGCGCTTGCCCAGCTTGTCGGTCAGCGTCTTCCAGCCGTCCCAGTCGCCTTCGGCCATGCCGTCCTCGATCGAGACGATCGGGAACTTGTCGCACAGGTTGGCCAGGTAGTCGGCGAACTGGGTCGACGACAGCTTGAGGCCTTCGCCCTCCAGCTGGTACACGCCTTCGCCTTCGTGGTAGAACTCGCTGGCGGCGCAGTCCAGCGCCAGCAGCACGTCTTCACCGGCGCGGTAGCCGGCCTTCTCGATGGCTTGCACGATGGTGTTCAGGCACTCCTCATTGGACGAGAAGTTCGGGGCGAAGCCGCCCTCGTCGCCCACCGCGGTGGACATGCCCTTGTCAGCCAGGATCTTCTTCAGCGCGTGGAAGATTTCGGCGCCGCAACGCAGCGCTTCGCGGAAGCTGGTCTGCGACACCGGCATGACCATGAATTCCTGGATGTCCAGGCTGTTGTTGGCGTGCGCGCCGCCGTTGACGATGTTCATCATCGGCACCGGCAGTTGCATCGCGCCCGAACCGCCGAAGTAGCGGTACAGCGGCAGGCCGGCTTCCTCGGCGGCGGCCTTGGCCACGGCCATCGACACGGCCAGCATCGCGTTGGCGCCCAGGCGGCCCTTGTTCTCGGTGCCGTCGAGGTCGATCAGGGTGCGGTCCAGGAAGGCCTGCTCGGAGGCGTCCAGGCCCATGATGGCTTCGGAGATTTCGGTATTGATGTGCTCGACGGCCTTCAGCACGCCCTTGCCCAGGTAACGCGACTTGTCGCCGTCACGCAGTTCAATGGCTTCGCGCGAACCGGTCGACGCGCCCGACGGCACCGCCGCACGGCCCATTACGCCGGATTCCAGCAGCACGTCGCATTCGACGGTGGGGTTGCCGCGCGAGTCGAGAACCTCGCGACCGATGATATCTACGATTGCACTCATGAATTCCTCTCTGACTGTTGATTCTTGCTGCTGCTGATTACTTCAACCTGTGCCCGTGTCAGGCGCATGTCAAACTGCCCGACAACCCTCAGGCAGCGCCTTCCACCACGATCATGTTCATCTTTGCCGCATGCTCGCGCGCCTTGCGGGCGGCGCGATAGGCTTCGCCGTCGTGGAACGACTTGGCGGCTTCATAGCTGGGGAATTTCAGCACCACGACGCGGGTCGGCGCCCACTCGCCCTCCAGCGGCTCGGTCTTGCCGCCGCGCACCAGCACCTCGGCACCATGGATCTGCATGGCCTGGCTCGAGAGCACTTTGTATTCTTCATACTGCTGGGGGTCGGTCACGTCGACGTAGGCGATGATATAGCCCGCGGCCATGGAGAATCTCCCGATTTTTTGTATTGTCTTTCGATATGGTTTGTCACCACCGGCGCCCGGGATAGGCGCGGTGGTGACAAGCCCTGGCCTGCTCAGGCGCAGGCCGGCCAGCCGAAGTTGTCTTCCAGGAAGCCGGCGCGCTTGACCAGCGTGTCGAGTTCCTTGAGCACGGCCAGCAGTTCCTTCATGCGCGACAGCGGCACCGCATTGGGGCCGTCGGACATCGCCTTGTTCGGGTCCGGATGCGTTTCCATGAACAGACCCGCCACGCCGGTGGCGACGGCCGCACGCGACAGCACCGGCACGAACTCGCGCTGGCCGCCGGAGCTGGTGCCCTGGCCGCCCGGCAGTTGCACCGAATGGGTGGCATCGAACACCACCGGGGCACCCGTCTCGCGCATGATCGCCAGCGAACGCATGTCGGACACGAGGTTGTTGTAGCCGAACGAGACGCCGCGTTCGCAGGCCATGAAGACGTCATCCGGCAGGCCGGCGTCGCGCGCAGCGTCGCGGGCCTTGTCGATCACGTTCTTCATGTCGCCCGGCGCCAGGAACTGGCCCTTCTTGATGTTCACCGGCTTGCCGCTCTGGGCGCAGGCGCGGATGAAATCGGTCTGGCGACACAGGAAGGCCGGTGTCTGCAGCACGTCCACCACGGCGGCGACGGGCTTGATCTCGTCGATCTCGTGGATGTCGGTCAGCACCGGCACGCCGACCTCGCGCTTGACGGTCGCCAGGATCTCCAGCCCCTTCTCCATCCCCAGGCCGCGGAATGACTTGCCGGAAGAACGGTTGGCCTTGTCGAACGACGACTTGTAGATGAACGGGATACCCAGTTCGGCAGTGATGGCCTTGAGCTCGCCGGCAGTATCCAGCGCCATTTGCTCGGACTCGATCACGCACGGACCGGCGATCAGGAAGAACGGCTTGTCGAGGCCGACCTCGAATCCACAGAGTTTCATGACAGACTCCTCTCTTGCCGCCTGGCCTCAGGCACCCTTGCGCTGCTGGCTGGCCAGCGCGGCTTCGACGTAGGCCTTGAACAGCGGATGGCCGTCACGCGGCGTCGAGGTGAATTCCGGGTGGAACTGCACGCCGACGAACCACGGGTGCATCGGCTCCGGCAGTTCCATCATTTCCGGCAGGTTCTCGGTCGGGGTTCGGGCCGAGATCACCATGCCGGCGTTTTCCAGCGTCGGCACGTAGTGGTTGTTGACCTCGTAGCGGTGGCGGTGGCGCTCGTTGACCTCGGCGCCGTAGATGGCGTTGGCCTTGGTGCCGTCCTTGACCGGCACGCGCTGCGCGCCCAGGCGCATGGTGCCGCCCAGGTCGGAATCGGCCGAGCGCTGCTCGACCTTGCCTTCGCGGTCGACCCACTCGGTGATCAGCGCGACCACCGGGTGTTCGGTTTCGAGGTTGAATTCGGTCGAGTTGGCGTCAGCCATATTGGCCACGTGGCGGGCAAACTCGATCACGGCCAGCTGCATGCCCAGGCAGATGCCCAGGTACGGCACCTTGTTTTCGCGGGCGTACTGGATCGCGCGAATCTTGCCTTCCGTGCCGCGCTTGCCGAAGCCGCCCGGCACCAGGATGGCGTCGAGCGGCGCCAGCACTTCGAGGTGGCCCGATTCCAGTTCCTCGGAATCGATGTACTCGATGTTGACGCGCGTGGCGGTGTGCATGCCGGCGTGGCGCAGCGCCTCGATCAGCGACTTGTACGACTCGGTCAGGTCGACGTACTTGCCGACCATGCCGATGGTGATATCGTGCTCGGGATTTTCCTGGGCGTTGACCAGCTTCTGCCACATCGCCAGGTCGGCCGGCTTCGGGTCCAGGCGCAGTTCCTCGCAGATCAGGCGGTCGAGGCCCTGCTCGTTGAGCATCTGCGGGATCTTGTAGATACTGTCCGCATCCCACACCGAGATCACGGCGTCTTGCGGGATATTGGCGAACAGCGAAATCTTGGCGCGCTCGTCGTCCGGGATCGGGCGGTCGGCGCGGCACAGCAGCGCGGTCGGCGAGATGCCGATTTCACGCAGCTTCTGCACCGAGTGCTGGGTCGGCTTGGTCTTCAGCTCGCCGGCGCTGGCAATGAACGGCACCAGCGTCAGGTGCACGAAGGCAGCGTGGTTGCGTCCCATGCGCAGGCTCATCTGGCGCGCGGCTTCCAGGAACGGCAGCGATTCGATGTCACCCACGGTACCGCCGATTTCCACCAGCGCCACGTCGGCCTTGCCGTCGTGCGAGGCAGCGGCGCCGCGCTCGATGAAGGCCTGGATCTCGTTGGTGATATGCGGAATCACCTGCACGGTCTTGCCGAGGTACTCGCCGCGGCGCTCCTTGCGGATCACCGATTCGTAGATCTGGCCGGTGGTGAAGTTGTTCGACTTGCGCATCTTGGCCGAGACGAAACGCTCGTAGTGGCCGAGATCGAGGTAGGTTTCCGCACCGTCTTCCGTAACAAACACCTCGCCATGCTGGAAGGGGCTCATCGTGCCGGGATCGACGTTGATGAAGGGATCGAGCTTGAGGAGGGTGACTTTGAGGCCGCGCGACTCAAGAATGGCCGCGAGCGAGGCAGCAGCGATGCCCTTGCCGAGAGAAGAGACGACGCCACCGGTGACGAAGACGAATTTAGTCATAAACCGAGCTTGCCGGGGAAATCGGGATTATACATGAGAGCCCGATCCGCGCCGACCCGGAAATTGTGACAACCCCGAGCGCCAGCGCCGGTGCGCGCGTGGCTTGCCGGGGCCTTCCAGCCCCCGGCAACAAGGGCTGCGGCGCATGCGCCGCATGCCCGTTCAGCGTTCGTCGCGGCGCATCGCTGCGATCAGGTCGCGCACCAGTTGCGCCGTTTCCTGCGGCCGCTCCATGGGGTACAAATGGCCGCCCTCGATAAAGCGCAGGTTTTCGCCCACCAGCCTGCGGGTCGCCGCGAGGCCGCACTGGCGTACCTCGCGCGAGCGCGTACCGGCGACAAAGCCAACCGGCACTGGCGCGCCCCGCCTGAGCTTGCGTCCCAGGCTGGTCGGCAGCGTGCGGTAGATCCAGTACTCGACCTCGCGGTCGAAGCGCAGCCGGCGCTCGCTGTCCTTGCCGGTCGGCTCGGTGCCGTGGAACGCATAGTCGCGCAGCACCTCCTGATCCCACACGGCGAAGTTCGGCTTGCTGCGGAAGTGCTGCCACACAGCCTCCGCGTCGGGCCAGTGCGTACGCCGGTTCTTGGTCACAGCCGCCGGACCGGGCTTTTCATCCATGCCAAGCGCCTGCGCCGTCTTCAGCAGCGAAGCGCGCCAGCCGGCAATGATCGGGGAATCCAGCATCACCACGCCTCGCACCCATTCGGGCCGGCGCAGCGCCGCCATCATCGACAGGAAACCGCCCAGCGAATGGCCCACCAGCCAGACCGGTTCCCGGTACTGGCGCCCCACTTCCTCGAGCAGTTCTTCCACCAGGTGCGGCCAGCCGCGCGTGACCGGAAACTGTGGCCGGTGGCCATAACGGTCCACGGCGCGGAACTCGAATTCGCCGTCCAGTTCGCCAAACAGCTTGCGGTACGTCGTGACCGGAAAGCCATTGGCATGCGAAAAATGGATGATCTCGCGCATCGACGCCCCGCCCCTCATTCCTGGGTGCGCGAGGGATTGCGCCTGGCCCGCACGGGCTGCCCCCAGCAGTCGCCCTCGCCGCTGCGCGCGAGCGGGAAATCGGCCTGCTGGGCCGGATCCCATTCTGGATTATGGATTTCGCCAAACACCTGCCGCAGCCGGTGGCCCCAGGTATCGCGGATCATGCGGAAATAGGCGTTGCGTTCATCGATATTGACGAACCGGGTCACGCGCAGCGAATCCGCCTCGTAGACCAGCAGATCCAGCGGCAAACCCACCGAAATATTCGACTTCAGCGTCGAATCCATCGAGATCAGCGCGCATTTCGCGCCTTCTGCCAGCGGCAACGAAGGATGCACGACGCGGTCGATGATGGGCTTGCCGTACTTGGCCTCGCCGATCTGGAAGTAACAGTTTTCCGGTGTGGCTTCGACGAAGTTGCCGGCGGCATAGATGTTGAACAGCCGCACCCGCTCGCCGCGGACCTGGCCGCCGAAGATCAGGCTGACATTGAATTCGATGCCGGCATCGCGCAGGGCGTGCGCGTCGCGCTTGTGCACCTGGCGCACAGCGTCGCCGACGATGGACGCGGCTTCAAACATGTCGCGCGCATTCCACAACGAGCGCTTGTCGTCGTGGTTCTCCGCCAGAATCTGGCGCACTGACTGGCTGATGGCTAGGTTGCCAGCCGTCATCAGTACCATCACGCGGTCGCCGGGCTCTTCGAACACCGTCATTTTGCGTGCCGTCGAGATGGCGTCTACTCCGGCGTTGGTGCGGGAGTCGGACAGGAATACCAGGCCGGCGTCGAGCCGCATGGCTACACAATACGTCATGGTCTTGTTCTGGTGTTCTTGTGGGACGGCCGGGAGTGGCCGGCCGGAGGCCTGCATTAACGGATTCTAGCGCCGCTGCCGCATGTCGGTGCCGGTTCTGGAATGTGGCACCTAATTGGCGCGACCGGGAATTAGGCCGGGTCGGCAAGCGGCGTGATCAAAACATTGACTTCGAGCGTCTCCCCGGCACCGCCCTCCAGGATGCCCCGGACCGGTGCAGCGGACTGATAGTCGCGCCCCACGGCAAGGCGGACATGGCGCTCGTCAGTGAGGCAGCCGTGGGTGATGTCGACGCTGCACCAGATCTCGCGTTGCGGGTCCAGGCAAACGTCGGCCCACGCATGGCTGGCCAGTTCGGTGGCGGCGGGATCGTAGAAGTAGCCGCTCACATAGCGCGCCGGGATGCCGAGCGCGCGGCACGCCGCCACCATCACCTGCGCCTGGTCCTGGCACACGCCGCTGCCCAGGCCGAACGCCTCGGCGGCCGAAGTTCCGACATCGGTGGTGTTGGGCTTGTAGCGCACGCGTTCGCCGATGGCCTGGGCCAGTGCCAGCAGCGCGGGAATCTCGTGGCCCGAGGCCAGGAACGGCGCGGCGAAGGCCTGCATCTCGCGCGGCGCCGTGGTCAGCGGCGTGCTGCCGAGGAAGTACAGCGGCGACACGCGCGATTCGCCGGCCGGCGGCGCATCGCAGAAGGCATGGTGGCCGTCGCGGTCAAGGTCGCCATGCGGCGGCAGCACTTCCACTTCGCCGCTGGCTTCAATAGCGATGGTTTCCGCCGGGCCCGCCACGGTGAAGTTGTGCACGATGTTGCCGAAGCCGTCGCGCGCCGCCGACGGGTTGCCCGGCGTGCTCAGTTGCCAGCTGTGCACGGTCTGCAGCGGGCCCGAGCGCGGCTCAAGCCGCAGTTCGTGCACGCTGCGGCGCACGGGCTCGGCATAGCGGTAGACAGTGTGGTGATGGATCTTGTATTTCACGGTATCAGGGCGCGGCGCGGCGGCGGCAGCACATGGTCGCCACCGGCGTGCCCATGTCAGGCCGCCTGCAGCGGCACCAGGAAATCCCGGCTGATGCCATTGCCGAGATCGCCGATGCGCTCCAGGAAGCTGGTCAGGTACGCGTGCAAGCCGACGGCAAAGATATCGTCGATGCGCGCGTACTTCAGGTCGGCGTGGAGTTTACCAGCCTGCCGCTCGGTCTCCGCCGACTGCTGGTTGCGCACCATGGCCAGGATCGTCACTACCTCGTCCATGCTCGACACCAGCGAGCGCGGCATGTCGGGGCGCAGCACCAGCAGTTCGGCCACGCGCTGCGGCGTGACCACCGCGCGGTAGACCTTGCGGTAGACCTCGAAGCCGGACACCGAGCGCAGCACCGCTGCCCAGTGGTAGAAGTCGTTCTGCTCGCGGTTGGCATCGCCGTTGTCGCTGCCCGAGGCCTGGAACTTGACGTCGAGGATCCGCGCGGTATTGTCGGCGCGCTCCAGGAAGGTGCCCAGCCGCATGAAGTGGAAGGCATCATCCTTGAGCATGGTGCCGAACTGCACGCCACGAGCCAAATGCGAGCGGAACTTGACCCATTCAAAGAAGCGCGACGGGTCTTCCCTGAGCATCCCGTCGGCGATCATGCGCTGCACGTCGAGCCAGGTGGTGTTGACGGTTTCCCAGACTTCGGTGGTCAGTGAGCCGCGCACCGCGCGCGCGTTCTCGCGGGCCGCGCGCAGGCAGCTCATGATCGACGACACATTGGTCATGTCGCGGACCATGAAATCGATCACGTCGTCGCGCGACAGCAAGCCGTACTTGTGGTCGAAGGCGTGCGTCAGCTCCGAGATATCCAGCATGGCCCACCAGCCCTGCTCGGCCACCTCGGCCGATTGCGGCAGCAGCGAGGTCTGGTAGTTGACGTCGAGCATGCGCGCGGTGTTTTCCGCGCGCTCGGTGTAGCGGGCCATCCAGAACAGGTGGTCGGCGGTACGGCTCAGCATGTGGGCTCTCCTCGCAAGGCAGCGGGGTTGTTGCCGGTCTCGGTCGCGTGATGGGCTGTCGTCGTCATCGTTCGAGCACCCAGGTGTCCTTGGTGCCGCCCCCCTGCGAGGAATTGACCACCAGCGAACCTTCGCGCAGCGCCACGCGCGTCAGCCCGCCGGGCACCATGCGCACCTCCTTGCCCGACAGCACGAACGGGCGCAAATCGATATGGCGCGGCGCGATGCCCGATTCCACATAAGTCGGGCAGGTCGACAGCGCCAGAGTCGGCTGTGCGATGTACTGCTCGGGCCTGGCCTTGACCACCTCGCGGAAGGCATCGATCTCGGCGCGCGTCGCGGCCGGTCCCACCAGCATGCCGTAGCCGCCGGCGCCGTGGGTTTCCTTGACCACCAGCTCGTGCATATGCTCGAGCACGTATTGCAGGTCGTCGGGGCGCCGGCACATATACGTGGGCACGTTGCTGAGGATGACCTCCTCGCCGAGGTAGAAGCGGATCATGTCGGGCACGTACGGATAGATCGACTTGTCGTCCGCCACGCCGGTGCCGATCGCATTGCAAATGGTCACGTTGCCGGCACGGTAGACCGACAGCAGCCCGGCCGCGCCAAGCGCGGAATCGTGCCGGAACACCAGCGGGTCGAGGAAGTCATCGTCGACGCGCCGGTAGATCACGTCGATGCGCTGCGGCCCCTGCGTGGTGCGCATGAACAGGTGGTCGTCCTCGACGAACAGGTCGCTGCCTTCGACCAGTTCCACGCCCATCTGCTGCGCCAGGAAGGCGTGCTCGAAGTACGCCGAGTTGTACATGCCCGGGGTCAGCACCACCACCGTGGGATCGGCGATCGCCTGCGGCGATACACCGCGCAGCATGTCGAGCAGCAGGTCCGGATAGTGGGCCACCGGCGCGACGCGGTTGCGCGCGAACAGGTCCGGGAACAGCCGCATCATCATCTTGCGGTTTTCCAGCATGTACGACACGCCCGAGGGCACGCGCAGGTTGTCCTCCAGCACGTAGAACTCGCCCTCGCCGGCACGCACCACGTCGATACCGGCGACATGCGCATAGATGTCGTGCGGCACGCTGACGCCGAGCATCTCGGGCCGGTACTGGGCGTTGTTGTAGATCTGGTCGGGCGGGATCACGCCGGCGCGGATGATGTCCTGGCCGTGGTAGATGTCGTGGATGAACCGGTTCAACGCGGCCACGCGCTGGCGCAGGCCTTTTTCCAGCAGCGCCCACTCGCTGGCCGGGAAGATGCGCGGGATCACGTCGAACGGGATGGTGCGCTCGGTGCCGCTGTTGGCTTCATCCTTGTCGCCATAGACGGCAAAGGTAATGCCCACGCGCCGGAAGATCAGGTCCGCCTCGGCCCGCTTGTTGTCCATGGTGCTGCCGGACTGCCGCGCCAGCCAATCTGCGAAATGCCGGTAATGCGGGCGTACCGCCCCGTCGGGCAATGCCTGCCCTGCCTGGATGACCGTGGGCGCCCCGTCGGCGCGCCAGTCCAGCATCTCGTCGAAAAACCGCCCCGCCATGATGGCCGTTCCTCCATATAGTGGGCGTCGGGTGCTGCCACTTGCCCGCATCCGGCCGCCCTGGTTTGACCTGGCTGTCCTGCCACAAGCCCACCGCGCGTTGTTCGGGATGGTCTCCGATGGCTTTGGCGCGGCGATGCTGTCGAGTCACTGGCCCTTTCAGCATACCTGTACCGGAGAAAGCCGCAAGCGGGCGATTCGTGGCCGGCACGGAAAGTGAACTAGCAAGATGTCTGCCAGCGCACGCAAAAACGGCCGCCAGCGGGGCTGACGGCCGTCATGGAATGGAGCGGACGAGCGCGGACGAAAAACTCAGCGCGCGGGAGCCTGCAGGATGCTGTCCACCAGGACTTCGGGCGGCTGGCGGATATCGAGTTCCAGCGCGTCGCGCGGCGCTTCCAGCGTATCGAACTGGCTCTGCAGCAGTTCGGGGTTGAAGAAGTGGTCGGTGCGGGCGGACAGGCGCCCGGCGATCAGTGCGGCATCGCCCTTCATGTGGACGAAGGTCACGCCGCCGTCGGGAGGCGTCAGACGGTCGCGGTACGCCTGGCGCAGGGCCGAGCAGGTGAACACGTGGGTCCGGCCTTCGGCGCGCGCCGTGTCGATGGCGGCGCGCATCGCCGCCAGCCAGGGCCAGCGGTCTTCGTCGGTCAGCGGGATGCCCGCGTGCATCTTGGCCTTGTTGGCCTCGCTGTGGAATTCGTCCGCGTCATGGAAGCCGCAGCCCAGGCGCTGCGCCAGCAGCTGGCCGACCGTGGTCTTGCCGCTGCCGGAAACGCCCATCAGGATATAGATCATGTCTGCTCCGTCGGTCTTGGTATCGTGTTGCTGTGTTGCTGTGTTGCTGTGTTGCTGTCTTGCTTTCGGGTTGGAGTCGCTGCCTGCGGCCCGCTCCCGTCGTTGCCGCGCCGGCGCCAACGGCGGGCTGAGTGAGGCTAGTAAGTGAGGCTATTGTGCGACGGTTTGCGCCGCCACGGCAGCCGCGGATGCGCCTGGCGCGGCGTCGGCATCCGCTTCGGACAGATCGAGTGCGCTGCCCCCCTCTTCCGCGATGCGCGCGTGACGCCGGAACGAGCCGAACAGCCCGCGCCCGAGGCTGAACCGGGCAAAATCGTCGGCCGGGGCCGGCGCCAGCTCGCGCGCCGCGAACTCGCCCTCGTCGCCCAGCCATTGCAGCACGCCGGCCACCGCGTCGACGCGGATGCGGTCGCCGTCGCGCACGCGGGCGAGCGCGCCGCCAGCCAGTGCCTCAGGGCCGACGTGGATCACCGCAGGCACCTTGCCCGATGCGCCCGACATGCGGCCGTCGGTCACCAGCGCCACCTTGTGGCCGGCGTCCTGCAGCGCGCCCAGTACCGGCGTCAGACGGTGCAGTTCGGGCATGCCGTTGGCGTTCGGACCCTGGAAGCGGACCACGGCGACCAGGTCGCCGTTCAGTTCGCCGGCCTCGAACGCCGCTTGCAGCGCTTCCTGCGCATCGAAGACGCGCACCGGCGCTTCGACTACGCGGTGCTCAGGCGCCACGGCCGAGACCTTGATCACACCGCGGCCCAGGTTGCCCTGCATCAGCCGCAGCCCTCCTTCGGGCGAGAACGGCGTCGCGGCGCTGGCAACGACCTGGGCGTCGCCGCTTGCCTTCGCCCCTTCGCGCCATTGCAGGACGCCATCGCTCATCACCGGTTCCTGCGTGTAACGTGCCAGGCCCGGGCCCGCGACGGTCTGCACGTCCTCGTGCAGCAGCCCGGCCTGCAGCAGCTCGCGGATGATCAGCCCGGCGCCGCCGGCGGCATGGAAGTGGTTGACGTCGGCGGAGCCGTTCGGATACACCCGCGCCAGCAGCGGCGTGATGCGCGACAGGTGGTCGAAGTCGTCCCAGTCGATGATGATGCCGGCCGCGCGCGCCATCGCCACCAGGTGGATGGTGTGGTTGGTGGAACCGCCCGTCGCCAGCAGGCCGACCATGGCATTGGCCACGGCGCGCTCGTCGACGATGCGCGCCAGCGGCAGATATTCGCTGCCGCGCGCGCTCAGTGCGATCGCGCGCTGAGCCGCCGCGGCCGTCAGCGCGTCGCGCAGGCCGCTGTCCGGGTGTACGAAGGCCGCGCCGGGCAGGTGCAGGCCCATGATTTCCATCAGGAACTGGTTGCTGTTGGCGGTGCCGTAAAAGGTGCAGGTTCCGGCGCCGTGGTAGGCCTGGCATTCGGCCTCGAGCAGCGCATCGCGGCCGACCTGCCCGGTGGCGTAAAGCTGGCGCACGCGCGCCTTCTCCTTGTTGGACAGGCCGGTGGCCATCGGGCCCGCCGGCACGAACACGACCGGCAGGTGGCCGAACTGCAGCGCGCCCATCAGCAGGCCCGGCACGATCTTGTCGCACACGCCCAGCATCAGCGCCGCATCGAAGGTGTTATGCGACAAGGCGATAGCCGTGCCCATGGCAATCGCATCGCGCGAGAACAGGGACAACTCCATGCCCGCATTGCCCTGCGTGATGCCATCGCACATCGCCGGCACGCCACCCGCCACCTGCGCCACGGCCCCGACCGCGCGCGCGGCTTCGCGGATCACGCCGGGGTAGCGCTCATAGGGCTGGTGGGCCGACAGCATGTCGTTGTACGCGCTCACGATGCCGAGGTTGGGCGCATGGTCAACGCGCAGCTTCAGCTTGTCGTTGGCTGGCAACGCGGCGAAGCCGTGCGCCAGATTGGCGCAGGACATGCCGCGCAGCGGTCCCAGTTCGGCTTGCGCGCGCTCGCATCGCGCGAGGTAGGCGGCACGGCTGGCGCGGCTGCGGGCAACGATGCGTTCAGTGACGGCCAACAACTCGGCATGGACGGCAATAGGCATGGCGGAGACGTTCCTTTTGTCGGGGTGTAGCACCAAAGCGGCGCGATCGCGTGTAGATTTTCTACATTATTACCGATAGCAATGCCGCCGTCGACTGGACCATGCATCACAATGGCGCCAGAACCTGCTGAGATTCCCGGGTTACGGGCAAACCCTGACAGCCAGGCATGCACGATTCCGGGCATGATGCCGCGCCAACGGATGTAGAATATCTACATTCAAAGAATCCCGAACCAACCTGATATCCGCCCGCCGCCATGCGCGACCGAATCCTTGCCGTCTACGACACGCTCCGCCCATCCGAACGCCGACTGGCGGACTACGTCGCCGAGCACGGCGCCGCCGTGATCCGCCTGTCGATGCCCGAACTGGCCGAGCGCGCAGGCGTGTCGCAGCCCACCATCGCACGGTTCTGCGCCGCGCTGGGCTACGATGGTTTCCGCGAGTTCAAGCTGCAGTTCGCACAGAACGTTGGCGGCGGCATGCCCTTCGTGCACCAGGACGTTGAGGCTCACGATCGTCCCGCCGACATCGCCGGCAAGGTGTTCGACCGCACCATCGCCACGCTGATGAGCGTGCGCAACGCGCTGTCGGCCGATCAGATCGAACACGGCATCCACCTGCTGGCCCGCGCCCGCCGCATCGAGTTCTATGGCTGCGGCAACTCCGGCATCGTCGCCCTCGACATCCAGCACAAGTTCTTCCGCCTCGGCATCCCGACCGTCGCCTATTCCGACCCGCATGTATTCAGCATGTCCGCAGCACTGCTCGGCGCCGGCGACGTGGCGGTACTGGTGTCCAACAGCGGCCGCACCTGGGACATGCTGACCGCCGCCACGCTGGCGCGCAGCAGCGGCGCCAGCGTGCTGGCGATCACCCACAGCGGCTCGCCGCTGGCCAAGCTGGCCGACATCTGCGTGTTCTCCGACGTCGAAGAAGACAGCGAGGTCTATACGCCGATGACCTCCCGCATCAGCCACCTCGTGCTTGGCGACGTGCTGGCCGCAGGCGTGGCGCTGGAGCGCGCGGAATCGGTCGCCGCCGGCCTCCAGCGCGCCAAGGCCCACCTGCGCGAGCGCCGCATCGCGGGCGCCGAACCGGCACGCACGCTGCCGCCTGCCCGAGGCCGCGCCACGGCCCAGCCGGATTCCGGGGACACGCAGCCTCCCCCGGCGGCCACCCGCGCGCGACGCCGCAAGCCCCGCTAGCGCGGCGCATCCGTCCGGGCGCGCCAATAGCGCGGCTCGGCTTGCCGAAACACCGACAGCGCATAACCCGCCGGCGCAGTGGCCATGGTCACCGCGCCGGTTTCGTCAGTGCGGTAGCGCGCGATGCCGGCGCGCCCGTAGCGTTCCCACACGTCGGCACGCGGGTGGCGGTAGCGGTTGGCATAGCCAAGCTGGAATACCGCTGCCTGGGGCCGCACCGCCTCCAGCCAAGCCGCACCGGACGACGTGCCGCTGCCGTGGTGCGCCGCCACCATGACGTCGGCACGCAGCGCCTCCGGCGGCAACCTGTCTATCATCGCCCGCTCCTCGGCCACGCCGATATCGCCCGTCAGCAGCAGGCGATGCCGCGCGGTTGCCACCAGCAACACACAGCTGCGGGCATTGCTGGCGATCGCCGTCCGTTGCGATTGCGATGGCAGCGGATGCAGCACCGTGAAATGTACGCCTTCCCAGTCCCATTGCTGCCCGGCCGCGCACGGCGCCCAGCCAGATGGCGCCGGCCCGAGCAGGGCATGGTCCGGTGGCGCGCCGGTACTGCGTGCCGCAATGCTCACCGCCGCTTCCACGTCCGCCACACCGCCGGCATGGTCGGCGTCTTCATGGCTGACCATCAGGTGGTCGAGCCGGCCGAGGCCCAGGCCACGCAGCAGTGGCACTACCACCTGCGCACCCGCGCTGGCGCCCGATGCATAGCCAGGCCCCGCGTCGTACAGCAACGCATGCGCGCGCGTCTGCACCAGCACCGCGGTTCCCTGCCCCACATCGAGCATCACCGCGCGGAACTCGCCATGCGCCACTGGCGGCCCGCGCGCTAAAAGCAGCGGCAGCACCAGCAGGCCGCCGTGCAGGCGCACCACGGCGCTGGCCGGCGGCGCCAGCAACAGCGCAATGCCGAGCCCGGCCAGCAGCAACGGCAACGGGCCCGAGCCCGGCGCTTCCCACATGGCCCAAGGCAGGCCGGAAAGCCAGCCCAGCAGCGCCGCCAGCCACACCATCGCCTGGTGCGCGACGGCCAGCAATGGCACGGCCAGCCTGGCCGGCACGGCGGCTGCAGTCAGCGACAGCGGCGTCACCAGCAGGCTGACCACTGGAATGGCGACCGCATTGGCCAGCGGCGACACCACCGACACCTGCTGGAACATCAGCAGCGTCAGCGGCACCAACCCGGCCGTCACCGCCCATTGCGTGCGCGCAGCGGCGGCAAGCGCGGATCGCAAGCGTTGCCAGCGGCCTTCCGGCGAACGGCCGCGTTCGGACCGGGCAGCGTAGAAGATCACGGCCACCGCGCCGAAAGACAGCCAGAAACCGGGCGACATCACTGCCCACGGATCCAGCAGCAATGCCGCCAGCGCGGCCGAGGCCAGTACCACCGAGGCCGGCGGCGCGCGCGCGCCCCATACCGCCACCGCGGCTATGCTCAGCATCGCCACGGTGCGCAATGCCGGGATCTGCATACCGGCCAGCAGCCCATACACCAGCGCGCTGGCCACCGCCGCCGCCAGCGCCGCGTGCCTGGCCGGGAGCCATAGCGGCAACGGGCGGCGCAGCCTGCGCCCGAGCCCGAACGAATGCCGCCACAGCATCCCGGCGAGCGACCCCGCCATGCCCGCAATCATGGTGATGTGCAAACCGGAAATACTGACCAGGTGGCTGATGCCGGTACGCCGGAACAGTTGCCAGTCCTCCGTATCGATGCCGCGCTGGTCGCCGATCACCAGCGCGATCAGCACTGGGCCATAGCGCGCATCGGCCGGCAGCGCCGCGCGCAGGTGATCGCGCACGGCCGCGCGCCACGCTTCGATGCGCCATGCGAGCCGTTCCCGAGTTGCTTCCTGCGGCGGACCATGTGCGCGTCGTACGTAGCCTGTCGCGCCATAGCCCTGCGCCAGCAGCCAGTAGGCATAGTCGAAGCCGAAGGGATTGGCCAGTCCGCGTGGGCGCCGCAGGCGTATGGTCAGGGTGTAGCGCTGGCCGGGGTACAGGTCAGGCGGCGCGTCGCGCCAGTGGAGAAGCAACCGGCCAGGTAAATTCGCCCCCGGTTCATCCGGCCCATCCGGCATGGCGCGCTCGACGGCCAAGGCAAAGCGGACGCCGCCCGCTGATTCGGACGGCAATCCGGAAACCACACCCTGCACATCGAGATCGCGCGATTCAAGCGGGACAGGCAACCAGTCGCGCAAGCGCATGTCGGCGCGCCATGCCGCCCAGCAGATCGCGGCGCCAAAGGCCAGGACGGCCAGCACAAGGGCTCGCCACGCGGGATGCAGACGCCTGCCACACACCAGCATTGCAATGCCAGCCAGCGCCAGTCCGGCGGCGGCCATGCGCACGACGTCCTGACGCGGCAGCGTTGCCTGCTGCTGCAGCACCCAGCATCCCGCGACGAACGCCAACACGAACACGCGCACGGCACCTCCCCGGCTGATTGCACACAGCCAGAGTTGTAACCGCGCGACGCAGCGGAAAGCTTGTCAGGTTGTCAGGATGTCGTGGAAGTTGTGTGTCCGGCCGGTGCCATGGATTCGGCGAAGGCCGCCAGCCGCGGCAGTGCCTCGACGGCGTTGCGCCAGGTGGCCTGCGCCAGCGACGCGGCATCCAGGCCGCGCAGTTCGCCTAGCACGCGCGCCACGCCGGCGACTTCGGCGGGGGTATTGCGCACCTTGTGCTGCTCGCCGAACTGGTCATCGGAATGCCACGCCGGTGCGATATCGGGCGCGTCGGTTTCCAGCACCAGCGCCTCCAGCGGCATGTCCGCAGCCAGCCGGCGGATCTGGCGCGCGCGGCTGAAGGTCAGGTTGCCGCCGAAGCCGAGCTTGAAACCTTGCTCGACAAAGCGCCGCGCCTGCTCATGGCTGCCGTTGAACGCATGGGCAATGCCGCGCTTCACGCCCAGCTTGCGCAACTGAGCGCCGACCTGGTCCTGCGACTTGCGCACATGCAGCAGCACCGGCAGGTCGAATTCGCGTGCGATCTTCAGCTGCTCGGCATAGAGCCAGGTCTGGTGACTACCATCGAGACCGGCGACAAAGAAGTCGAGCCCGATCTCGCCGATGCCGACGAAGCGAGGATCGCCCATGCTGGCCGCGACCTCGCGCCGGAGCGCATCGATATCGGCCTGCCCTGTACCGGGCGAACAGAGCGGATGGATGCCGAGTGCGTAGACACAGCGCGAGTCCTCGTGCGCCAGCGTGCGCACCGCCTCGAAATTCCACACCGCCACCGCCGGCACGACGATGCCGCGTACGCCGGCGGCCTCGGCCGCGTCGGCGACCTGGCGCCGGTCAGCGTCGAACTCGCGCGCGTCGAGATGGCAGTGGGTGTCGATCCACATGGTGCAATGCCGGGCTCAGCGTTCCAGGTGCAGGTGGCCGTCGCGCAGGCGCAGCACGCGGTCGCAACGGCCCGCCAGATCGAGGTCGTGGGTGACGATGACGAAACTGGTGCCAAGCGTGCGCGACAGTTCGAGCATCAGATCGTAGACGCCGCCGGCGGTATGGTCGTCGAGGTTGCCGGTCGGTTCGTCGGCCAGCACGCAGGCCGGCTGCCCCACCAGCGCGCGCGCGATCGCCACACGTTGCCGCTCGCCGCCGGACAGTTCGCCAGGCCGGTGCTTTGAGCGTCCGCCCAGCCCCACGCGTTCCAGCATCGCCTGCGCGGTGCCGCGCGCATCGTGCTGTGTCATGCCGCGAATACGCATCGGCATCGCCACGTTGTCGAGCGCGGTGAATTCCGGCAGCAGGTGATGGAACTGGTAGACAAAGCCCAGCGAGCGGTTGCGCACCACATTGCGCTCGCGCTCGCGCAACGCCGTGAACGGCTTGCCGAGCAGCGCAACGCGGCCCGAGTCGGGATTGTCGAGCCCGCCCAGCACATGCAGCAGAGTGCTCTTGCCCGAGCCGGACGCCCCGACGATGGCGACCTTCTCGCCGGCATTAACGCACACGTCCACGCCGCGCAGCACTTCGACATCGAGTCCGCCCTGGCGGAAACGCTTGGTCAGGCCCTCCGCCACCAGCACCGGCGAACCGCTGCCCGGCTGGCCCGCCGCGTTGGGGGCGGTATCCGCTTGCAGCACGGCTTCACTCATAGCGCAGCGCCTCCGCGGGATTGACGCGGGCGGCACGCCAGCTGGGATAGAGCGTGGCCAGCGTGGCCAGCACGAAGGAAATGATGCCGATGGTGACGATGTCGTTCACGCGGGGGTCCGAAGGCAATTCACTGATGAAATAGATGTCGCGCGGCAGGAACTGCACGCTGAGCACGCGCTCGATAAACGGCACGATCACGTCGATATTGGTTGCGATCAGCGTTCCGCCGGCCACGCCCAGGATGGTCCCGATAAAGCCGATGGCGATGCCCTGCACGATAAATATCTTCATGATCGAGCGAGGCTGCGCGCCCATGGTGCGCAGGATGGCGATATCGGCCTGCTTGTCGGTCACGGTCATCACCAGCGTCGACACCAGGTTGAATGCCGCCACCGCGATGATCAGCGTCAGGATGATGAACATCATGCGCTTCTCGGTCTGCACCGCGGCGAACCAGTTGCGGTTCTGCTTGGACCAGTCGCGCAGGTAAAGCTCGCCCGACATGGTGCCGGCAAGCTGCTGCGCCACCTGCGGCGCGCGCTGCATGTCCTGCAGTTTCAGCCGCACGCCGGTAGGGCCGCTCAGGCGGAACAGGGTCTCGGCATCGTGCATGTTGACCAATGCCAGCGCGCTGTCGAATTCAAAGTGGCCCGACGAGAAGATGCCGGTCACGGTGAACTGCTTGAGCCGCGGCAGCACGCCGGCTGGCGTGATGGTGCCCTGTGGCGCCAGCAGCGTGACCTTGTCGCCGACCTGCACGCCCATGGCATTGGCCAGCTCATTGCCCAGCGCAATGCCGAATTCGCCCGGCGCCAGCGCATTCATGCTGCCGGCCTTGAACTGGCTGCCGATATCCGAGACCTTGGGCTCCTGCGACGGCTCGACGCCGCGCAGCAGCACGCCGCGCACGGCATCGTCGCGGGTCAGCATGGCCTGCGCCGCCACATAGGGCGCGGCGCCGACCACTTCCTTGTTCTGCATCGCCTCGGCCGCGGTGTGCTGCCAATCGGGCAGCGACGACGGGCCGATGACCTCGATATGCGACAGCACCGACAGCATGCGGTCGCGCACCTCTTTCTGAAAGCCGTTCATCACCGACAGCACCACGATCAGCGCGGCCACGCCCAGGGCGATCCCAAACATCGAGATCATCGAGATGAACGAAATGAAGGTGTTGCGGCTGGCGCGCTTGCTTGCGCGGGTGTATCGCCAGCCGATCTGCCATTCGTAGGGAAAGTTCAAGAGGATTCCTGTTGTTTCGGGAAATCGCCGCGGCCCTTGCGAGGGACGCCGGCGGCACTCATGCGAGCCGTGGCAGGCGCCGTCCACCATACTCGGGAGCGGCGCGGGACTGGCATCGGCCAGCCGGAAGTTTACAATCTCGCCACCATGATGACGCACCTGACCCTGATTGTGCCCTTTTCCGTCCCGCCGGGCGCCGGCGACGACGGCCGCGACGACGTCATTCCCGGCGCGCTGCTGCGGCAGTTGGAGCTGCCCGCGCTCGGAAAGTTGCTGACGCGGGCCACGCCCGGCCCGCGCGAACGGCATGACGATCCGTTCCTGCGCAGCCTGCCGCAGGAGCGCTGGCTGGCTGGCAAGACGGGGCTGGACACCGGCCGGGTGCCGTCGGCGCCTTATATGAGGCTGGCCGACAGCAGCGCAGCCGCCCCGGCGCCGGACGGCCAACCGTGGGCCTGCCTGCAGCCTGTGCATATCCACGCGGCGCGCGACCACCTGGTGCTGATGCCGCCGGCGCATCTCGCCATCCGGCCGGATGAGGCGGCCGCGCTGCACGCAGCCATCGATCCGCTGCTGAAGGAATCCGGTATCGCGCTGGAGACGCCCTGCCCTGTGCGCTGGTACCTTCCCGAGTCCGTATTCGGCCCGCTGGAAGCGACCACGCCGCTGCGCGCGGCCGGGCGCAACATCGATATCTGGATGCAGGCTGGCGCGCGCGCGCGCGACTGGCGCCGGATACAGAACGAGATCCAGATGACCTGGTTCGACCACCCGGTCAACCAGGCCCGCGAGGGGCGCGGCGAGTTGCCGGTGAACTCGGTCTGGCTGTATGGCGGCGGCGCGCTGCAGACCGTGCCGCGCCTGGCCGACACGGTACTGAGCGACGACCCGTTCCTGGCCGGGCTGGCGCTGGCCGCCGGCAGCGGCGTACGCCCAGTGCCCGCGGGACTGGCCGGGGTGGACGCGCCGGACGGATCGGTGCTGGCGATGCTGGAACTTGCCACCGAAGCCCATATCACGGAGGACTGGGGCCTGTGGATCGAGCGCATGCATGCGCTCGATGCCGACTGGTTCGCGCCTGCGCTGGAGGCGCTCGCTGCTGGCGGTATCGGCGGCGTGACGCTGGTGCTGGGCGGCGAGAACCACTTTGCCGAGTTCACCGTGACCCGCGCCGACCTGCGCAAGTTCTGGCGCGGCATGGGCCAGCGCGGCGACTGGCGCGCGCTGCTGTCCGACCTCGCCTTTGCCGCCTGAATATCGCCCAACGTCGCCCAACATCGCGCACCGTCGCCCTCGAACGCAAAACAAGAACGCCCCGCCATGACCCGGATCGCCATCCGCACCTACGCCCCCGAACACGTCACTACGCTGGCCGCCGCCGGCCTGCATCCCACGCTGGCCCGCATCCTGGCCGCGCGCGGCGTGGCCCGCACCGCCGAGCTGGCGACCGACCTGCCTGAACTAGTGCCACCGGGCGCCATGAAAGGCATCGGCCATGCCGCCGCCTACCTCGCCGACGCCATCGCCGCCGGCAAGCGCCTGCTGATCGTCGCCGACTATGACTGCGACGGCGCCACCGCCTGCGCGGTCGGGGTGCGGGGGCTGCGCATGCTGGGCGCGCGGGTCGAGTACATCGTTCCCAACCGCTTCGAGTACGGCTACGGCCTGACCCCGGAGATCGTGACGCTGGCGGCCAGGCAACAGCCGGACGTGATCGTCACCGTCGACAACGGCATTGCCAGCGTCGACGGCGTGGCCGCGGCCAATGCGCTGGGGATCGACGTGGTGGTGACCGACCACCACCTGCCGGGCGCCGAACTGCCCGACGCGGCGGTGATCGTCAACCCGAACCAGCCGGGCTGCGAATTCCCGAGCAAGAACCTGGCTGGCGTAGGCGTGATGTTCTACGTGCTGCTGGCGCTGCGCGCCGAGCTGCGCCAGCGCGGCGTCTACACCCAGGCCACCCAGCCGCCGCTGCAGACGCTGCTTGACCTGGTGGCGCTGGGCACCGTCGCCGACGTGGTCAAGCTCGACACCAACAACCGCATCCTGGTGGCGCAGGGCCTGCGGCGGATGCGCGCGGGACGCATGCAGCCGGGCGTGGCTGCCCTGTTCCGCGCCGCGGGCCGCGAGGCGTCGCGCGCCAATACCTTCGACCTCGGCTTCGGGCTGGGCCCGCGCTTGAACGCGGCAGGCAGGCTGGCGGACATGTCGCTGGGCATCGAGTGCCTGCTGACCGACGATGCCAACCGCGCCTGGGAAATCGCGCAGGAACTGGACGGCATGAATCGCGAGCGGCGCGATATCGAGGCAGGCATGCAGCAGGAGGCCCTGCAGATCCTGGAGCAGCCTATTGCTGGCCTGACTGGCCTGACGGGCCTGACGGGCCTGGCCGGCCTGGCTGGCCCGGATCCGTCGTCGCGCTTTACCGTCAGCGTGTTCAACGACACCTGGCACCAGGGGGTGATCGGCATCGTCGCGTCGCGCCTGAAAGACAAGTTCCACCGCCCCACCATCACCTTCGCGCCCGGCGACGAAACCACCATCAAGGGCTCGGGCCGCTCGATCCCGGGCTTCCACCTGCGCGACGCCCTCGACCTGGTGTCCAAGCGCTGCCCCGGCATGATGGTCAAGTTCGGCGGCCACGCCATGGCGGCCGGCCTGACCGTGCGCGCCGAGCGCTTTGCCGAGTTCCAGGAAGCCTTCGAAGCGGTCGGCAAGGAGTGGCTGACCGACGACCAGCTCGCGCGCGTGATCGAGACCGACGGCGATATCGAGGACCACTGCTTCAGTCCCGAATTCGTCACCCTGCTGGAGCAGCAGGTGTGGGGCCAGGGCTTCCCGGCACCAACCTTCTGCGGCGAGTTCGACGTGCTGCGCCAGAGCGTGCTCAAGGGCAAGCACCTGAAGCTGCAGCTGGGGCGCGGCAGCCAGCGCTTCGATGCGATCTGGTTCAACCACGCCGATTCGCTCGGCGCCAGCGCGCAGGTAGCCTACCGGCTCGACAACAACACGTTCAACGGCGTCACGCGCGTGCAGCTGGTCATCGAGCACGCGCAATAGCGCGGCAGCCGGGGCATCGCCCCGGCCCTAGCCGCGCGCAGGCAGGTAGGCCGCCGGGTCGACCGGCTTGCCGTTGGCGCGCACCTCGAAGTGCAGCTCGCTGGCATTGGCGCCCATGCGGCCCACGTCCTGCCCGGCCGAGACCGTGGCGCCCTCGCTGACCAGCGGCTGGTCCAGGTTGCCGTAGACGGTCAGCCAGTCGTCGTTGTGCTTGACGATCACCAGCATGCCGTAGCCGCGCAGGTTGCCCACATGGATAGCCCGACCAGACGCGGCGGCGCGCACCGTGCCGTTGGCCGGCACGGCAATGCTCAGGCCCTTGCTGGCGGGCGGCGAGTATCGCGCGGTAACGCGGCCGTCGGCGGGCCATTGCAGGCGGATGCTGCTGGCGGGCGGCTGCTTTGACGCACCCGCACCGCTGTCGACACGTGGGGTATCGGTGACGGCCTGGCCGGTGCCGGTGGAGGCAGCGGCACCGGCAGCGCCGCCAGGCGGCCGCACGCGGATCAGCTGGCCCACTTCGATCTGGCTGGGGCTGGTGATATCGCTATTCCAGCGGGTCAGGTCGCGCACGGTGCGGCCGTGCTTGCGGGCGATCGAATAGAGCGTATCGCCGCGTTCCACGCGGTAATAGCCATCCGGCACGGGGCCGCCGGTGGTGCCGCAGCCGGCCGCGACCGCGGTGGCAGTGGCGGCCAGCAACAGGCCCAGCGCGCGGCGCCGGCCTGGCTCGATGTCATGTCTGGTTTTCGTCATGCGTCCCTGTTTGTCTTCATGCCGGGGGCGGCTTGCGAATGCGTATTATCGCCGCGTGCGCTGCCCGGCACCGCCGGATAGACCAGCGCGCGTCCTTTCCGTTCGCCGCGCGCCGGTCCGGGGGCAGCCGCAATCCCCGAATCCGCGCCCGATCCCGGGCACCAATCCGCTATAATTCAAGGTTTTCGAAGCGCAGGAACATCATGGAAGCAGAACGCCTCAACGCCATCTCCGGTGCCATCTCCGATCTCCGTTCCCGGACGGAAGATCTACGGGGGTATCTTTGACTACGATGTCAAAGTAGGAAGGCTGGACGAAGTCAACGGCCTGCTGGAAGACCCGGACGTCTGGAACAACCCCAAGCGCGCCCAGGATCTCGGCAAGGAAAAGAAGGCCCTCGAGGGCGTCGTAGGCGTGCTGGGCAAGCTCACGGACGACCTTAGCGGCGCCGAGGAGCTGTTCGAACTCGCCAAGGAAGAAGGCGACGACGAGACCCTCGAATCGATCGAAACCGACGTCGAGGGCTTCGAGGAGATCGTGGCGGGCATGGAATTCCGCCGCATGTTCTCCGGCGAGATGGACCAGGCCAACGCCTTTATCGACATCCAGGCCGGCGCCGGCGGCACCGAAGCGTGCGACTGGGCCTCGATGCTGCTGCGCCAGTACCTGAAGTACTGCGAGCGCAAGGGCTTTAAGGCCGAGGTGCTGGAAGAGTCCGAAGGCGACGTGGCCGGCATCAAGAGCGCGACCATCAAGATCGAGGGCGAGTACGCCTTTGGCTACCTGCGTACGGAAACCGGCGTGCACCGCCTGGTGCGCAAGTCGCCGTTCGATTCGTCGGGCGGGCGCCATACCTCGTTCTCGTCGGTGTTTGTCTACCCCGAGGTGGATGACTCGTTCGAAGTGGAAGTCAACCCGGCCGACCTGCGCGTGGACACGTACCGCGCCTCGGGCGCCGGCGGCCAGCACATCAACAAGACCGATTCGGCGGTGCGGATTACGCACATCCCGACCGGCATCGTGGTGCAGTGCCAGAACGACCGCTCGCAGCACCGCAACCGTGCCGAGGCCATGTCGATGCTGAAATCGCGCCTGTACGAGCATGAGATGCGCAAGCGCCAGGCCGAGGCCGACAAGCTGGAAGCCGGCAAGACCGACGTGGGCTGGGGCCACCAGATCCGCTCCTACGTGCTGGACCAGAGCCGCATCAAGGATCTGCGCACCAACGTGGAAATGTCCAACACCCAGAAGGTGCTGGACGGCGACCTGGATCCGTTCATCGAGGCCAGCCTCAAGCAGGGACTGTAAAGCAGTACCCGCCGTCCGCCCTGCCGGCGCGGCCGGCGGCGGCGCAGCAATCCATCCAACGCTGTACCGCCGCCCGCGCCACAGTGGCACGGCGGCAGGGCGACATCTTCGACCGGGGCACCATGAGCGAAGCCAATCACCTCTACATCATCACCGGCGCCTCGCGCGGGCTGGGCGCGGCATTGACCAACGCCCTGCTCGTGCCGGGCAACCGCCTGATCTGTGTGGCGCGCAGCCGCAACAACGAGCTGGAGCGCATCGCCACCATGAGCGGCGTGCCGGTGGCCTGGCACCTGCAGGATTTGTCGCAGGCCGGTCCTGCCGCCAGCTGGCTGGCCAGCGTGATCGACACGCTCGACCAGCCGCCGGCCAGTGCCACGCTGATCCTGAACGCGGGCGTGGTCGAGCCGATCGTCCCGGTCTCGCGCCTGCAGGAAAGCTCGCTGGTGCCGCACTTGCTGACCAACCTGGCGGCGCCGATGACGATGACCGCGGCCTTCCTGGAGCGCACCGAGAAGTACGACTGCCCGCGCAAGGTGCTGGCGATCTCTTCCGGCGCGGCGCGCCGCCCGGTCGAGGGCTGGAGCGCCTACTGCGCCAGCAAGGCGGGCCTGGACATGTTCATGCGCTCGGTCAATGCCGAGTACGCGCAAGCGCCCGCACCGCGCACGGTGCGCGCGGTGGCGCTGGCCCCGGGTGTGATCGATACCGGCATGCAGGCGGTGATCCGCAATGCCGACTTTGCCCAGGTGCAGCGCTTCCGCGACCTGAAGGCGAACGAGCAGCTCGCCTCCGCCGAGGAAACCGCGGGCCGCATCGTCGCCTACCTGCACCGCCCGGATTTCGGCAGCACCGAGCTGGACGACCTCCGCAATTACTGAAGCCATACTGAACCCGCATGCGGCCCGCCGCGTGCGACGCTACAAGACATCATGACCGAACCGAACCACGCTCAGGCCAAGTCGCAAGCCACCGCCGCCACAGACACGCCCGCCGTCGACGAGAACAAGATCATCGCGGAGCGGCGCGAGAAACTGGCCGCGCTGCGCCAGCAAGGCGTGGCCTTTCCCAACGATTTCCGTCCCACCCACCAGGCCGCCGCGCTGCACGCGCAGTATGGCGAGACCGACCAGGCCGGGCTCGAAGCCAGCCCGGTCGAAGTCTCGATCGCCGGCCGCATGATGCTCAAGCGCGTGATGGGCAAGGCCAGCTTCGCCACCGTGCAGGACGGCAGCGGCCAGATCCAGTTCTACATCACGCGCGACAAGGTCGGCGAAGAGGTCTACGCGGCCTTCAAGCACTGGGACCTGGGCGACATCATCAGCGCCCGCGGCGAGCTGTTCCGCACCAACAAGGGCGAGCTGTCGGTGCAGGTGCGCGAGCTGCGCCTGCTCTCCAAGTCGCTGCGCCCGCTGCCGGACAAGTTCCACGGCCTGGCCGACCAGGAAATGAAGTACCGCCAGCGCTATGTCGACCTGATCGTGTCGCCGGAAACGCGCAACACCTTCCGCGCCCGCACCAACGCGATTTCGTCGCTGCGCCGCCATATGGCTGACGCCGGCTTCATGGAAGTGGAAACGCCGATGCTGCACCCGATCCCGGGCGGCGCCGCGGCCAAGCCCTTCATCACGCACCACAACGCGCTGGACATGCAGATGTTCCTGCGCATCGCGCCTGAGCTGTATCTGAAGCGCCTGGTCGTCGGCGGCTTCGAGCGCGTGTTCGAGATCAACCGCAACTTCCGCAACGAGGGGGTGAGCCCGCGCCACAACCCCGAGTTCACCATGATGGAGTTCTACGCGGCCTACACGGACTACCGCTGGCTGATGGACTTCACCGAAGACCTGATTCGCAAGGCCGCGATCGACGCGCGCGGCAGCGCCGCGCTCACGTACCAGGACCGCGAGCTGGACCTGTCCAAGCCGTTCCATCGCCTGACCATCTGCCAGGCGATCCAGAAGTTCGCGCCGCAGTACACCGACGCGCAATTGGCGGATGCGGAGTTCCTGCGAGTTGAGCTGAAGAAGTTCGGCGTCAACACCAACGCGCCGCAATTCCTCAATGCCGGGCTGGGCACGCTGCAACTGGTGCTGTTCGAGGAAACCGCCGAGAGCCAGCTGTGGGAGCCGACCTTTATCGTCGACTACCCGGTCGAAGTCTCGCCGCTGGCGCGCGCTTCGGACACGGTACCGGGCATCACCGAGCGTTTCGAGCTGTTCATCACCGGCCGCGAGATCGCCAACGGCTTCTCCGAGCTGAACGACGCCGAAGACCAGGCCGACCGCTTCCGCAAGCAGGTCGAGCAGAAGGATGCGGGCGATGAAGAAGCGATGTATTTCGACGCCGACTACATCCGCGCACTGGAATACGGCATGCCCCCGACGGGCGGCTGCGGGATCGGCATCGACCGCCTGGTGATGCTGCTGACGGATAGCCCCAATATCCGTGACGTCATCCTGTTCCCGCACCTGCGCAAGGAAGACTGAGTCGACAGTACTGCAAACCGACGGCCCGTATCGACGCCGCCGGTTTGCTCCCCTCTCCTGCTTGCGGGAGAGGGGCCGGGGGAGAGGGCAGGCGTGTGGCAAGCACGACAGCCGTTCACTTCGTGGACGCTCCCGCCCTCTCCCCAACCCTCTCCCGCAAGCGGGAGAGGGAGCAGACAAGCGGTAGACCAAATTACGCCGCATTGGGACACTGTCTGTTACAGCATCGCTTCTCCGCCGCGCCAAGCCGCCCCCAACCCATTGATACAAAAGGCCTTTTCCGCCTACATATATTTACAAAAACAAACGGAAAACGCCCCGCGCTTCCGCCAAACTGGTTCCATCCCATCGCGGCCCTCGCCGCACCGGAGCCACAATGCAGAGCCAAGCCACTTCGCACGACCACACCCCCGCCCCGCTGCCGCCACAGCGCCGGCTGCATCCGCTGATCGGGGCGGCAGCCGTGGCCGTGGTCATTGCCAGCCTGACCGCCGTAGCCGCGGTCACCGGCGTGCTGCCAATCAGCAAGGCCAACCCTGACCTGCAGGCGCAGCAAAGCCAGCAAGGGGCACAGTCGCCGCAAGGGCCGCTGCCTGTCACCACGCAGACTGCGCAGACTGCACCACCGCCGGGCAGTACGACGCGCCCGCCGGTCTATGACGACGGCCAGCCGGCGCAATCGCGCCAGAACACCGCCTCTTCGCAGCCGACGCAAGCGGCGCCGCGTACCGCTCCCGCACGCCAGGCCGCCCAGCGCGACAGCGAGCCCCGTGCCAGCCAGCGCGCCGACACCGAGCGCCCGGCCGCCAAGGGCAGCCCGTATGCCGGCCGTATCGTCGCCGTCACGCCGATTCAGACCCAGAAGCCCAACACCAGCGGCTTGGGCGCGCTGGGCGGCGCCGTGGTCGGCGGCCTGCTTGGCAACCAGGTCGGCAAGGGCAATGGCCGTATCGTCGGCACCGTTGTCGGTGCGGTAGGCGGCGGCGTCGCAGGCAACCAGATCGAGAAGGCCGTGAGCAAGGACACGCACTATGAAGTGCGCGTCCGCATGGATGACGGGAGCCACCGCACCTTCACCTATGAACAGGATCCCGCGGTGCAGGTCGGCGAGCGCGTGCATATGGAGAACGGTGCGCTGGTGCGAGGTTGAGTTCCACGCTCGGCAGCACCAATGCATAAGGCCGGCGATTACGCCGGCCTTTCTGCTTCATCCCGATACCAAAAGCTTATTCCGCTTCCTGGATCCACGCTTGCTGGATCGCTTCCAGGATCTTCTCGCCCGAGCGCGCCGGATCGTCGGCGAAGCCGTCGAGCTGCAGTACCCAGCTGCGCAGCTCGGTAAAGCGCACGCCGGCCGGGTCGACGTCAGGATATTTGTCGTACAGCGCGGCGGCGATATCGTAGGTATCGGTCCACTTCATGGGTTCGTTCTCCGCTGAGATCTGTGCCGGCGGCTCAGTGGCCTTCCTTGGCGTGGTTGATGGTGTACTTGGGGATCTCGACAGTCAGGTCGTCCTCATCGACGATGGCCTGGCAGGACAAGCGCGAATTCGGCTCCAGGCCCCAGGCTTTGTCGAGCAGGTCCTCTTCCTTCTCTTCAGCCTCGTTGAGCGAGTCGAAGCCTTCGCGCACGATCACATGGCAAGTGGTGCAGGCACAGGATTTCTCGCACGCGTGCTCGAGATCGATACCGTGGGAAAGCAGGGAATCGAGGACGCTGACGCCCTTCTCGGCCTCGATGACCTTCCCTTCCGGGCAGTATTCGACGTGGGGCAAAACAATGATCTGTGGCATGTCGTTTCCTGGGGTTCTGTAGTGCGGTGCAGGCGCGGTGATCAGCCCAGTTCCTGTACCTTGCGTCCGGCCAGTGCACTCTTGATCGAGCGGTCCATGCGGCGGGCGGCGAATTCATCGGTGCCGTGCGACAGTTTTTCGACCGTGGCGCGGATCGCCAGGTGGTCTTCACCCTTGGCGATCTCGCGCACGCCGGCGATCAGCGCTTCGACCTGTGCGCGCTCTTCGGCCAACAACAGGTCGCCATCGACCTCCAGCGCACGCTCGGTGGCCTCGACCAGGCGGTCGGCCTCGACACGTTCTTCGGCCAGCGCGCGGCTCTTCATGTCGTGCTCGGCTTCACGGAAGCTGTCCTGCAGCATGCGCGCGATATCGTCGTCAGCCAGCCCGTACGACGGCTTGACCGTCACCGAGGCCTCCACGCCCGAATGCGTCTCGCGCGCGGTCACCGACAGCAGGCCGTCCGCGTCGACCTGGTAGGTCACGCGGATGCGCGCCGCGCCCGCCACCATCGGCGGGATGCCGCGCAGCTCGAAGCGCGCCAGCGAGCGGCAATCGCTGGCCAGCTCGCGCTCGCCCTGCAGCACGTGGATCGCCATCGCGGTCTGGCCGTCCTTGAAGGTGGTGAATTCCTGCGCGCGCGCCACCGGGATAGTGCTGTTGCGCGGGATGATCTTCTCGACCAGGCCGCCCATGGTCTCGACGCCCAGCGACAGCGGGATCACGTCAAGCAATAGCCAGTCTTCACCCGGCGCATGGTTGCCGGCCAGCAGGTTGGCCTGCATCGCGGCGCCCAGCGCCACCACGCGGTCGGGGTCGAGGTTGGTCAGCGGGGTCTGGCCAAAGTAATCACCCACCGCCTTGCGGATCGATGGCATGCGCGTGGCGCCGCCGACCAGCACCACGCCCTTGACGTCGTCGGGCGTCACGCCGGCGTCGCGCAGCGCCTTGCGCACCGGCGCCAGCGTCTTCTGCACCAGATGCGCGGTGATCTGTTCGAACGTCTCGTCAGTCAGCGTCAGGTGGACGATCTCGCCGGATTCAAGCACGGCATCGATCACCGTGCTGTCCGCTTCCGACAGGGCTTCCTTGGCGGCACGCGCGCGCACCATCAACAGGCGCATGTCCTGCGCCGACAGCGGCTGCAGGCTGGCCTGCTCGACGATCCAGCACAGCAGGCGCTGGTCGAAGTCATCGCCGCCCAGCGCGGAATCGCCGCCGGTGGCCAACACCTCGAACACGCCGCGCGTGAGCTTGAGCACCGAGATATCGAAGGTGCCGCCGCCCAGGTCATAGACCGCGTAGACGCCTTCGGCGGCGTTGTCGAGGCCATAGGCAATGGCCGCGGCGGTCGGCTCGTTCAGCAGGCGCAGCACTTCCAGGCCGGCCAGGCGCGCAGCGTCCTTGGTCGCCTGGCGCTGTGCTTCATCGAAATATGCCGGTACGGTGATGACCGCGCCGACAAGGTCGTCGCCCAGCGTGTCTTCGGCACGCTGGCGCAGCGTGGCCAGGATCTCGGCCGAGATTTCCACCGGGCTTTTCACGCCGGCGGCGGTCTTGATCTGCAGCATGCCCGGCGCATCGACAAAATCGTACGGGCTGTGCTCGATATTGGCCACGTCGCGCAGGCCGCGGCCCATGAAGCGCTTGACCGAGACGATGGTGTTCTTGGGATCGCGCACCGCTTCGTCCTGGGCCCGGTAGCCGATATGCGCGGTGCGGTCAGGCAGGTAGCGCACGACCGAAGGCAGCAGCGCGCGGCCGCGCTCGTCGCCCAGCACTTCGGGGATGCTGCTGCGTACCGCGGCCACCAGCGAGTTGGTGGTGCCGAGGTCGATACCGACGGCCAGGCGGCGTTGGTGGGGCGCCGGCGACATGCCGGGTTCGGAAATCTGGAGCAGTGCCATGGTAATTCTTCGCTGTCTTGTACGGCAGGGGAAACCGCCATGCGGGCGGCTTTCAAGCCGGGCGCCATTGTGTCATGGCCCCGGCAATCGTGCCGGTCAGTCTTCCAGCCGGTCGATGGCCTCGCTGGTATCGTGCTCGATCTTCTCGATAAACATCAGCTGGCGGACCGCGCCACCGGCTGCTTCGTTGTCGCCGCCGTCAAGCAGCGCTCCCAGTGCGGCGTGGCGCTCGCGCTTTTCCTGGCGCAGCTCGCGCAGCAGCGCATCGAGGCGGTCCACGTCACGCGCTTCCACCGCTTCCTGCAGCGCTTCGCGCCACTCCATCTGCTGCATCAGGAAGGCGGGCGACATGGCGGTGTTGTTCTCCGCCTGCACGTCGACGCCGCGCAGCTTCAGCAGGTAGGTCGCGCGCCGCAGCGGCTGGCGCAGCGTGCGGTAGGCTTCATTGGCATGCGCGGCCCACTGCATGGCCACGCGTCGCTCGGCATCGCCGGCGTTGGCAAAGCGGTCCGGGTGCGCCTGCGACTGCACGGTGCGATAGGCTGCATCCAGCGCGGCCTCGTCGACGCCGAACTGCGCCGGCAGGCCGAACAACGCAAAAAAATCGTCTTTCAACTGCTTCCCCAAGAAAAAAGAGCGGCCGCGCCGCCCCTTCGTCCATTCGCCGCCGTTAGCCGCTAGCGGCCGGCAGGCTGGCTGGCCCGCACCAGGGCCCACTCCGCCGGCGGTTCGTTGCGATCGCACTTCAGGCAGCTCACCCGCGTGCCGATCATGCCGGCGCGGCCCTGCTCGCTCTGCGTCCACGGCCGCAACTGCCACGGCGGATCGTGCCGGACGTGCTGGCCATGGCTGCAATCGAGTTCGGCCACCCAATGGCCCTCCTCGTCCCGGTGGAACCCGGTGATGCTGCGCTCCACCGACGCTGTCCGTGGCGTTGGCGATGCTGCTCAGACCGTGAAGGACTCGCCGCAGCCGCACTCGTCCTTGACGTTGGGGTTGTTGAAGCGGAACCCTTCGTTCAACCCTTCGCGCGCATAGTCGAGTTCGGTGCCGTCGATATACGGCAGGCTCTTGGCGTCAACGATGACCTTGATGCCGTGCGACTCGAAGACCGCGTCTTCCGGCAGCAGTTCGTCCACGTATTCCAGCTTGTAGGCCAGGCCCGAGCAGCCAGTGGTCTTTACGCCAAGGCGCAGGCCCACGCCCTTGCCGCGGCGTTCCAGGTAGCGGGCGACGTGCTTGGCCGCCTTCTCGGTCATCGTGATCATCGTTGCGTCTTCCTTCGTGCTTCGCTTGTCGATCGACAGGATCAGGCGGCCTTCTGCTCGGCGCCGTGCTTCTTCTTGTAGTCTTCGACAGCAGCCTTGATGGCGTCTTCAGCCAGGATCGAGCAGTGGATCTTCACCGGCGGCAGGGCCAGTTCTTCAGCGATCTGGGTGTTCTTGATCTCCAGCGCCTGGTCAACGGTCTTGCCCTTGACCCACTCGGTCACCAGCGACGACGAAGCGATGGCCGAGCCGCAACCATAGGTCTTGAACTTGGCGTCTTCGATCACGCCAGCCTCGTTGACCTTGATCTGCAGCTTCATCACGTCGCCGCAAGCCGGGGCGCCGACCATGCCGGTGCCGACCGCATCGTCGTTCTTGTCGAACGAACCGACGTTGCGGGGGTTTTCATAATGGTCGAGAACCTTCGTGCTGTATGACATTTTGCTTACCTCTTGCGTATCTTTTACGGGGGTCTTCTGTTTTTTTGCTGGATCCTGCAGGCGTTCAGTGCACTTAGTGCGCGGCCCACTGGATCGAATTCAGGTCGACGCCGTCCTTGAACATTTCCCACAGCGGCGACAAGTCGCGCAGCTTGCCGATCTTCGACTTGAGCAGCTCGACGGTGTAGTCGATCTCCTGCTCGGTGGTGAAGCGGCCCACCGTGAAGCGGATCGAGCTGTGCGCCAGTTCATCGTTGCGTCCCAGCGCGCGCAGCACGTACGACGGTTCCAGCGAAGCCGAGGTGCAGGCCGAGCCCGACGACACCGCCACGTCCTTGATCGCCATGATCAGCGACTCGCCTTCGACGAAGTTGAAGCTGACGTTCAGGTTGTGTGGCACGCGGTGTTCCAGGTCACCGTTCAGGTAGACCTCTTCCATGTCCGACAGGCCATTCCACAGGCGGTCGCGCAGCATGCGGATGCGTTCGTTTTCCGTGGCCATCTCTTCGCGGGCGATGCGGAAGGCTTCGCCCATGCCGACGATCTGGTGCGGGGCCAGCGTGCCCGAGCGCATGCCGCGCTCATGGCCGCCGCCATGCATCTGCGCCTCGATGCGCACGCGCGGCTTGCGGCGCACGTACAGCGCGCCGACGCCCTTCGGGCCATAAGTCTTGTGGGCCGAGAACGACATCAGGTCGCACTTCAGCTTGTTCAGGTCGATTACCACCTTGCCGGTCGCCTGCGCGGCGTCGCAGTGGAAGATGATGCCCTTCTCGCGGCAGATCTCGCCGATCTGCTCGACGTCCTGGATCACGCCGATCTCGTTGTTGACCAGCATCACCGACACCAGGATCGTGTCCGGGCGCAGCGCCTGCTTGAACACGTCCATGTCGAGCAGGCCGTTATCCTTCACGTCCAGGTAGGTCACCTCGAAGCCCTGGCGCTCCAGTTCGCGCGTGGTGTCGAGCACGGCCTTGTGCTCGGTCTTCACGGTGATGATGTGCTTGCCCTTGCCCGAATAGAAGTTCGCGGCACCCTTGATGGCCAGGTTGTCCGATTCGGTCGCACCCGACGTCCACACGATCTCGCGCGGGTCGGCGCCGACCAGTGCGGCAACCTGCTCACGCGCTTCTTCCACCGCGCGCTCCGCGTCCCAGCCGTACGCATGGCTGCGCGAGGCGGGGTTGCCGAACTGCTCGCGCAGGTACGGAATCATCTTGTCCGCCACGCGCGGGTCCACCGGCGTGGTGGCCGAGTAATCCATGTAGATGGGGAAATGTGGGGTGCTCATCGTTATGACTGCCTTTTAGGGACCGCTGTATCGCTGATTACTGTCGTTGCCTGCCGCGTGCCTTGGTAGACGCTCAGGACTGGGCCAGGCTGAATACTGAATTCACCACCCTCGCCCGGACCGGCTTTTCCTGCTTGTCGGCCTTGCCCCGCCCCGCGGCGGGGGCCGGCTGCGCGGCTTCCTCGCGCATGTCGTGCAGCACCGCCGGCTGGCGTTCGCGCTGCTGGTCGACCAGGTTCTTGAGGGAGACGGAGTCGAGGTACTCGACCATCTTCTGGTTCAGCGTTGCCCACAGTTCGTGGGTCATGCAACGCCCGGAGCCGTCATCTCCGTTACAATTACCCTTTCCGCCGCACTGGGTGGCGTCCAGCGGCTCGTCGACGGCGATGATGATGTCCGCCACCGTGACGTCTTCGGCCTTGCGCGCCAGGCTATAGCCACCGCCCGGACCGCGCACGCTTTCGACGATCTCATGCCGGCGCAGCTTGCCGAACAGCTGTTCCAGGTAGGACAGCGAGATCTTCTGGCGCTGGCTGATGCCGGCGAGCGTCACCGGTCCCTGATCCTGGCGCATCGCCAGGTCGATCATCGCAGTGACCGCGAAGCGGCCTTTGGTGGTCAGTCTCATGGTGCAGGGCTCTGGGGGTAAAGCGAATACTTGATCGTTTCCGTCAAGTATAAAGGTACCCGACTAATTCAGTCAACTACCCCTGCCGCAGCGCATCAAGCGCTGCGCTCGCCGGCAGCCCTCTCCGGGCTTGCCGCGCGGGGCGGCATGACCAGCGAAAGCGGGTGTTTCAGGATGCGGCGCCGCACGGCGGCACTCAGTTCGGCGCGGTCCACGCGTCGCAAATTGCGTGAGCGAAGCGCCATATTGAAGGCTAGCGCAAAGCTGACGCCAACGTTCAGCACCCCCATCAGCGCGATCCCGGCCACCGCCAGCCACAGCGACGGCATATGCAGCGCATCCAGCCCCAGCACGCCGATCGCGGTGCCGACCGAGCCGGTCGACAGCGTCACATGGCGCACTTCCATATGCGGCCCGAAGAAGCTCAGGATCTCCGGCCCCAGCCCCAGCAGGAAGCCCAGCGACACATTGCCGACGATGCCCGACAGGTTGCTCTTCCAGAAGTCCGCCAGGCGCGTGGCGCCGCGTGCGCCCAGCACGTAGTGCAGGCGTCGGTTGTAGGCCATCACGTCATGCACGCGGTGCAGCGCGAACCAGTTGTCGGCCCAGCCTGCGATCAGGCTCGACAGCCACAGCAGCACGCCCGTAAAAGCCGCGTAGAGCGGCGTCGGCCCGAGGATCGAGAACGATTCGATGGTGGCGATGGCCTTGGCCGGCGTGATCAGGTTGGAGCCCAGCAGCTTGTGCGCGAGCCACTGGATGGCCAGCGCCACCGGGAACACCACCGCCAGGTTGCCGACGATCGCCGCCGCGTTGGAGCGGATCATGGCGATGGTGTCGTCGACAAAGGCCTCGCGCCCTTCCGGGCGCCCCGCCGCGTCGAGCCGGTGCGCCAGCGCCGGGCCGGTCATCGCCGGCTGCTTGGTCGCCAGCGTGAAGTGCGCGAAGTGGATGGTGAGGAAGCTCCCCGCATAGTTGAGCGAGGCCAGCAGGCCTTCGCTGAACTTGTCGAGGTGCAGGCCGTAGATCACGAACTTCAGATACACCGTGGCGACCGTGATCAGGCCGCCACCGGCCGCCGCGCGCACCAGCTCGGCGTATTCCTTGCGGTCGCGCGTGATGTAGTGTTCCCCGGTCTCGGCCGAGCGCTCCACCACCTTGCGGGCCAGTTGCGCGAACGAGCTGCCCGCCAGGTGCGACAGGCTGCGGCGCGCCTGCGTCGAGCGGATCAGCTCCGCCACCAGGTGCGGATGCATGCCGGGACGGCCGGGCTCGACCCAGGCCGCCAGCAGCAGCTCGATGCGGTGCAGTTGCACCTTCATGCGTTCGATCTGGAACACCACCTCGATCGACACGCCGTTCTCCTCCAGGTCCTGGTAGACCTGCCGGGCGGCATCGTGGCAGCCATCCAGCAGCGCCCGGAAATAGTTCAGGCGCTGGCCGAAGCTTTCGTCGCCGTGCTGCAGGCCATCCGCTCTCAGTGCTTCTATCGCGGCGTCCAGCTGGAAAAACGGCGTGTCCTCCACGCGCCCGCGCAGCCGCGAGCGGATCGCCTGGCTCAGCCCGGTAGCGCGCACCTGGCTGACCAGCACCGCGATGCTGATCACCAGCGTCTGGCCCAGCGCGGCGCGGTAGTTGGCCATGCCGCCGACGGCCTCGCTGCCTTGCTGCAGCACGTGCGACAGCCGCCCCACCAGTTCGTCGTCAATCGCCTCCACCCACTCAGCGTCCTCGTCGCCGACGAACACCAGCGCGAACAACCCGGCCATGTCGCTGCGGTTGGGCGGCGGCGGCAGGAAGCGGTTCTGCAGCCGGCTCACCATCTCGCTGACAAACCCCGGGTGCAGGGACACGCCGGTGTCGCAGAACAGGCCGGTGGGGTCGTTGTCGCGCACGATGCTGCGCATCGTCAGCGCGAAGCGCTCGGCCCAGTCGGGGTGGCGCTCCAGCACCTGCAGCAGGTAGCGCAGCCGTACGTGCTGGGGATGGCTGCGGTCAGCGGCGGGCTCCTCGCCGTTCGCGCTGAGGCCGCCGTCACGGCGTATCCAGTAGCCCAGCTCGATCAGCCAGCGGTTGCGCTCGGCCAGCGGCGCCTCGGGATCGGCCGCGGCCAGGACGGCGTCGAGTTGCAGGCTGGCATTGCGCGATTCGCGCCATTTGCGGAACAGGGTTCGGAGCATGGAAATCTGGTGGAATCGGGCCGCCGGCCGCGGCGCCGCGGGAGGGTGCGCGCGGGTGCCGGCTCAGCCGGCGGGGTCTTGCAGACGCTGGCGAAGCATCGCGATCAGCCCGTCGCAGGCGTCCTCGACATAGTCGAGCACGCGCTCGAAGCCGTCGCCCTCGCCGTAGTACGGATCGGGCACTTCGTCGGCGTCATGGCGGGTGGCGAAGCTCATCAGCAGGCGCACCTTGTCGCCGGTGTCGGGATGCAGCCGGGTCAGGCCGGCGAGGTTCTCGCGGTCCATCGCCAGGATCAGGTCGAAGCGATCGAAGTCAGGCAAGCCGACCTTTCGTGCGCGCAGCGCCGACAGGTCGTAGCCACGACGCAGCGCGGCGCGCTGGGTACGCAGGTCGGGCGCACGGCCCAGGTGGTACTCATGGGTGCCGGCCGAGTCCAGTTCGACCAGTGGTTCCAGCCCGGCCGCGGCCAGCTTGGCGCGCAGCACCCCCTCCGCCGTCGGCGAACGGCAGATGTTGCCCATGCAACACATCAGGATGGCGTATTTCTTCATCTGGTCTGTCGACAGCTGGGGCTGGGGCTGGGGAAAGCGCAAGCGCGGCCACGGCATGGCGCTCAAGGCCCCCTGCCCGCCGGCCTGCCCGGTGGTTCGGAGAGGCGCAATTCTAACCGCCTGCCCGGAACGGACGCCAAAGCTCGCCGGCCCGACCCAATGGCGCGGGCCTGCCTAGGCGAGCTGTTTGGCCAGGCGCTCGCCATGCGCAAACCCGGCCACTGCGGCGGCTTCGGCGGACTTGAAATGATCGGTGATGCACGAGGTCTCGGTCAGCGTGCCGGCGGCGCGGATATTGGTCCCCGGGCGGCAGACGCGCACCGTGTACGACCATTCGCTCTGCGAGCGTTGCTTGACCTGGACCTGCACCTCGTGGGTTTCATAGACCTTCTTCTTCCACTCGCCGATTTCGGTCATTGTGTGTTCTCCTCGGGAAATGGGACAGGGGGGCGGCTAGTTGACCTCGCCGGCATCGATGGCCCGCATCGCAGCGGCCTCGGCCAGCGCGACGGCCGCCTCCTGCGTTGGCGCATCGCCCGCGATGGCTTCGTAGGTCGGCCCGGCCGGCTCGCCAAAGGCGTCGGCGATGCGCATCTGCCCGGCAAATCCGCCTGCGGCATTGGGCACCGCGCTGGCTACGACCAGATAGCCCCCGTACTCGAACTGGCGTTCCATGGCAGCTCCTTGCGCCCGAACGGTCATGACGCTTTTCACTATAGGCCAGCCGCGGCGCGCGCCAGCGCCACTGCCGGACTCACGCCGGCGGGAGCGCGCCCTCGCCGCTGGCGCCGAACACCTGTGCCTTGAGCTTGGCCAGTTGATCGCGCACCTGTGCCGCCTGCTCGAACTCCAGGTTGCGGGCATGGTCGAGCATGAGCTTTTCCAGCCGCTTGATTTCCTTGGACACCTGCTTCTCGCTCATGTCCTCGTAGCGCGCCTGCTCCTGCGCGGCCTGCAGCTCGGCCTTGGCATCGCTGGCGTTGTAGACGCCGTCGATGATGTCCTTGATGCGCTTGACCACACCGCGCGGAATGATGCCGTTGGCCTCGTTGAAGGCCATTTGCTTGGCGCGGCGGCGCTCGGTCTCGCTGATGGCCTTCCGCATCGAATCGGTCATGCGGTCGGCATACAGGATGGCGGTGCCATTGACGTTGCGCGCGGCGCGGCCGATGGTCTGGATCAGCGAGCGCTCGGCGCGCAGGAAGCCTTCCTTGTCGGCGTCCAGGATCGCCACCAGCGACACTTCGGGGATATCCAGGCCCTCGCGCAGCAGGTTGATGCCGACCAGCACATCGAAGGTGCCCAGGCGCAGGTCGCGGATGATCTCGACGCGCTCCACTGTGTCGATGTCCGAGTGCAGGTAGCGCACCTTGACGCCGTTCTCGGACAGGAACTCGGTCAACTGCTCGGCCATGCGCTTGGTCAGCGTGGTCACCAGCACGCGCTCGTTGACCTCCACGCGCGCGTGGATTTCCGACAGCAAGTCGTCCACCTGCGTCGTCGCCGGACGCACGACGATGGTCGGGTCGACCAGCCCGGTCGGGCGCACCACCTGCTCCACCACCTGCCCGGCATGCTCCTGCTCGAACTGCGCCGGCGTCGCCGTGACGAACATCACCTGTCGCATCTTGCGCTCGAACTCGTCGAACTTGAGCGGCCGGTTATCCAGCGCCGACGGCAGCCGGAAGCCGTACTCGACCAGCGTGGTCTTGCGCGCGCGGTCGCCGTTGTACATGCCGTTGAGCTGGCCGATCAGCACGTGCGATTCATCCAGGAACATCAGCGCATCGGACGGCAGGTAGTCGACCAGCGTCGGCGGCGGCTCGCCGGGGCGCGCGCCGGACAGGTGGCGCGAATAATTCTCGATGCCCTTGCAGAAGCCCAGCTCGGAGAGCATTTCGAGATCGAAGCGGGTACGCTGCTCCAGCCGCTGCGCTTCGACCAGCCGGTTTTCCTTGTGAAAGAACTCCAGCCGGTCGCGCAGCTCGTCCTTGATCGCCTCGATCGCGCGCAGCACGGTTTCGCGCGGCGTCACATAGTGGCTCGACGGGTAGACCGTGAAGCGCGGGATCTTCTGTTTCACGCGGCCGGTCAGCGGATCGAAGAACTGGAGCGATTCGACTTCGTCGTCGAACATCTCCAGCCGCACCGCCATCTCGGCGTGTTCCGCCGGGAAGATATCGATGGTGTCGCCGCGCACGCGGAACGTGCCGCGCTGGAAATCGGTCTCGTTGCGGGTGTACTGCATGGCGATCAGGCGCGCAATCACGTCGCGCTGGCTGATCTTGTCGCCGGCCCGCAAAGTGAGAATCATCTGGTGGTATTCGTTCGGGTTGCCGATACCATAGATCGCCGAGACCGTCGCCACGATCACCGTGTCGCGGCGCTCCAGCAGGCTCTTGGTCGCCGACAGCCGCATCTGCTCGATATGCTCGTTGATCGACGAGTCCTTCTCGATGAACAGGTCGCGCTGCGGGACATAGGCCTCAGGCTGGTAGTAGTCGTAGTAGCTGACGAAGTACTCGACCGCATTGCGCGGGAAGAACTCGCGGAATTCAGCATATAGCTGGGCCGCCAGCGTCTTGTTGGGCGCGAACACGATCGCCGGCCGTCCCATCCGGGCGATCACGTTGGCCATGGTGAAGGTCTTGCCTGACCCGGTCACGCCCAGCAGTGTCTGGTACGAGAGGCCGTCCTCCACCCCTTCCACCAGCTGGCGGATCGCTTCCGGCTGGTCCCCGGCGGGCGCGAACGGCTGGTACAGCTGGAACGGGGAGCCGGGAAATGTGACGAATTTGCTTTCGTCCAGGGCCGGCGCGGCTTCTGCAAGGTTCGACATAGGGGGCGCAATAGCGGGAGAGGTAATAAAGAAGTAACGAAAGAAGTGATGGCCAAATTAGGGAAAAACCTCAGGAAAACGGGCGGATACGCTAGAATCTTGGGGTTGACAGCCCCCGCTTCAAGCCGCTTCAGGCCGTTCCCACCGGCGTGGGGCCGATTCCGCCCAGAACGGAACGGGGCCTGCCAGCCGCCAGCGCAGTCCGGAGCATTCTACGCCTTCCCGTTTTCTTTCATTGCCGACCACGAGATTCCAAATGAGTTTGTTTTCTGCCGTCGAGATGGCCCCGCGTGACCCGATCCTGGGCCTCAACGAAGCCTTCAATGCCGACACCCGCGCCACCAAGGTCAACCTGGGCGTTGGCGTGTACTTCACCGACGAAGGGAAAATCCCCCTGCTGCGCGCCGTCCAGGAGGCAGAAAAAGCCCGTCTGACCACCGCCACCCCGCGCGGCTACCTGCCGATCGAAGGCATCGCCGCCTACGACCAGGCCGTGCAGACGCTGCTGTTCGGCAAGGAATCGCCGCTGATCACCGAAGGCCGCGTGGTGACGGCCCAGGCACTGGGCGGCACCGGCGCGCTGATGATCGGCGCCGACTTCCTAAGCGCCTGTACCCGGACGCCAAGGTCGCCATCAGCGACCCGAGCTGGGAAAACCACCGCGCGCTGTTCGAGGCCGCCGGTTTCCCGGTGGTCAACTACGCGTACTACGACGCTGCCAGCCACGGCCTGAACTTCGCCGGCATGGTGGAATCGCTGAAGTCGTACCCGGCCAACACCATCGTCGTGCTGCACGCCTGCTGCCACAATCCGACCGGCGTGGACCTGTCGCCCGAGCAGTGGAAGCAAGTGGTGGAACTGGTCAAGGAACGCAACCTGATCCCGTTCCTGGACATGGCCTACCAGGGCTTCGCCGACGGCATCGACGCCGACGGTGCCGCCGTGCGCCTGTTCGCCGACTCCGGCCTGCCCTTCTTCGTATCGAGCTCGTTCTCGAAGAGCTTCTCGCTGTACGGCGAGCGCGTGGGCGCGCTGTCGATCGTCACCACCGGCAAGGAAGAAGCCCAGCGCGTGATGTCGCAGGTCAAGCGCGTGATCCGCACCAACTACTCCAACCCGCCGACGCACGGCGGCACCGTGGTTGCCACCGTGCTGAACAGCCCGGAACTGCGCGCCATGTGGGAAGAAGAGCTGGCCGAGATGCGCGACCGCATCAAGCTGATGCGCCATGCGCTGGTGGACAAGCTGGCCGCCAAGGGCGTGCCGGGCGACTTCTCCTTCGTCAAGGCCCAGCGCGGCATGTTCTCGTACTCGGGCCTGACCTCGGCCCAGGTGGACCGCCTGCGCAACGAGCACGGCATCTACGCCGTCGGCACCGGCCGAATCTGCGTGGCGGCGCTGAACAGCCGCAACCTCGATGCGGTGGTCGATGCGATCGCAGCGGTGATGTAACGCTGCCGGCGTTGCTGCACGGCAACGGGCAGCAACGCATGGCAACTGGCGCCAGCATCACATAGCGCCTTGAAAAAAAGCGGCCTCGGCCGCTTTTTGCATTTGTTTTCAGTCTTATAGGAAGGTGTCATCCAAAAATCAGGCTAATGCCTTATTGTGTTCCGCAGATGGGGAAGTACCTTAAGGTATATGCTGCAAAGCAAGATCGTTAGCACGGTCGTTCGAGAACGGGCATAATCCGCAACGATCCCAGGTGTATTGTCAGTACATTAGTACTTGGTGGTACGTGACCAAAAGTAAGACCAGGCAGAAACGGCATGCTCTACCAATTGCATGAGTTCCAGCGCTCGTTCCTCCACCCGCTGACCGCGTGGGCCCAGGCGACCGCCAAGACTTTCACCAACCCCCTCAGCCCGATGTCGCTGGTACCCGGCGCCCCCCGTCTTGCGGCGGGCTACGAGCTGCTGTACCGGCTCGGCAAGGAATACGAAAAACCGTCGTTCGACATCAAGTCGGTGCGCTCCAACGGCCGCGACATCCCCATCGTTGAGCAGTCCGTGCTGGAAAAGCCGTTCTGCAAGCTGCTGCGCTTCAAGCGCTATGCCGACGACCCGGAAACCATCAAGCTGCTGAAGGACGAGCCGGTGGTGCTGGTATGCGCGCCGCTGTCGGGCCACCACGCCACGCTGCTGCGCGACACCGTGCGCACGCTGCTGCAGGATCACAAGGTCTATGTGACCGACTGGATCGACGCGCGCATGGTGCCGATTGAAGACGGCGCCTTCCACCTGTCGGACTACATCTACTACATCCAGGAATTCATCCGCCATATCGGCGCCGAGAACCTGCATGTGGTTTCGGTGTGCCAGCCGACCGTGCCCGTGCTGGCCGCGATCTCGCTGATGGCTTCCGCCGGCGAGACGACGCCGCGCACCATGACGATGATGGGTGGCCCGATCGATGCCCGCAAGAGCCCCACCGCCGTCAACTCGCTGGCCACCAACAAGTCCTTCGAGTGGTTCGAGAACAACGTGATCTACACCGTGCCGGCCAACTATCCCGGCCACGGCCGCCGCGTGTACCCGGGCTTCCTGCAGCATGCCGGCTTCGTCGCGATGAACCCGGACCGGCACCTGTCATCGCACTATGACTATTACCTGAGCCTGGTCGAGGGCGACGCCGACGACGCCGACGCGCATGTGCGCTTCTACGACGAGTACAACGCGGTGCTGGACATGGCCGCCGAGTATTACCTCGACACCATCCGCGAAGTGTTCCAGGAATTCCGCCTGGCCAACGGTACCTGGGCCATCGATGGCAAGCCGGTGCGGCCGCAGGATATCAAGGGTACCGCGCTGATGACGGTCGAGGGCGAATTGGACGATATCTCAGGCGCGGGCCAGACCGCCGCCGCGCACGACCTGTGCAGCGGCATCCCGACAAACCGCAAGCAGCACGTGACCGCGCCGCGTTGCGGCCACTACGGGATTTTCTCGGGCCGGCGCTGGCGCGAGAATATCTATCCGGACCTGCGCGATTTCATCCGCAAGTATCACCAGCCCGCATCGAAATAACCCCGCCGCAGAAAACACAACGCCCGCAATCGCGGGCGTTTCTTTCTATGCGCTCTCGGGACAGCAGGAGCGCTTCAGATAGCAGAGCAGCATCTCGGTATGCAGCTCGGCAAAGCGCTCATGCTCGTGCTGCGAAGCCACATCGCGGCCGGTCACCGCGCTGATGGTGTAGCGGTTGGACAGCACGTAGTAGCCCAGCGCCGAGATCGTCAGGTAGAACTGGGGCACGTCGATATTGTCGCGGAACACGCCCTGCTGCTGGCCCCTGTGGATCACGTCGGCCAGCACATCCACGACTGGGTTGATCAGCTGCTGCAGCTGCGCCGATTTCTTCAGGTGGCGGGCTTCGTGCAGGTTCTCGCTGTTGATCAGGCGAATGAACTCGGGGTGCTCGTAGTACCAGTCCCAGACAAAACGGGCCAGCGCGCGCACACCGGCGATCGGGTCTTCGTCGACCAGGTGCAGCCTTTCCTCGGCGGCGCGGAATTCGGCGTACTGTTTTTCCAGCACGGCCAGGAACAGCCCTTCCTTGCTGCCGTAGTAGTAATACAGCATGCGTTCGTTGGTTTCCGCGCGCCGGGCAATCTGGTCGACGCGGGCGCCGGCCAGGCCACCCTTGGCGAATTCCTCGGTGGCCGCAGCGAGGATGCGTCGGCGCGTCCCTTCGGGGTCGCGTTTGGTCTTGGTCTCTGTTGACATGAATGGCTGGTCGATCGTTGCGCGGATTATGGCACACGCCGGAATGCGGCAGTCCGGCTGCGCGACGCGCATCATCGCCGTTTCTGTCCATCGGCGAAATCGGGGATAATCCTTGCGGTGCGAGGGCTCGAAGAAGCCCGACCGGCCGCTGAGGCCCGCCGGCGACGGTTCCGCCGGATTATTGTGCGCCGGCGCAGGCCCGCCGGCTGTCCGTGGGGCCGCAGTTATGTCGCCAAGCACGCACAGCGCCGCATGCGCCCCATAAATGTCCAGTCCTGTCCTGATCCGGTTTGTCTCCTGAATTCCAGCCTGTTGTCGTGAATCCCGCCGTCAAGTCCCTCGCCGACCGCATCGAGGCGTTGCTGCCCCAGACCCAGTGCACCAAATGCGGATTCAACGGCTGCCGCCCGTACGCCGAGGCCATGGCCGCTGGCGAAGCGGCCTGCAACCGCTGCCCGCCCGGTGGCGCGGAAGGGGTGCGCCGGCTGGCCGGGGTGCTTGGCGTCGAACCCATCCCGCTCGATCCCGAACGCGGCACCGAGCAATCTCGCGCGGTCGCGCTGATCGACGAGACCCTGTGCATCGGATGCACCCTCTGCATCCAGGCATGTCCGGTCGACGCCATTGCCGGCGCCGCCAAGCAGATGCACACGGTGATTCCCGAGCTGTGCACCGGCTGCGACCTGTGCGTGGCGCCCTGCCCGGTAGACTGCATCGCCATGATCCCGGTCACCGGCGACCGCACCGGCTGGGACGCGTGGTCGCAGGCCCAGGCCGACGCAGCCCATGCGCGCTACCTGGCACGCCAGGCCCGGCTGGTGCGCGAGCGCGAGGAAAACGACGCGCGCCTGGCTGCCAAGGCCGCGGCCAAGCTGGCCGCGGTGCAGGCCGAAGCCCCGCAGGACGACGCCGAGCGCGCCGCGCAGGAGCGCAAGCGCGCCATCATCCAGGCCGCCATCGAGCGCGCTCGCCAGAAGCAGCAGGCCGCGCGGCCGCGCAATACGGAAAACGTCTCGCCCGCCGTTCAGGCGCAGATCGATGCCGCCGAAGCGCGCCGTGCGCGCGCCGGCCTGACCGAGCCAGCGGTCGGCCCCAACGCCAAACCCGACCCAGAACAACAACAATGAACGCCGCCAAGTGCCGAGCCATTTTCGAGACGCTGCGCGAAGTCAACCCTGCCCCGGTGACGGAACTGGAATACAGTTCGCCGTTCGAGCTGCTGATTGCCGTGCTGCTGTCGGCGCAGGCCACCGATGTCGGCGTCAACAAGGCTACGCGCCGGCTGTTCTCGGTCGCGCACACGCCGCAGCAGATGCTCGACCTCGGCGAGGCCGGGCTGAGCGAATACATCAAGACCATCGGCCTGTACAAGACCAAGGCCAAGCATGTGATCGAAACCTGCCGCATCCTGGTCGAACGGCACGGCGGCAAGGTGCCGCCCGACCGCGACGCGTTAGAAGCACTGCCGGGCGTAGGCCGCAAGACCGCTAACGTGGTCCTCAACACTGCTTTCGGCGAGCCCACCATCGCGGTGGATACACATATCTTCCGGGTCGCGAACCGCACCGGGCTGGCGCCTGGCAAGAACGTGCAGGTGGTCGAACAGGAGCTGCTCAAGTGCGTGCCGCATGAATTCCTGCACGATGCGCACCACTGGCTGATCCTGCACGGCCGCTACGTATGCAAGGCGCGCAAGCCGGAATGCTGGCACTGCGTGATCGAGCCGCTGTGCGAGTTCAAGGAGAAGACGGAAGCGCCGCAGTTGTAAGCGCCTTGGCGGCGGACCTTAGTCCGGCTCGCGCGCCAGCACCATGGCCAGTTGCAGCGCCGTGCGTGCCACCACCTCGACGTCGGGCGTGTAACCCTGTCCGATCCAGCGCAGCGCGACATGGATGACCCCGCCCGCCACGCCCGCGGTCAGCAACGGATCGAGTTGCCGCCCCGGCGGCAGCAGCGCTTGCGCCAGGAGGCCGCCAAATTCGCTCAGCGAATCCGCCAGCGCGCCATCGACCAGCTTGCTGACGCCGCGGATCTCCACCAGGAACACGCGCGCCGAACGCGGCTCGCGCTGCAGGGCCCCGAAATAGGCGCGCAGCATCGCCAGCGCCCGCCTGGGGCCGTCGCCGCCTGCCGCCTCCCCGGCGCGGGCCAGTGTCTGCAGCAAGCGGTGCGTGACTGCCTGGAACGACGCCAGCAGCAGCGCCTCGCTGTTGGCGAATGACTCGTAGAAATAGCGCTCGGTCAAGCCGGCGGCCTCGCACACGGCCTTGACCGTGGCGTTCTGGTACCCGCGCTCTCCATAGACCTGCACCGCCGCGGCAATCAGCTGGCCTCGGCGTTGGGCGCGCCGTTCTTCGGCGTCGGCGCCGCGGTAGCGGCGTGCAGGGGTGAGCGCGGTGGTCATGCGCGCCATTATGACATTCCCTATTGTCAGATGCCTTGTCATATCGCTTCTGACAACCTATGTTGTCAGAAGCGCCACTCGCCCGGATGCCCGACATGACCGCACCCCGTCCCGATGATGCCGTCCTCGATGTCTTGATCGTAGGCGCCGGCCTGTCCGGCATCGGCGCCGCGCGCCACCTGCAGATGCGCTGCCCCGGCAAGCGCTACGCCATCCTGGAAGCCCGCGACGCCATCGGCGGCACCTGGGACCTGTTCCGCTACCCCGGCATCCGCTCCGACTCGGACATGTACACGCTGGGCTACCGCTTCAAGCCCTGGCGCGGCGCCAAGGCCATCGCTGACGGGCCGTCGATCCGCGCCTATATCCGCGAGACCGCCGAGGAAGCCGGCATCACGCCGCATATCCGCTTCGGCCACAAGGTCGTCAGCGCCGCATGGGACAGCGCCGCGGGCTGCTGGACGGTGGAAGCCGAGCGCACGGCGGACCATGACCGGCTGCGCCTGCGCGCCCGCTTTCTATATGTCTGCGCCGGCTATTACAGCTATGCCGAAGGCCACCGCCCGGCGTTTGACGGCGAGGATCGCTTTCGCGGCCACATCCTGCATCCTCAGTTCTGGGACGAATCGCTCGACTTCGGCGGCAAGCGCGTGGTTGTGATCGGTAGCGGCGCCACAGCGGTGACGCTGGTGCCGGAAATGGCAAAGCGCGCCGCGCACGTCACCATGCTGCAACGCTCTCCCACCTACATCGTGACGCGCCCCGCCGAGGACGCGATCGCCCACAAGCTCCGCCGCCTGCTGCCCGAGCGGCTGGCCTACGGCGCCACGCGCTGGAAGAACGTACTGCTCGGCATGATGTTCTTCCAGCTGGCGCGGCGGCGGCCGGAGCGCACCAGGGAACGGCTGATCGGCATGGCCGCGGCACAGCTGGCGCCGGGTTTTGACGTCGCGACGCATCTGACGCCCCGCTACAACCCGTGGGACCAGCGCCTGTGCCTGGTGCCCGATGGCGACCTGTTCGGCGCGATCCGCGACGGCCGTGCCACGGTGGAGACCGATACCATTGACCAGTTCACCGAAAATGGCATCGTGCTGGCCAGCGGCAAGACGCTCGCCGCGGATATCGTGGTCATGGCAACGGGGCTGAAGCTGAACATGCTGGGCGACATCGCGGTCAGCGTCGACGGTGAGCCGCGCCGCCCCGCCGAGTCGTTCGCGTACAAAGGAATGATGCTGAGCGACGTGCCAAACCTGGTACTCGCCTTCGGCTACACCAACGCCTCGTGGACGCTCAAGGCCGACCTCACCGCCGAGTACGTCTGCCGCCTGCTGCGCTATATGGACCGCCATGGCCACCGCGTGGCAATGCCGCGCGCGCCCGCCGGCATGCAACCCACGCCGTTCCTGGATTTCACCTCGGGCTATGTGCAACGCGCCGCCACCGTGCTGCCCCGTCAAGGCGACCGCAAGCCATGGCGCGTCTATCAGAACTACCTGAAAGACATGCTGACAATCCGGCACGGGCGCATCGCCGACGGCGTGCTGCAGTTCGATGTCCTGTCTTCCGCCACCCAGGTTAGCCGGCCCCACCGGGACAGCCAGGGCCCTGCCGAAACCAATACTGTGCCGGCCGTTGCCGCCAGCGAGGTGCAATCGTGACCTTCGCCCTGACCGTCATTGGCTTGCTGATCGCGCTGATCTTAGTCCTGGGCGCGGCGCTATGGCTGTACACGTTGCGCACCGTCCGGCGCATCGAGGCGGCAATGCCGCCGCGCGGGCGCTTTGTGGACGTGCCCGGCGCGCGGCTGCATGTGGTCGAGCGCGGCCAGGGCCCCGCCGTGCTGCTGGTGCACGGGCTGTCGGGACAGCTGGAGAACTTCGGCTACGGCATGATCGAACCGCTCGCCCGCCACTTCCGCGTGATCGCCGTCGACCGCCCCGGCGCGGGCCACTCGACGCGCGTGGCGGGCACCGCGGCGGATTTGCCGGCACAGGCCGATGCGCTCGCGGCGCTGTGCGACCAGCTTGGGTTGGAGAAACCGCTGGTGGTCGGCCACTCGCTTGGCGGCGCAATCGCGCTGGCACTGGCCATCCGTCACCCCGAGCGCGTCGGCGGCCTGGCGCTGATCGCGCCGCTCACCCATCCGCCCAAGACGATTTCGCCGGTATTCCAGGCGATGACCGTGCCGAGCGCGTTGCGCCGACTGCTGGCTTGGACGCTGGTGGTGCCGATGTCGGAGCGGCGCCGTGAAGAAGTCATGGATATCGTGTTCGGTCCCGACCCGTTCCCGCTCGACTTCCCGACGCGGGGTGGCGGCCTGCTGGCGCTGCGGCCCTCCCACTTCCTCGCTGCTTCCGAAGACCTGATCGGTGCCGCGCGCAGCCTGCCGGCAATGCTGCCGCACTATGACTCGCTGTGCGTACCGGTGAGCGTGCTGTACGGCCGCGGTGACCGCATCCTCGACGTTGCCGAGCATGGCGAGAAGCACTGGTTGCCAGGGTGCAGGGCGCCACGCTGACGCTGGTAGACGGCGGCCATATGCTGCCGGTGACCGCCATCGACACCTGCGTCGACTTTGTGCGCGACGCCGCCGCGCCGCTGCATGCCCCGGCCACCGCCCCGGCGCAGTTCGCCTGACTCACGCTGACTCACGGATCCCTGCCATGACCACCCCGACCGCCTCCAATCCCTACAAGCAGGATGTCTTCACCGCGTTCCGGGCCGTGCGCAAGCTGCTGGCGAACGGCAACGACACCGAGCAGGTGTTCCGCATCATGCGCGCGCTGAACGGCCCGTCGATGCCGCGCAACTTCAGCCGCCTGCTGTCCACGCCCGATGGCAGGCGCATGGTCTACCAGCGCATCGAACTGGCCGAGCGCCTGTCCGATCCCGCCTATATCGCGAGCTTCGCCCCGGGCACGGTCGGCGCGGCGTACCGCGCCTTCCTGGAAAAGACCGGCTACAGCGCGGACGGGCTGGCCAAGGTCTCCAACCTCGACCAGGAGCCCGTGATCGAGGACGCCTACATGTGGTTCGGCCGGCGTACCCGCGATATCCACGACATCTGGCATGTGCTCACCGGCTACCGGGCCGACGAAAGCCTTGGCGAAGCCGCGCTGGTGGCGTTCAGTTACGCGCAGACCGGCGGCAAGGGATGGGCATTCATCGCCATCGCCGCGTCGCTGAAAAGCCTGCGCGTGACTGGCAGCCTGGCCTTTGCGCGCGCCGTGCTTGAAGGCCACCGGCTGGGGCGCCGCGCCGGGTGGCTGCTCGGCGAGGACTACGAAATGCTGTTGCACGAACCGCTTGACGCGGCCCGCGCCCGGCTCGGCATCGCCGAGCCAGGTCGTTACCTCGCCTGCAACCCCGTGCAGGAATGGACTGCCTGAGGTTGCGACGCACCACAAAAAAAGCGACCCCATGGGTCGCCCAGATTGCTGACAAAGGGAAAATGCCAGACTGTTTGCTCCCCTCTCCCGCTTGCGGGAGAGGGGCTGGGGGAGAGGGCCGGCGCATGGCAAGCACCGTGGCGCCTCACTTCGTGGCAACTCCTGCCCTCTCCCCCGCCCCTCTGCCAAAAATGGGAGAGGGGAGACAACATTCGCAGCCTTTGACTTTGTCAGCAGCCAAAGCGACCCCATGGGTCGCCTTTTTTAGGCACTCGATGTCTTCAGACGATGCGGCAAGCTTCGTCGAACGACAGGCGCGGCAGGCGCGGATGCAGCTTCTCGGCGATGCCGTAGCCCAGGTTGACCAGGAAGTTGACCGACCACTTGCCATCAGGGAAGAAAGCCGCGTTGACCTTGTCGGCGTCGAAACCGGCCATCGGACCGCAATCCAGGCCCAGCGCACGCGCGGCCAGGATGAAGTAGCCGCCTTGCAGCGAGCTGTTCATCAAGGCGTCGCGGGCAATCTTCTCATCATTGCCGGCATACCAGGCACGCGCGTCGGCGTGCGGGAACAGGCGCGGAAGCTGGTCGTGGAAGGCCTTGTCGAAGGCGATGATCGCGGTGATCGGCGCGGAGCGGGTCTTCTCGACATTGCCGGCGGACACGCATTCCACCAGGCGCGCCTTCTCGGCAGCGCTCTTGACGAAGACGATACGGGCCGGTCCGCTGTTGGCGGCGGTCGGGCCGAACTTCATCGCGTCATAGATCTGGTGCAGGACGGCGTCGTCCACGTGGCGGTCTTGCCACACGTTGTGGGTGCGGGCCTCGGTGAACAGTTGCGCCAGCGCGGCTTGGTCGATCTGGGACATGCGGCTCTTTCCTATCCAAGAAGTGTAAGAAGCCGCGATTCTACCCAAGAGCCAGGATGTGCCGCGCCAGCGTCTTTGACCGATCCGTTCAATTCTCTTGCATGTCGCCGCGGGCTGGCGCCGGCGCGCTGCTGCGCCGCGTCAGCCACAGCACGCCGGCCAGGATCAGCCCGCCGCCAAGCGCCTGCGTGCCGCCGATATGCTCGCCCAGCAGCAACGCCGCCAGCAGCACCGTGACCACCGGTTCGAGCGTCGACAGCATCGAAGCCTGCGCCGCGCCGAGCCGTTGCAGCCCGGCGAAGAAGGTCAGGATCGCCAGCACCGTAGACAGCAGAGCGATCGCCGCCAGCACCAGCCAGCCGCCGGCACTGGCGGGGAACTGCGGCGGCACGCCCGCGCCAAGGCGCAGCAAGCCGACCGCGCCGTAGACCAGCGCGGCCGCGGTGCAGATCACCGTGGTGGTGGCAATCGGGTTGACACCGGCTGTCACGCGCGCGCCGACGATGATGTAGACGGAATAGATCACCGCCGCCGCCAGCCCCAGCGCGATGCCCAGCGGCGAACCCTCGCCACCGCCGACCGTCAGCCCGGCTCCCACCGAGCACAGCACCAGCGCGATCACGGCTGCCGTGGTCAGCCGTTCTTTCAGGAATACCGCGGCCAAGATCGTCACGAACAGCGGGTACAGGTACAGCAGCAGCGCGACCAGGCTGGCCTGCGCATGGTTCAGCGCACTGAAGAAGCAGAACGATTGGCCGACGTAGCCGATGCCGCCCATCGCCGCCAGCGCCAGCACTCGCCGCCACGGCGGCAGGCCGATGCCGCGCGTGCGCATTACCCACGCCAGCGCCGCCGCTGCCAGCACGAAGCGTACGAGCAGCAAGCCATAGACGTCGGCACCGGCCGCATAGGCAAAGCGCGCAAAGATCGCCATGGCGCCGAAGGCGCTGGCCGACACCGCGATCAGCAGCACCCCGGCAAGCTTGGCACGGGCCTGTTCCTGGGCGGTGGTGGAGGCGGAGGCGGTCATGAAGGTGGCGCGAAGTCGACGATCCCGCATTCTACTTGGCGCCGCCGGCGCGCCAGCGCTCGCCACGCCCCTCGTTTACAATGGCGCCACCATGTTTAATCCCTCACGAGAAGAAGTCCGCCGTTTCTTCTGCGAAGCCTGGCAGAAGCAGATCGCGGGCAGCGTGCTGACGCCGCTGGAAGTCATTGCCGTCGACTGGATCGGCGAGCATCCCGAGTACCACGAGCTGCTGCGCGACACCGAAGGCGCGCTGACGCAGGACTACACACCCGAGCAAGGCCAGACCAATCCGTTCCTGCACCTGGCGATGCACCTGTCGATCTCCGAGCAGGTCTGCGTCGATCAGCCGCGCGGCATCCGCGAGGCCTACGAGGCGCTTGCGCGCCGGCTCGACTCGCCGCACGAGGCCCAGCACCAGGTGATGGAGTGCCTGGGCGAGATGCTGTGGCAGGCACAGCGCAGCGGCCTGCCACCGGACGGCGACCAGTACGTCGACAGCGTGCGCCGGCGCGCGATGCGCTGAGCGCCACTCCAGCCGGCTGCTGACCGGCTGCGTACATTTCGTCACAACCCGATTTCTACCGCGTGGTAGGCTTTGCGGGTTCCGAATTTCCCGATGCCGCGTGCGCCGCTCAAGCCGCGCCCGCGGTGCCCTGCATCATGTCCCGATTGACCCTGCCCCGCCGGCCGCTGCCTGCCAGCCGCGCCGTCGCCCCCCTCTGCCTGTTCCTGGCGCTGGCCTGGCCCCTGGCCGGCCACGCCGGCGTGGCGCTGCTGCAGCCGCCGCGCTTGATCGACGGCAACCAGCCGCTGACGCTGACACTGGTGGTCAGCGCCGACGGCGCGACACGCCGATACCGTATCCCCGATACGCTGGAAGTCACCGCGTCGAGCGAAATGCAGGCGCCGGTACGACTGGTACTGTGGCGCGAGGTATCCGGACCTGCCATGGTCAACCTGCGCCGCGGCGAGCACCGCGCCATCCGCTACACCGCGACCCTGCCGCCGCAGTTACGCGGCCAGGTTCGGCTCGATGCGACCGGCATTGACGCCGCGCCGGTGCTGGTCACGCTGAACCGGCTGCCCCAGCCGGGCGAGACGGCCACCGCCGCCCCGCCCGCGGTAGCCGCGACGCCGGGGCCTGCTGGCGAAGCCGCGGAGGCGGCCCCGGTTCCCATCACGTCTGTGACCAGCGCAAGCGCCACCGCGCCGGTGCCGGCGGACCTGCGCGACAGCGCGCGCCTGTCGTTCTACGACCCGATGTTCTTCACCGTCGGCGCGCACGACGGCGCCAACGCCAAGTTCCAGTTCAGCTTCAAGTACCGGATCTTCGAGGGCGAGGACCCGGCATCGAAAAGCCTGTTCGACAACCTCTACTTCGGCTTCACCCAGTTCTCGCTTTGGGACCTGTCGGAGCAGTCCAAGCCGTTCCACGACACCAACTACCGGCCGAGCCTGTTCTACTACCTGTCGGATACCGGCGTGCGCAACGGCGCCATCAGCCGGCTGTCGCTGGCGGCCGGCATGGAGCACGAGTCCAACGGCCGCAGCGGCGGCGAGTCGCGCAGCATCAATACCGTGTTCGTCAAGCCGACGTTCTACTTCGGCGACCAGAACGACTGGCACTGGCGGGTCGCGCCCAAGCTCTATGCCTATGTGGAAAAGGGCGACAATCCGGACATCGCCCACTACCGCGGCTATATGGACCTGGGCATTGCATACGGGCGTCCGGATTCGTGGGAGTTTTCCGCCACGCTGCGCAAGGGCACGCGCAAGTGGTATGGCAGCGTCGATGCGCAGGTCACCTATCCGTTGGCGCGGCTGCTGCCGGGTACCGCGGGTTACCTGATGGCGGGTTACTTTGTCGGCTACGGCGAAAGCCTGCTCGACTACAACCACAAGCTGCCCTGGCAGTTCCGCATCGGCTACGCGCTGTCGCGCTAAAGCCCTGATGCCCGTGGGCAAGCCGCCTTACCCCGCCAGCGGCTTGCCACCCGCCTTCAGCCGGGCATTGGCGACGGCGGCGGCAAACTGGCCATGGCCATGCCAGCCGGTGGCACGGCCCAGCTTCTTGCCGTCCTGGAAGAACATGAACACCGGGATGCCGTGCAGGCCGAAGCGCTTGCCCAGTGAGGGGTGCTCATAGACGTTGGCATGCAGCCAGTGCAGGCCCAGCGCCCGGATTGGTTCGGGCTTGGCGAGCATGGCTTTCTTTGCCATCTCGCAATTGAAGCAATCCACACCCCAGAAGAACACGCACACCAGCGCATCGCCGGACTGCGCAATCGCGGCGTCGATGCTGGCGTCGTCGACCTGGCGCATGCCGAAGGCCTCGAAGGCGCGGTGGTCAAGGTGCGGTGCCGCGGCCTGGTCCGCGGAGGGCACTCCGGCAGGCGATTCGCTTGACATGATTGGCTCCGGCAAAGGCATAAAAAGCAAAACGCCCGGGCCTGAACGGCACCGGGCGCAACGTCAGCCGCTAAGCAGTCCGGCTTACTTCGGTGCCGTCACCGTCACCAGCGCCGGGCGCAGCACGCGGTCGGCAATGGTATAGCCGCGCTGCAGCACGGTGACGACGGTGTTGGGCTCCTGGTCTGCCGGCACCATCGAAATGGCCTGGTGGCGGTGCGGGTCGAACTTCTCGCCGACCGGATTCAGTTCCACGATCTTGCCGCGCTCGAACGCGGCGGCCAGCTGGCGCGCGGTCAGTTCGACGCCTTCGCGCAGCTTGGCGATATCGCCGGAGCCATCCGCCAGCGCGGCCTGCAGGCTGTCCATCACCGGCAGCAGGTTGTCGGCGAAGTTCTCGATGGCGAATTTGTGGGCCTTGGCAACGTCTTCCTGCGCCCGGCGGCGGATGTTCTCGCCTTCCGCGACCGCGCGCATGTACAGGTCGTAGTGCTCACGCGCCTTGGCTTCCAGGGCGGCCAGCTGGGCCGCCACGTCCTCCACGACGGCAGCCTCCGGCGCGGCGGTCTCCTGCGCGGCGGCAGCGCTGGCTTCGTCGTTGGGCGTCGGGGTGGATGGCGTCTGCTTCTGTTCTTCCATGTCGATCCGTATCAATGCATTGGCGCGGCCGTCCGTGGGCACGGCCGCGGTGGGTCAATCGGCGTGTTTAGCGGGCAATTGGTGGCGCCACGCCGGATTTCAAGAGTGGCGCCAGCGAGACGCGGAAACAAGCGGTTACAAAGGCGTAGCTTATGCAGTTGACGCCTTATTGCTTTGCTGCACTGCACTCACTAAGATTCACATTAAGAAAAATGACAAAAATGCCGGGGGCTTGGAGATGGTTCATTTTTGTGCCTTTTCCGAAAGGTTGGCCATGCATAAGCTGCCAGTCGTGACGCTCTGCCTCGTGGCCGCCCTGGCGGTCATGACCGCCTTTATCTGCCTGTCCGGCGCCTTTACGCCGCGCGATACCGAGTATGGCAGTGGCAAGGCGGTGTTCAAGCACTACATCGTTCCTATCGTCAGCCAGGAAGTTTCGCAGGAATAGGCGCCCGCGCAACTTTCCCGGACACACGCCCGCACCGCGGCGGCCCCGGCATCCTGCCGGCGCCGCCGCGTGTCATTTCTGCCACGTCAGTGCCGGAAATCATCGATGCGGCGGCGGTCGCGCTTGGTCGGGCGCCCCTGCAACTGTGCGGCGGGCTCCGGCTGCAGGCGGCGGCGCTCGGCCTCGGCCTGCCGGCGTGCCTGGCTGTCGGCGCTCTCTTCATACAGCGTCTGCGCCACCGGCGCCGGGCCGCGCGCCGGGGCAATGCCCTTCACCTGCAGCTCCCAGCGCTGCTGGTGCGCTTCAAGTGCAACCTTGTCGCCAGGCCGCACTTCGCGAGAATTCTTGACCAGTTGACCGTTGACGGTCACCTTGCCCCGCTCCACAGCCTCGGCCGCAAGCGAGCGCGTCTTGAAGAAGCGCGCGCACCATAGCCATTTGTCGATGCGCTGGCGCGCATCCGCTTCGAAATCCACATTCATGCTGCGGCTCCCCGGGTCTGTGCGCGCGAGCGGCGCACTTCCAGTTCATGCGGGTGCGGCGTATTGAGCGGCCACCCCTGCAGATGCTGCAGGGCAATCTCCGCCATCGCCGCCACCCACGGCGCCGAGTCGTTCATGCAAGGAATAAAGTGGAAATCCTTGCCGCCCGCGACCTTGAATTCGGTCTGCCCTTCCATCGCGATTTCCTCAAGCGTCTCGATGCAGTCCGCCGGAAAGCCCGGACAGAACACGTCGACCCGGCCGGCGCCAACCTTGCCCAGCTCCGCCAGGGTCGGGGCCGTGTACGGCTGCAGCCACTCTGCCTTGCCAAAACGAGACTGAAACGTCACCTGGTACTGCCCCGGCTGCAAGCCCAGCGCATCGCCGAGCAGCCGGCCGGTCTTCAGGCACTCGCAGTGATACGGGTCGCCCAGCTCCAGCGTGCGCCGCGGCACGCCGTGGAACGACAGGATCAGCTTGTCGCCGTGCGCGAAGTCGGGCATGCCATGCCGTGACCAGTAGGCCCCGACCTGCTGGTGCAGCGCCGAGATATACGCCGGGTGGTCATGGAAATGTTTGACCAGCCGCAGCTCGGGCTGGTTGCGCCATTGGCCCAGCACGCGGAAGACCTCGTCGAACGCGGTGGCGGTAGTGGTGCCGGAGTACTGTGGGTACATAGGCAGCACCAGCACCTGTTCGCAGCCCTGGCGGCGCAGCGCTTCCATCACTGACGCGATCGACGGGTTGCCGTAGCGCATGGCGCACGCCACCGTCACCTCGTGGCCGTTCTGGCTCAGCAGCCGCTGCAGCGCATGCGCCTGGCGCTCGCTGTAGACCAGCAGCGGCGAGCCGGTCATATGCGCCTCGCGCAGCCAGATCGACTCGTACTTCAGCGCCGACGCACGCGAGCGCAGCGGCAGGATCACGCCATGCAGCAGCGGCAGCCAGGCGGCGCGCGGGATCTCGACCACGCGCGGGTCTGACAGGAATTCCTTCAGGTAGCGGCCTACCGCCTTGGGCGTGGGTGCATCGGGGGTGCCCAGGTTGACCAGCAGGATCGCCGTGCGCGGCGCCTGCCCGTGCTGGTAGACCGGTTCGGGTGAAAACGTCATGTCGCTTCCGGGTTGGCGCGCGGCCGGGAACGCGCCATGGCGGCGCGCCGGCGCAGGCGGCGCTCGGTAGGAATGGGGCAGCTTGTCAGACCGGCCAGCCGCGTCACTGGTTCTGGCTCAGCGCGCTGGACAGCAGCCGCGCGGTGATGTCTACGATCGGGATCACGCGCTCGTATGCCATGCGTGTCGGGCCGATCACGCCGAGGGTGCCGACGATCTGCCCGTCGACCTCGTATGGCGCGGTGATGACCGCCATGTCTTCCAGCGGCACCAGTTGGCTTTCGCCGCCGATGAAGATCTGCACGCCCTGCGCATGGCTGGAGACGTCGAGCAGCTGCAGCAGGCTGGTCTTGTGCTCGAACACGTCGAACAGCCGGCGCAGCTTGTCCATGCTGGAAGACAGGTCTTCCACTTCCAGCAGCTTGCGTTCGCCGCTGATATAGACGTGGTCGTCTTCCTCGTCGTCGGCCACGCTGCCGGCCTCGACCGCCGCCTGCATCAGCTGCGACATGTCGCGGCGCAGGTCCCGCAGCTCGACGCGCAGGTGGCTGCGCACGGCGTCGAAGCTCATGCCGCCGTAGTGCGAGTTGAAGTAGTTGGCCGCCTCGATCAGCTGGGCCGGGGTGTATGACAGCTCGGTCTGGATGATCCGGTTCTGCACGTCGCCCTCGGGACTGACGATGATCAGCAGGATGCGCTTGTCGGACAGGCGCATGAATTCGATCTGCCGAAACGCCTGCGCGCGCCGCGGCGTCATCACCACGCCGGCGAAGTGCGACAGGTTGGACAGCGTGCGCGCCGCCGCCGTGATCATGCGCTGCGGCCCAAGTTGCTGGGCGCCCAGCTGGCCCTGGATCTGGCCGGTCAGCTCGGCCAGGTCGGCGTTGCGCTCCAGCGGCTTGGCCGTCAGCATGGAATCGACGAACAGCCGGTACCCGCGCGGCGTCGGGATGCGGCCGGCCGATGTGTGCGGGCTGGCGATAAAGCCCATTTCCTCGAGATCGGACATCACATTGCGGATGGTCGCTGGCGACAGGTCCAGCCCCGAGAACTTCGACAGGGTGCGGGACCCGACCGGCTGGCCTTCGGCGATGTAGCGCTCGATCAGGGTCTTGAGCAGCGTTTTGGAGCGTTCATCCATGATGCCCCGATTTTACGCAAGTTTTAGACCTTCTGGCGCCCTGCCTGGGTTGCGGCGCCGGCACCTGCTGGCAACGGCAGCGGCGGTATGGTCTAATCCCGGCATGTCCGCCCCCCCGAGAGCCAGCGCCTTGCGCACTTCGTTCAACACCGTCGCCCTGGTGGGCCGCTACTCGACCGCCGGCATCGAAGGACCGCTGGAGGAGATCGCCTCTTATATCCTGCGCAACGGCCAGGACGTGGTGTTCGAGCGCGAAACCGCGCTGGCCACCGGGCTGACCGCCTACCCTGCCCTGTCGGCCGAGGAAATCGGCAAGCACGCGGACGTGGCGGTGGTGCTGGGCGGCGACGGCACGCTGCTGGGCCTTGCCCGCCAGCTGGCCGGCTACGACGTGCCGCTGATCGGGGTCAACCACGGGCGGCTCGGTTTCATGACCGACATCGCGCTGGAAGACGCGCACACGGTGCTGCCGGACATGCTCGACGGCCGCTACGAGGCCGAGAACCGGCTGCTGCTCGAGTCACGCGTGGTACGCGACGACAGCGTCATTTTTTCCGCGCTGGCGCTGAACGACGTGGTGGTGAACCGCTCGGGCATTTCCGGCATGGTCGAGCTGGCGGTGTCCGTTGATGGCTACTTTATGTACAACCAGCGTTCGGACGGCCTGATCGTATCGACCGCGACCGGATCGACTGCCTATGCGCTGTCCGCCGGCGGCCCGATCCTGCACCCGACGCTGTCGGGCGTGGTGCTGGTGCCGATCGCCCCGCATGCGCTGTCTAACCGGCCGATCGTGTTGCCGCATGATGCCGAGGTCACCATCGAGGTCGCCAGCGCGCGCGACGCCAGCGTCAATTTCGACATGCAGTCGCTGACCTCGCTGCTGCCCGGCGACCGTATCGTGGTGCGGCGCTCGGAGAAGAGCATCAACCTGCTGCACCCGGTGGGCTACAACTACTACGCCACGCTGCGCAAGAAGCTGCACTGGCACGAATACCCGTCCGAAGACAACCGCCTCTGATCCGCCCCCAGAGCCCGAGCTAGCCACCCCGATCCGACGCCAGCCCGACTTCCCGGACCGATCTCACTTTCCGCCACGATCCGCCACGATGCTGCGCAGCCTGTCCATCCGCGATTTCGTCATTGTCGACTCGCTCGACCTGGATTTCACTTCTGGCTTCACCGTCTTTACCGGCGAGACCGGCGCCGGCAAGTCGATCCTGATCGACGCCCTGGCCCTGGTGCTGGGTGAGCGAGCCGACGCCGGCATCGTGCGCGAAGGCGCCCCACGCGCCAGCATCAGCGCCACCTTCTCGACCCACCCTGCGCTCGACGCCTGGCTGACCGAGCGCGAGCTCAATACCGAAGACGAAGACGGCGCCGGCTCGGTGCTGCTGCGGCGTACGGTCGATGCCGGCGGCCGCAGCAAGGCCTTTATCAACGGCGCCGCGGCCACGCTGGCCCAGTTGCGCGAAGTGGGGGACCAGCTGGTCGATATCCACGGGCAGCACGCGCACCAGCTGCTGCTGCGCCCGGATGCGCAGCGCCTGCTGTTCGACGCCCACGCCGGGCTGACCCAGCAGGCCGGCGCGGTGGCCGAGGCCTGGCGCGCGTGGCGCGCCTGCGTGCGCCAGCGCGAGGCGGTCGAGCACCAGTCGCGCGAGATGCAGCTCGAGCGCGAGCGGCTGGAGTGGCAGGTCGGCGAGCTCGACAAGCTCAACCCGCAGCCAGGCGAATGGGAAGAGATCCAGGCCGAGTACAACCGCCTGTCGCATGCCGCCGGTCTGATCGACGGCAGCCGAGCGGCGCTGGACGCGCTGTCCGAGGCCGACGGCTCGGTGCTGTCGGCGCTGAACACGATCGTGCACCGGCTGCAGCAACTGGCCGACGTCGACCCGGCGCTTCGCGACGTGCTGGCCGCGCTCGAGCCCGCCCAGGTGCAGGCCGAGGAAGCCGCGCACTCGCTGACCCGCTACGTCGACCGGCTCGAGCTGGATCCCGAACGGCTGCAGGCCGTTGAAGAACGCATGCAGGCGCTGCACGCCACCGCGCGCAAGTACCGCCTGCCTCCCGAGCAACTGCCCGATGAACTGCTGGCGCGCCGCCAGCAGCTCGACGACCTGCAGGCCGCGCAGGACCTGAACAAGGTGATGGCGCGCGAAGCCGCTGCCAAGGCTGCCTACCTGACGCTGGCACAACACCTCGGCCATGCGCGCTCGCAAGCCGCGCAGGCACTGTCGGCCGCGGTCACCGACGCCATGCAGGGCCTGTCGATGGCGGGTGGCAGCTTCGTCGCCGCACTGAACCCGCTGGAAGAAGGCCAGAGCTACGGCCTGGAGCAGGTCGAGTTCCTGGTGGCCGGCCATGCCGGCGTCAGCGCGCGGCCGCTGGCGCGGGTCGCGTCCGGCGGCGAACTGGCGCGCATCAGCCTGGCGATCTCCGTGATCACCAGCGAAGCCTCGCCCACGCCGACACTGATCTTCGACGAAGTCGACACCGGCATCGGCGGCGCCGTCGCCGAAGTGGTCGGCCGGCGCCTGCAGGAACTGGGCCGCGCGCGCCAGGTGCTGTGCGTGACCCACTTGCCGCAGGTCGCCGCGCAGGCCGGCACGCACCTGCTCGTCAGCAAGGAAACCACCGATGGCGGTAATGGCTCGGTCACGCGCTCGCGTATCCGCGTGCTCGACCCGGCCGGGCGCGTGGTCGAGACCGCGCGCATGCTGGGCGGGGCCACGGTCACCGCGACCACGTTGCAGCATGCCGAGGAGATGCTGGCGCAAGGCGCCGAAGCCCAGGCTGGCGCCCCGGTGCGCGGCACGGCAAAGGAAAGCCGGCGCGGCCGCCGCGCCGCCGGCTGACGCCCCCACATCGCCGCCGCATCGCCGCCGCATCGCCGCCACATCGCCGCCACATCGCGCCCGCATCGGCCTACCGAACCAACTTTCACAGGAGTCCCACCATGACCCGCCACGCGCCGCCGGCAGGCCGCCGCCACCGCCCCTTGCGCGCCGTACTGGCCCTGGCCACCGCGGCCACGGCCGCCCTGCTGGCACTGTCCGGCTGCCAGGCGCACTCCGGGGCTTCCGCCCCGCCGCCGGGCAGCATCACCGACGACCGCGCGCTGGGCGACATCATGGTCAAGTTCAAGCCGCCCGCGGTCGACATGTCCGAGGATGCCGGCAAGCTGCTGGCCGAGATCAAGGGACCGATCCGCTATGTCATCAAGCGCCCCATGTCGGGCGGGGTCTGGCTGGTGACGGCGATCTCCAAATCGGCGGATGCCACCATCGACCAGGCGGTTGATACGCTGCGCGCCTCCCCGCGTATCGAGGCCGCCGAGCCGGACCGGCTGATCCAGCCGAACCGCACCATGCCGACCAGCCGGGATATGCCCAAGAGCTGAGCGTGCCTGCGGAATCCGTCCGGAAGTGGCGGGTTCTAAACCTTCGGTAGCCCTTGCGCAAATGGAGCGGATCGTATTCCCTACATAGGATTCCCTTGCGTGTCCGATGGCGCGCGGGGTGCCTCTGGAGGAATACATGCTGCATCCCGCGCAGTCCGTCTTCCGTCACTGCTTCGCGTTGCGCCGATTTCTGGCATCCCTGACCACCATCGCTGCTCTGTGCGCTGCGGCACCGACAACCGCCGCGCTGGCAGCAGGCCCCGCGCCCCGCTCACCCCCTTCGGCTTCGGCCCCGGCCTACACCGGCCAGATCATCGTGCGCTGGCGCGATGGCACCTCCAGCGTGACCGGCAAGGAGTCGGCCGCGTCAGCAACGAGTCCGCTGCAGCAACTGCGCGAGCGCACCGGCATCGCCGCCACGCTGCGCCGGCCCATGGGCGGCAACATGGACCTGCTGCAGGTGCCGGACGAACTGGCCACCGACCCGGAAGCCGCCGCCGCGCGCCTGCGCCAGGATCCGCGCGTCGCCGACGCCGTGCCGGACCGCTGGCTGCGGCTGCACGATACCCTGCCCAACGACCCGGAATTCCGCGCCAACCAGCCTTACCTGCTGGGCACCGGCACCGCGGTCGGCGGCGTCAATCTGCCGCGCGCCTGGGACCGCACGCGCGGCAGCAGCGGCATCGTGATCGCGGTGGTCGATACCGGCGTGCTGCAACACCCAGACCTGGCCGCCCGGCTGCTGCCGGGCTATGACTTCATCAGCAGCGAATCAATATCCAACGATGGTGACGGACGAGACAGTGATGCTAATGATGCCGGCGACTATGTGCCGGATGAAGCCACGTGTCCCAATCAGCCATTGCCTCCGCGAACGAATACCTGGCATGGCACCCGCGTGGCGAGTGTTCTGGGAGCACTGACCAACAACGCGCAGGACATCGCTGGCGTCGACTGGAACGCGCGCATCCTGCCTTTGCGAGTATCGGGCCGCTGCGGCGCGCAGCTGTCCGATACCATTGATGCCATGCGCTGGGCCGGCGGCATGCCGGTGCCAGGCGTGCCAAACAACTCTACGCCAGCGCGCGTGGTGAACATCAGCCTTGGTGGCGGCACCTGTAGCAAACCCGAACAGGACGCCGTCAACGACCTGATAGCGCGCGGTGTGATCGTGGTAGCAGCGGCCGGTAACAGAAACCCGGCAGTCGAGGCGCCCGCCGATTGCCAGGGCGTGATTGCTGTCACAGCACATGTCAATGACGGCGAGCACGCCGCCTATGCGAATGTCGGCTCCCAAGTGACAATCAGTGCGCCAGGCGGAGGCTGTGGAACTCCGCATGAACAGAGTGACAACTCCTGCTCAGTCACGCCCTCGTCAATGTACGCCTTGAGCAACGATGGAAAGACTGCGCCTGGCAACTATGTAGTAACAGCAAGCAATGCCGGCACCAGCTTCGCGGCGCCGATGGTGTCGGGCGTAGTGGCGATGATGTTTGCGCTGAACGGATCGCTGACGCCGGCGCAAGTGACCGCGGCGTTGAAGTCCTCGGCGCGGCCGCACCCTTCCGGCACCTATTGCGCCACCAACCCGGGCGTGTGCGGCGCGGGCTTGCTCGATGCCGACAATGCGCTGGCGGCGGCCGTGTCGGCGCCGCCAGCCGCGGCGGCACCGGCTCCGTCCAATGATGGCGGTGGCGGCGGTGCGGTGCCACACTGGCTGGCGCTGGCGCTGGCCTGCTCGGGCCTGCTTGCCTTCGCCCTGCGCCGGCGCGCCTGACGCAGCCGGCGCAGACGGTGTCGCTCAGCCGCCGTCGGCGCTGCGCAGCGGCCGCCGCGCCAGCCACCACTCCTGCACCACCCAGCACAGTAGCCCGGCCACCGCGCCGGCTGCGTGCGCGGCGCGCACCACGCCGAAGCCCCAGGACGGGTCAAACAGGACCGGCGCCAGCCACGATTGCTCCAGCCACACCTTGGCCAGCACGCCCAGGCACAGCAGCACGCCGAGCACGCGCGATAACCCGGGCGCGCGCAACAGGCTGAGCCCGCCCCACAGCGCCAGCCCGTGCAAGGCGCCGGACAAGCCGCCATACCAGCCGACCGATGGCACGCGCAGCAGCGCGATCTGCACGGCAAGGCCGCAGGCCACCAGCACCAGCAGCATGGCGCGCGCCCGCGCCGCGCGCCCGGCCAGCGCCAGCAGGCCCGCGGCCGCAAGTGCGTTGGCCAGCCAGTGCATCGCGTCAAGGTGCACCCACATGGCGGTGGCCAGCCGCCACCACTGGCCATCGAGCCGCACCGCATCGCGCAGGTAGAGCCCGTGCGCGTGCCACCACGGCAGGAACGTGAAGCCGGCCGACAGCGCCCAGACCAGCGCAATCGCCGCCAGCAGTCCCGGCCATGAGGCACCGGCGGGCCGGCTCGGAACCGCCGCGGCCGGCGTGGCTGTCGTGGCCTCAGTCGTCACCGAACACGGCCTGCCACAGCGTGCGCACCTGCGCCGTCTGCGTGGCGACAGATTCCGACGCCACGCGCGCGTGCGCCTGGCCGTCGAGCCGCAACTGGTGCTGGCGCGCGCGGAACAACCGGTAGGCGTCGCCCACCGCCGCGGCCAGCGCGGCATCGATCAGCCCGAGTTCGCCGGCTTCGCGCAGCAGCGCGATATTGCCCGCGTTGCGCGTCAGTTGCGGATGCGCGCGGCTGTGCAGCAGCACCAGGTACTGCACCGTGAACTCGATGTCGACCATGCCGCCGCGGTCGTGCTTGAGGTCGAACAGGCTGGTGGGATTGGGATGGCCCTCAGCCACCTTGCGGCGCATCTGCGCGATCTCGCCGCGCAGTACCGCGGCATCGCGCTCCTGGCGCAGCACCTCGTCGCGCAGCGCCTCGAAGCGATCGCCGATGGCCGCATCGCCGGCACAAAAGCGCGCGCGCGTGAGCGCCTGGTGTTCCCACACCCATGCGGTGTTGTCGCCCTCGCGCAGCTGGTAGCGGCGGAAGGCGTCGAAGCTGGTGACCAGCAGGCCGGCGGCGCCGTTGGGGCGCAGCCGCGTATCGACGTCGAACAGCGCACCGGCCGCGGTATGGCTGGTAAGCCAGGTGATCAGCCGGCGCGCGAAGGCGGCGTAGACATCGGGCGCGCGCTCGTGCTCGTCGTCATACAGGAAGATGATATCGAGGTCCGAGGCATAGCCCAGCTCCTTGCCGCCGAGCCGGCCGTAGGCGATCACCGCGAAACGCGGCGTGTCGCGATGACGTGTGGCGAGCTGGCGCCACACCGTCTCCAGCGTGGCATCGAGCATGGCGTCGGCCAGGTCCGACAGGCGGTCGGCCACCTGCTCCACCGTCAGCATGCCGTGCAGGTCCTGCAGCAGTACGCGGAAGGTCTCGGCATGGTGCTCGCGGCGCAGGATGTCCATCTGGTGCTCGACCTGCCCTTCGGCGGCGAGCAGCCGCTCGTGCAGGCGCTTGCGGAACGCGGCCCAGTCGGGCGCCCCGGCCAGCGCATCGCTGTCGAGGAGTTCGTCGAGCAGCTGCGGGTGGCGCGTCAGGTAGGCCGCGGCCCAGCGCGAGGCGTGCAGCGTCTGCGCGACGCGGTCCATCGCCTGCGGGTACTCCGACAGCAGCGACAGGTAGGAGGCGCGCCGGCTGATGGCCTCGAGGAAGTCGATAAAGCGCGCGATGGTGCTGTCGGCGTCGTCCTGGCGCGCGGCCAGGTCGAGCGCGCGGTTCACCAGCTGGTCGAAGCGGGCACGGCTGGACTCGGACAGCGCACGGTAGCGCAGCGACGACGCGATCGCGCGCAGCCGGTCAAGCAGGCCGGTGCAGTCGGTGAAGCCGGCCGCCTGCAGGCGCCGGCACGGCGTGGCATCGTCGTCGCACCCACCCGGCCCGCCCTGCCCGCCCTGTGCCTGCGCGGCGCCGTCCGGCTGTGGGTTGTCCTGTGCGCGCGCGGCGTTGTCGTCGAGCACGATGTCGGGCCACAGCGCTTCGCACGGCGCGGCGTCAGGATCGGAGAAGGTTGCCTCGAACTGCTGCGCCACCGGCTCCTGCAGCACCGCCAGCCGCGCCAGCAGTTCGTTCCAGTTGGCACAGCCCATCATCCGCGCCACCGCAAGCTGCTCATCTTCCGAGGTCGGCAGGTGATGGGTCTGGGCGTCGTCGCGATACTGCAGGCGGTGCTCCAGCTGGCGCAGGAAGCGGTAGGCGTCGCCCAGCTGTCCGGCCTGGCCGGGAGGCAGCAGGCCGCGCTCGACGGCCACGCCGAGCACTTCGAGCGTCGGCCGCACGCGCAGCGCGGGATCCTGGCCGCCGCGGATCAGCTGGAACACCTGCGCCATGAATTCGATCTCGCGGATACCGCCGCGGCCGAGCTTGATATTGAAAGAGCGCTGGCCGCCGATACTCATGCCGTGTCCCGCCAGCCCGCCGCTGCGCTTGGCGGCCTCGCTGCGGATCTGCGCATGCAGCGAGCGGATCGCCGCGATCACGCCGTAGTCCAGGTAGCGGCGGAACACGAACGGCGTGGTCAGCCGCGCCAGCAGGCCGGCGGTACGCTGCGCGTGCGGCGTGTCGAGCGCCGACACCACGCGGCCCTTGATCCAGGCGTAGCGCTCCCACTCGCGCCCCTGCACCACCAGGTATTCCTCCAGCATGCCAAGGCTGCACGCCAGCGGACCGGCGTCGCCATTGGGCCGCAGCCGCATGTCGACGCGGAACACGTAGCCGTCGGCGGTCACTTCGGCGAGCAGGTTGATCAGGCGGCGCCCGAGGCGGATGAAATACTCATGGTTGGACAGGCTGCGCGTGCCGCCCTGCGTGTCGCCGTCTTCGTCATACAGGAAGATCAGGTCGATGTCGGACGAGACATTCAGCTCGCGCCCGCCGAGCTTGCCCATGCCGACCACCACCAGCTCCTGCACTTCCCCGCTTTGCTCCCCGACCGGGCGGCCGAAGGTGGCGGCCAGATCAGCGCCGAGCACCGCCAGGCCATGCTGGATCGCCAGCTCGGCCAGGTCGGTCATGGCGCCGGTGATTTCGCCCAGCGCGGCCAGGCCGCGCAGGTCGCGCTCGATCACTGCGCACATGACTTCAGCGCGCAGCCGGCGCAAGGTGCGCTTGGTGGCTTCCTCGGCATCGGCCGAGGGTTCGTGCAGCGCCTGCAGCCGCGCCTCCATCCACGCGCGCGAAAGCGGCTGTCCGGCCGCCGCCGCGATCACCGCGGGCAGTTCGGGGCGCGCCTGCAGCACCCGCCGCGCGTAGTGCGAATACGCTGCCGAGTACAATACGTGGCCGCCGCAATCGGCCGCCTGCAGTCCCTGCGGCAATGCCTGCGCCGCAGTGACGGCAAAGGCGCCGGTAGCCATGGTCCCGGGGCCCTCGCCGGGGACAAGCCCCGCCGTCGGGCCCGCCAGATCAGCCGGTGCCGGTGTGGCGCCCGCGCCATGTTGGTCGGAGGGGTCGCCAGCGGTGGAACTCGTCGGGTCAGAGGCAGTCATTCCAGTAACTTGAAATGCGAGACAAGGTGCGGCCGGTACCGGCGGCCAGCTCGGGCGTGCCCGGGCCATGCTGCCCCGGCTCGCGCCGCGCGCGGTGCGCGCATTCTTGTTGTAGCCGGCCGGGCACCAGATTGGAGAGCGGCTAGTATTGTCGGATAATCTGCGCATGTCCAGCCGCGCCCCACAACCCGCTGACGGTTCTCCCCCCAATGGCGGCGCGGGTGGGCATGTGGCCGCCGCTACGCTGCCAACTCCGGCCAACGACACCGTTAAATGCCCCGCTGACAACTCCGGCAACGCCGCCAGCAACTCCGCTAACAACGCCGCGAACATCCCCGCTTCGCCAACACCCGCTAATCCCTTGGCTGCTCCAGGTATCGATTCCCCTGCCCTGCCGCGCCCTGCGCAGGGCCTGGCTCGCTTGCGCCGCCTCGCCGGCGCCGGCGCGCGCGCGGCCGTTGGCATCGTGCGCCACCCGTTCTGGCGCGGCCTGGGACGCGCGCTGATACGGCTGGCGCTGGTACTGGGCGTGCTGGCGCTGGTGGCGGGCCTGCTGATCCGCTTCGTGCTATGGCCGCAGGCATCGGCCGCGCGCGAATGGCTGGAGGAGCGCGGCTCGGTGGCGCTGTCGGCACGGGTAACCATCGGCGCGCTCGATACCTACTGGGATGGCTGGAACCCAGCCTTCCGCGCCCGCGACCTGCGCGCCATGGACAATGGCAAGCGCGTGCTGCTGTCGACCGCCACGCTTGACGGCAAGCTGTCGTGGCGCTCGCTGTTCAGCATGGACCTGCAGTTCGTCAGCCTGGGCGCCACCGGCACCGACATCCTGGTGCGCCGCACGCCCGAGGGCAAGCTGCTGGTCGGCGGCATGCCGGTCGATGCCACCGGCGGCCAGCAGGAGGACGACCGCTTCCTGGGCTGGCTGATGTCGCAGGGCCGCGTGTCGCTGTCCGACGGCAAGCTGCGCTGGCTCGACCAGAAGGCCGGGCTGCCGCAGCTCGATATCGGCGAAATCCGCCTTGACACCCGCCGCGACGGCTCACGCCATACGGTGACGCTGGAAGCGCGCTCGCCGGCGCTGGGCCCGCGCCCGCTGGTGGTCAAGTCCAGCTTCAGCAACGATTACCTGCACAGCGCCGGCAACTGGCGCTACTGGAGCGGCCAGGCCAGCTGGGACGTCGCCCAGCTGGAGTTGCCGGTGCTGCAGCGCTACCTGGTTATGTTCGAGGGCGTGGCCAGCGGCACCTTCAGCACCGACGGCAGCATCGAATTCCGCCAGGGCCGCATCGTGCGCAGCCAGACCCGGCTGCGCGCCAGCAGCGTCGACCTGCAGCTGGCCGGCGCCGCCGCCCCGCTGCGGCTGGCCAATGCGCAGGCCTTCCTGCTGCACCGGACCGAACGCGACGGCAGCAACCTGCTCACCGTCGACACGCTGCTGTGGCAGCCGCAGCTTGCCAACGGCCAGGCGGCGCCCGCCGACGCCAGCTGGCGCGAAGGGATGCGCAAGGTCGAACTCGGCTGGGCTTATGCGAAGGACGGCAGCCTGCGCAAATTCACGCTGAAGGCGCCTACGCTGGACCTGAACACGGTGCGCGCGCTGGCCAGCTCGATGCCGCTGGAGACCGCGGTGCTGCGCCGGCTGCGCGCGTTGCAGCCGGCCGGCCACATCGACAACCTCAGCGTCAACTGGATCCGCGAGCGCGCCGGCATGCTCGACCGCAGCGGCGGCAAGCCCCACTACAGCGTGCAGGGCACGCTGCGCGACGTCTCGGTCAACGGCCAGCCGGCGGTGCCGGCCCTGGATGCCAAGGGCCGTCCGCGGCTGGGCACGCCCGGTTTCTCGCGCCTGTCGGGCACGTTCTCGTTCAACGACCAGCAAGGCAATGCGCGCTTCGAAGGCAATGGCGCGTCGCTGGTTGTGCCCGGGTTATTCGAGGAGCCGCGCGTGCCGTTCGACCAGATCGGCGGCGACGTGCGCTGGCACCACGCCGGCGGCAAGCTGGTGGTGACGCTGGACGGCATCCGCTTTGCCAACGCGGATGCCGCGGGCTCGGTGCGCGGCACCTGGCGCGCCGGCGGCGACGGCACTTCCGGCATTGCCGACCTGAGCGGCGAGATGACCCGCGCCCACGTCGCGCGCGTGCCGCGCTACCTGCCGCTGACCATCCCTGCGGGCACGCGGCACTACCTGGCGGGCGCGCTGATGCGTGGCGACGCAGCCGGCGTCAGCTTCCTGCTCAAGGGCGACCTGGAGCATTTCCCGTTTCACGCGCCGCTCGAGAAGGCGGGCGAGTTCCGCGTCGACGTCCCGATCGAGCACGTCAGCTACCAGATTGCGCCGCACGAGACTGGCGCGGGGGGCGCGCCGCTGTGGCCAGTGTTCACCGATATCGCCGGACAGGTGACGTTCGACCGCGGCGGCATGACCTTCCTGGCTCGGCGCGCCACGGTGCAAGACATCCCGGGCGTAGTGCTGCAGGACGTCAGCGGCCGCATCGACGATCTCAGCGAACATGGCCGCCTCGCCATCGACGGCGGCGCCAGCGGGCCAGTGCAGGGCTTCCTGCGCTATATCGCCGCTTCGCCGGTGCGCGAATGGACTGCGCGCGTCGCCGATGCGGCGCGCGCGCACGGCAACGGCGAACTCAGGCTCAAGCTCGACATGCCGCTGGAGCACGCCAGCGCGGCCAAGGTGGACGGCCGTTTCCACTTTCCCGGCAACGACGTCGTGCTGAGCCCGCAGCTGCCGGCATTCGGCAATGCCAGCGGGGACATCACGTTCAATGAGCACGGGTTCGGGCTGGAGAACCTGCGCGCGCGCTTCCTGGGTGGCGAAGTGAAGCTCGGCGGCGGCACCCAGCCGGAAGGGGGCACGCGCGTCACCGCGAGCGGCACCGCCTCCGCCGCAGGCCTGCGCGAAGCCGCGGCAGGCTCGGCATTGGCGCCGCTTGCGGCCAGGCTGGAAGGCAGCACCGGCTACAACACCGTGATCGCGGTGCGCGAACGCGAGCTGCAGGTGCAGTTGAATTCCACGCTCAACGGCATGGCGATCGGCTTGCCGGCGCCGCTGGCCAAGGCGGCGCCGCACGACCTGCCGCTGCGCGTCGAGCTGCGCCCCGCGCCCGGCCGCGCCGGCATCGACGAACTGGCGCTGCAGCTGGGCAACGCCCTCAACGCACGCTACCTGTTGCGTCGCGACCAGAACGGCGGCAATGGCATCGAAGTCGTCGCCGGCGGCATCGGCGTGCAGCAAGCGGCGCCGGCACCGGCGGCCGGCGTCAGCGCCGCGGCGACCTTCGACCGGCTCGACATCGACGCCTGGCGCGGGGCCTTCGGCGGACCGGCGACCTCCACAGGCGGTGGCACGCGCCCCTCGCCCTTCTTGCCGGGCCGTATTGCGCTGCGGGCCGGCACGCTCCATGGCATGGGCCGCACGCTCGATGACGTGGTACTCGACGCCACGCGCGAAGCCGACGGCTGGAGCGCCAGGATCGAGTCGCGCCAGATCGCCGGCGCCGTGCAGTGGCAGCCGGCCGCCGCCGGGGCGGGTGCGGGTCCAGGTGCCAACGCCACGGGCGCCCTGCAACTGCGTCTGTCGCGCCTGAACGTGCCCGATGCCGCCGACGAGCACAACGTGGTCGATGCACTCGCCAGCAGCATCGACGAACTGCCCGCCATCGACCTGGTCGCCGAGCAGTTCATGCTGCGCGGCCACGACTTCGGCCGGCTGGAAGTCAAGGCGCATACCGGCACCAGCGGCAACGACCCGGTCTGGACCCTGGACAAGCTGAAGATCGAACAGCCCGATGCCACGCTGACCGGCCACGGCAGCTGGCGCGTGCCGCGCCGGCTGCGCGCCGACGGCAATACCGAGCGCCGCACGCTGCTGTCGTTCACCATCGATGTCGGCGACGCCGGCGCCACGCTCGACCGGCTGGGGCTGCCGCACACGCTGCGCGACGGCAAGGGCAAGCTGGAAGGCCGCGTAGCCTGGCGCGGCTCGCCGCTGTCGATCGACTACCCGACGTTGTCCGGCAAGCTTTCGCTCGAACTGGAGAACGGCCAGATCCTGAGCGTCGAGCCGGGCGCCGCGCGGCTGCTTGGCGTGCTCAGCCTGCAAGGGCTGCTGCGCTTTGCCACGCTGGACTTCCGCAGCCTGTCGGGCCGCGGACTGCTGTTCGACCGCATTTCCGGTTCCGGCACGATCGAGAATGGCGTCGGCACCATCCAGGATTTCGAACTCAAGAGCCCGCAGATCATCGCCAGCATGAGCGGCACCGCCAACCTGCTGCGCGAGACCCAGGACCTGCGCGTAGAGGTGGTGCCGCGCATCAATGCCACCTCGACCTCGGTGGCAGCCGCCTTTATCAACCCGGTGCTGGGCATCGGCACGCTCGCCGCGCAGTTGCTGTTTGCCGACGAGTTCTCCAGGGTGTTCACCCAGCACTACCGCATCACCGGCAGCTGGGCCAACCCGCAGATCGGCAAAGTGGAGGAGAATAAGGCGCAAGCCCCCCGGTTCCAGGACCGCGCCGACCCCGCGTTCCCGCGCTGAAGCCGCGGCCGTCCAAGAGAGTCCGAGAAAGTCAAAGAGGAAACCAACGCCCTATGACCGCCCCCGCCCCGTTCCGCGTGGCCGCCGTGCAGACCGTCACCGGCACTTCGCTCGATGCCAATCTGGCGCGCGCCGAGGCGCTGATCGCCGAGGCCGCTGCCGGCGGCGCGCAACTGGTGCTGCTGCCCGAGTACTTCTGCATGATGGGCCGCTCCGAATCGGACAAGGTGGCCGTGCGCGAGCACGACGGCGATGGCCCGGTGCAGCAGTTCCTGGCCGGCGCTGCGCGCCGCCATGGCATCTGGCTGGTGGGCGGAACGCTGCCGATGTGGTGCGACGACCCGGAGCGCGTGTACAACACCTCGCTCGCCTTCGACCCGCGCGGCGAGCGCGTGGCGCGCTACGACAAGATCCACCTGTTCGGCTTCACGCGCGGGACCGAGAGCTATGACGAATCGCGCACCATCCTGGCCGGCCGCACCCCGGTCAGCTTCGACGCGCCGTGCGGCCGCGTGGCCATGTCGGTCTGCTACGACCTGCGCTTTCCCGAGCTGTACCGAGGCCTGGCATCCGGCGCTGGCACCAGCCTGATCCTGATGCCGGCCGCCTTCACCTACACCACGGGCCAGGCGCACTGGGAGATCCTGCTGCGCGCCCGCGCCATCGAGAACCAGTGCTATGTGCTGGCCGCCGCACAGGGTGGCAAGCACGAGAACGGACGCCGCACCTGGGGCCATTCGATGCTGGTCGACCCCTGGGGCGAAGTGCTGGCCATGCTGCCCGAAGGCGAAGGCGTGGTGGCCGGCACCATCGACCCGGCGCGGCTGGAAGAAGTCAGGCAAAACCTGCCGGCATTGCGTCACCGGGTGCTGTAGCATGTACGCAACCGCGGGGCCGCCGCATGTGGTCGAATGTGGCGCCCGCACCAGGCATTTCACGCCTCGGCAAGATCCATGACTTGCCGGGGCGGCAAACAGAAGAAAGGACATCTCATGAACGCCGGCGATCTCGGAATCCGCAACCTGGCCACCGCGCAGCAACTGCTGCTGGCGCCATATGGCCTGGACGAGGCCAAGCTGCAGCGCGTGCTGGCCGATATCTTCACGCACAAGGTCGACTATGCGGACCTGTACTTCCAGTACACCCGCAACGAGGCATGGAGTCTGGAAGAAGGCATCGTCAAGTCGGGCAGCTTCAGCATCGACCAGGGCGTGGGCGTGCGCGCCGTGTCGGGCGACAAGACCGCCTTTGCCTATTCGGACGACATCAGCCTGGCCGCGCTGTCACAGGCGGCAGCCGCCACCCGCACCATCGGCCGCGCCGGCAACGGCCGCGTCAAGGTGGCGGGCGAGTTGGCCTCGCACGCGGGCCGCAACCTGTACGCGCCCAACGACCCGCTCGATTCGATGGCCGCCGCCGAAAAAGTGGCGCTGCTCGAGCGCATCGAACGCATGGCGCGCGCCAAGGACCCGCGCGTGGTTCAGGTGATGGCCGGCCTGGCCGGCGAATACGACGTGGTGCTGGTGGCGCGCAGCGACGGCGTGATCGCCGCCGACGTGCGCCCCTTGGTGCGCGTGTCGGTAACGGTGATCGCCGAGCAGGGCGGACGCCGCGAGATCGGCTCGTCGGGCGGCGGCGGCCGCTATGCCTATGGGTACTTCTCGGACGACCTGCTGCAGAAGTACGTGGACGAAGCCGTGTCGTCGGCACTGGTCAACCTGGACGCCCGCCCCGCTCCGGCCGGCGCGATGACCGTCGTGCTGGGGCCGGGCTGGCCCGGCGTGCTGCTGCATGAGGCCGTCGGCCACGGCCTGGAAGGCGACTTCAACCGCAAGGGCTCGTCGGCCTTCGCCGGCCGCATGGGCGAGCGCGTAGCGGCCAAGGGCGTGACCGTGGTCGACGACGGCACGCTGGCCAACCGCCGCGGCTCGCTCAACCTCGACGATGAAGGCAATCCGACCCAGTGCACCACGCTGATCGAGGACGGCATCCTGCGCGGCTATATGCAGGACACGCTCAACGCGCGCCTGATGAAGATGCCGGTCACCGGCAACGCCCGCCGCGAAAGCTATGCCGCGCTGCCGATGCCGCGCATGACCAATACCTACATGCTCAACGGCGACAGGGATCCGCAGGAAATCATCGCCAGCGTCAAGAAGGGCCTGTATGCGGTCAACTTCGGCGGCGGCCAGGTCGACATCACCAACGGCAAGTTCGTGTTCTCGGCGAGCGAGGCCTACATGATCGAGGATGGAAAGATCACGTATCCGGTCAAGGGCGCGACGCTGGTCGGCAACGGCCCGGAGTCGCTGAAAGACGTGACCATGATCGGCAACGACATGCGCCTGGATTCGGGCGTTGGCGTGTGCGGCAAGGAAGGCCAGAGCGTGCCGGTCGGCGTGGGCCAGCCGACGCTGCGGATTGAAAACATGACGGTGGGCGGCACGGCCTGACGCGGCTTCGCCCCAAGGAAACGGGACCCGCGGGTCCCGTTTTTCATGGTGCGTCTTGTGCGTACGGCCGCGCCTCGTACACGAGGTTGAACGGCGTCTGCGCGGCCCTCCGGAAGCTGTTGAAGCCGGCCTGTTCGGCCACGCCGCGCAGGCGCGCCTCGCCTGCCTGCGCGCCCAGGCACAATCCCACTTCCTGCGAGCGCGACGCTGGCGTGCAGATGAAAGTGGAAGCGGAATAGAACACGCGCCCCACCGGGTTGAGATTGTCTTCCAGCTTGTCGTTGGCAAACGGCTCCACGATCATCCACGCGCCGTCCGGCCGCAGCGTGTCGCGCACGTGCCGCGCCGCGCCGACCGGATCGCCCATGTCGTGCAGGCAGTCGAACACCGCCACCAGGTCGTAGTCCTTGCCGGCATAGTCCTTCGCGCTTGCCACCTCGAAGCGCACGCGCTCGCCCACCCCCGCGCGCCGCGCGGCCTCGGTAGCATGGCGTACCGAAGGCTCGTGGTAGTCGAAGCCAACGAAACGCGAGGCCGGATAGGCCTGCGCCATGATGATGGTCGACGCGCCATGGCCACAGCCGACGTCGGCCACGCTGGCACCGTCCTTGAGCCGCGCCTCGATGCCGTCAAGGGCCGGGATCCACTCCGAGACCAGGTGCGCGGCATAGCCGGGCCGGAAAAAGCGTTCGGTGCCGTGGAACAGCGCCGGATCGTGTTCATGCCAGCCCAGCCCGCGCCCGTTGCGGAAGATATCGATCATCCTGGGAATGGCGCGGAACTGCGCCACGGCAATCTGGAACGCGCCGGGAATGAATGCCGGGCTGCCCTCTTGCGCCAGCGCGAAGGCCTGCTCTTCGTTCAGGCTGAACTCCGCGCTGGCGGGATCGTAGTCGACGTAGCCGCTGGCTGCCTGGGCCGACAGCCATTCGCGCAGGTAGCGCGCGTCGGTATGGGTTTTCTGCGCCAGCACGTCGACGGTCATCGGCTTTTCCGCCATGGCCTTGTACAGGCCCAGTTCATCGCCGACCACCACGGTGGCCGCGTGCATCACCGCGCCGATATCGTGGACGAATTGCTCCATGAAGGCATTCAGCCTCGCCTCGTCGACGCTCATGATTGCACCTCCCCGTGCGCTCCCTCATGTTCAATATAGGCTGCGGCCCTTGGCCGATACAGCAGGAAATGGCGCACCGCGAAGCGCCGCGGCGCGGCGCGGCGGACACTTGCCAACCCTGTCAAAAGGCGCTATAAAGATGCTTCGTCGCGCCGCAGGCAACCAAGGCGCCTCGAAGTTTTACCGATCGGCGCGCAATTTTGTGCCCTTCCGCTACGCAGCGCAGCATAAATCCAGCGCCTATCCACGAAATCGAATCAAGCTGACCCCAGCCAACATCCTTTTCCGCCATGTCCGCTAAGTTTTACTTTTACTTCTTTAGCGATCTCACACCGCTGGCGGATAGGGAGGGACGGCTGTAAGCGCCCCGAATACAAAAGAAACCGCCAGCGACCCTGGCGGTTTTTTTATACCCAATTGCTTCCTCACTCTCTCGACCTCACAAGAATCCCGGAGCCATCATGCTGAAGAACACCGACGACCTGCGCATTCGCGAACTCAAGGAGCTGCTGCCGCCGGCGCACCTGATCCGCGAATTTGGCTGCTCAGAAGCGGCTTCGGACGTGATCTACGGCGCGCGCCAGGCCATGCACCGAATCCTGCACGGCATGGATGACCGGCTCATCGTCATCATCGGCCCGTGCTCGATCCACGATACCCGCGCCGCGCTGGAATACGCCAAGCTGCTGAAGGTGCAGCGCGACCGCTTCGCCAACGAGCTGGAAGTGGTGATGCGCGTCTACTTCGAGAAGCCGCGCACCACGGTGGGCTGGAAGGGCCTGATCAACGATCCGCACATGGACGGCAGCTTCAAGATCAACGACGGCCTGCGCACCGCGCGCGAGCTGCTGCTGAACATCAGCGAGATGGGCGTGCCGACCGGCACCGAGTACCTCGACATGATCAGCCCGCAATACATCGCCGACCTGGTCAGCTGGGGCGCGATCGGCGCGCGCACCACCGAGTCGCAGGTGCACCGCGAACTGGCCTCGGGACTGTCGTGCCCGGTGGGCTTCAAGAACGGCACCGATGGCAACGTCAAGATCGCGGTGGACGCGATCAAGGCCGCGTCGCAGCCGCACCATTTCCTGTCGGTGACCAAGGGCGGCCATTCGGCGATCGTTTCGACCTCGGGCAACGAGGACTGCCACGTCATCCTGCGCGGCGGCAAGGCGCCCAACTACGATGCCGCCAGCGTGCAGGAAGCATGCGACGCCATCTCCAAGGCCGGGCTGGCCTCGCGCCTGATGATCGATGCCTCGCATGCCAACAGCAGCAAGAAGCATGAGAACCAGATCCCCGTGTGCGAAGAGATCGGCCACCAGATCGCCGGCGGCGACCAGCGCATCATCGGCGTGATGGTCGAATCGCACCTGGTGGCGGGCCGCCAGGACCACGTGCAGGGCACGCCGGTGGAGAACCTGACCTACGGCCAGTCGGTCACCGATGCGTGTATCGGCTGGGATGAGTCGGTCAGGGTGCTGGAAGGCCTGGCGGAATCGGTACGCCAGCGCCGCCTGGTGCCGGGCAGCGGCAACTGAGCCATCCATCGCGCGCGCCTCGCATGGCGGCCGGCTACATCCGGCTGTCGTGCATGGCGCCGCCGCTGAGGTCCGCCAGTTCCGGCGTCACCTCGGCATAGCGCATCAGCTTGCCGCCATGGCGGGCGATAAAGGCGCTGGCATCGCTTTCGACCCGGAAGCTCGCCAGCGTCGGCCCCATCGATCCGTGGCGCCCACTGCCGGCGACGTACACGCCGGTGGTCGCATCGAACCAGTGGCCGCGCGGCCGTTCCCAGTCAGCCCGCGCCATGTCCTGCACGAACACCGCGCGCACCGGCCTGACCTGCTCGGGCCGCCGCAGTGCGTGGAACATTTCCACTGTGTCGCAAAACCACTGCGGGCGCGACTCGCCGGCGTAGAAGATTTGCGCCTTGGGGCCGGGATAGTCGGCCAGCAGCATGCCATCCAGCACGCAGGCGGTGGCGGACTCGATTTCCTGCGGTTGCGCGGCGCCTTCGGGCTTCTTGCCGCAGGCGGCAACGAAGACCGTGGCACCGGCCATGGCGAGCATCAGGTGGCGGCGACGCAAAGACGATGGGGAACACATCAGCGGAATCTCCTGGCAGCCAGGACCAGCGGCACGGCAATCCACGCCAGCAGCGCCGCGCCGGTGGGCCAGGGGCTGGCCAGCGCCGACGGCACGATGCTGGCAACGCCGCCGGCGCTGCGTAACTGGTCGAGTGAAAAAGCGTTGACGATGCGGAACAGATCCGCGGGATTCAGCAGCAGCAGCCACGCGATCCAATCGGTGCCGGACCCGCTGGCGCCACCCTCCCCCGCGCCAGCGACCAGCAGCCCGAGCAGCAGCAAGTCGAACACCAGCACGAAGAAGAACCACAGGCCGATCGCCAGGCCCGATGCCTGCGCGCGGTCGCGCGACAGCACCGACAGCCACAGCGCCAGGCTCAGGAACGCCAGGCCCAGCAACCCGGCGCTGGCGACAAAGCCGAGGTAGTGGTACAGGCCGGGCCAACCGAACTGGCGCGCCAGCAGCACCGCCATCAATGCAAAGCCGGCGGCGGTGGCAAGCAGCAATGCGGCGGCCAGACCGAGGTACTTGCCCAGCAGCAGCTCGCCACGCGTCAGCGGCAACGACAGCAGCAGGTCCAGCGAGCCGCGCTCGCGCTCGCCCACCACGGCATCGAAGCCCAGCAGCAGCGCGATCATCGGCACCAGGTAGATCACCAGGCTCGCCAGGCTGGTGATGACGAACTCCAGCGAACGGGGTCCAAGCACACCTTGCTCGGCGCCGCCGAAATAGCCGATCGCCAGCGACAGCGCGGTGAAGACGACAGCCACGGCGAGCACCCAGCGGTTGCGCATGCGGTCGCGGAATTCCTTGGCTGCGATCGCAGCCACTTGCCTTGCATCGATGCGCGCGTTCATGCTTGTCCCCGCATGCCGAGAAACAGGTCTTCGAGCGAAGGCTCGCGGATCTGCAGGTCACTCAGGCGGCCCGCAAGCGGCTGCAATGCGGCGAGCACCGGCATCTTGGCAGCAACGGGACAGCGCACGGTCAGTTCATCCGGCACTCCGTCCACCACTTCGATCATGTCGCGCGCTTGCGTGCGCAGCAGGCGCAGCGCGTCCTGGCGTGCGCCCGGTTCGAAGCGCAACAGCAGCGTCAGCGGCAGCCCCGCCTGCGCGCGCAGCGCCTCCAGGCTGCCGGTGGCCTGCAGGCGGCCGGCGGCAAGAATGGCGAAGCGGTCGATGCGCTGCTGCAACTCGGCCAGGATATGCGAGGTGATGACGATGGTCACGCCGCGCTCGCGCAGCGTGTTGAGCATCCGGTAGAAATCGCGGATTGCCGCCGGATCCAGCCCGTTGGTCGGCTCGTCGAGGAACAGCACGCGCGGCGCGCCAAGCAGCGCCTGCGCGAATCCGAGTCGTTGGCGCATGCCTTTCGAGTACTCGCGCACCGGGCGCGCGGCGGCGGCGGACAAGCCAACCTGGTCGAGCATCGGCGCACAGGCATCCGCCTTCACGCCCTTCAGGCGCGCGAAGAAGCGCAGCGTTTCCAGCCCGCTCAGGTTGTCATAGAGCACCAGATGCTCGGGCAGGTAGCCGATACCGCGCCGCGTGGCGCGAAATGCACGGCTGCCTACCTCGGCACCTGCGACGCGCAAGGTGCCGTGCGTGGGTGGCAACAGTCCCAGCATCACCCTGAACAACGTGCTCTTGCCCGCGCCGTTGTGCCCGATCAGCCCGAGCAGTTCGCCCTGCCTCACGCTGAGGCTGACATCGTCGACGGCGCGCAGCGAGCCGAAGTGCCGGCTCACGCCGGTCAGCGAAATGGCATCCGTGGCCATTTCAGTTGCCGCTGGCCTGAGCATCCCAGTCCCTCCAGTTGGCGCGCACCGGGCGCATGCGCGGATAGGCGTCGACCACGCCCGGCGCCCGGATCACCGGGAACTGCCGTCCCGCCAGCCGCAGCGCCTGCAGGGCCGGACTGCCCAGCAGCAGCGTCACCCCCGGGTAGCGCCAGCCGAGCCGGTCGACGAGGTCATTGGCCTGGTACGGCACGTCGCCCACGCCGTCGCCGTCGCGGTCCCAGCCCAGGTAGCTGCTCCAGTAGTTGCCGTGCCCGCGCCCGCCCCACGGCTCGTCGCGCGCGCCCACGTAGCGCACCGGCTCACGGTTGCCGATGAAATCATTGCCCTGCACCACATTGCGCGTCGAGCCGGCCGACAGGTGCACGCCGGTCGCATTGCCCAGCACCAGGTTGCCGCGCAGCGTGACGTACTCGACGTCGTAGATAAAGAAGCCGCGCTGGTTGCCGGCGACCACGTTGCCTTCGATCACCGAGTCTTGCAGCGTGCGCAGCATGATGCCGTGGTCGGCATTGCCCCAGGTGCGGTTGTTGCGCACGACCTGGTCGCGTACTTCCATCAGCGCCAGCCCGCCGCGGTTGCGGTAGCTGTCGTTGCCTTCCCACAGGTTGTGGTACGAGTTCATGTAATGGGTGCCGTAGCGGCTGTGGTGCAGCCGGTTGCCGCGAAAAATCGCATGGTGCGAGACATCGACGTAGAGCGCGTCGCGCACGAAGCTGATGTTGTTGTCGAGGATGCGTGCGCCGCGCGTGTTGTAGAGCTGCACGCCGTTGCCGCGCTGCGCCGAGTTGTAGTCGCGCTTGCCGGTAATGGTGTTGCGTTCGATGCGGACATCGTCGGCCTTCTCGATCCACAACCCGAACAGGTTGTAGGTCAGGTCGCAATGGCGCACGACCGCGCGGTGCGCGCCGGGGCGAATGTAGATGCCGGCGTTCTGGTCCTTCAGGCTGTCACCGGAGTCGCGCACGATAAGGCCTTCGACCGTCACGTCGGGCGCCGTGATGCGCAACGTATCGCCGCGCAGCGCGCCGCTGAGCGTGGGCCGCGCGATGCCGCGCAGCACCAGCGGCTTGTCGACGGCGAAGTTGCCGGTGTAGTGGCCGCGCGCGATCTCGATGGTGTCCCCCGCGCCGGCGGCATCGATCGCCGCCTGCAGCGACTGGCCGGGCTGCACGCGCCAGGTCGCGGCGTGCGTGCAGGTCAGCCATAAGAGCGCGATACCAGGCAGCAGCTTCATGCGACCAGCATCCCCATCGCCTTCAGCGCCAGGAACAGCACGGCACCGACCAGCAGGTTCTTGAAGCCGACATAGCTGAGCATGTCCATCACGGTGGCGCGCCGGTAGCGGCCGCGCCACCACGGGCCGTCCTTGACGTAGCGCTTGCCGGACAGGCGGATCAGCACTTCGTACAGGCTCCAGCCCAGCCACCAGCCGATCACCGCGCCGGCGCGCATTTGTCCGCTGGCGGCCAGCGCCCACGCGACAGTGGCCGCCAGCGCCACGGCAAGCCCCGCCAGCTGCAGTGCAGCGGCGGTGCGCCAGCCCTGCCCGCTCCATGGCCACAAGTGGTCACACAGCTCGGCGAGCCAGCGCGCGGCGCCAGCCGTTGCCGCGTATGGAGGCGCGATGGGATCGGTCGGCATCCGCGGATCGGGGCCCGATGGCTGTGCCGCTTCGGCCGGCACCGGCACCAGCGGGATGAAGTACCCGTTGCGTCCCACCGGCGTCAGCGGCAGCCCGTCGCGCTCGCGCAGCTTGCGCTCGCGCGCCAGCGGCGGGCAGCCGCGCGTATCGGTATAAAGTACCATGCAGTCGAGGCAATGCAGGCATTCGCGCTGGTCGATGCGGCCGTCGGCATCGATCGCCTGCGCGCCGCAGCCCACCGCGCACGCCTTGCAGTGGTTGCAGTCGGGCTTGCGCCGCAGGCCAAACCAGCGGAACGTGCTCGGCATCGCCAGTGCGGCGCCGAGCGGACACAGGTACTTGCAGTAAGGCCGTTCGATAAACAGTGACAGTCCCAGCAGCGTGCAGGCGAACAGGCCGTACGGCCACGCGCGGTTCGGGATGCCGACCAGGAAGGTCGTCTTGAACGGCTCGATCTCCGCCAGCATCTCGGCCAGCCCCATCGAAAACACCGACACCGCCAGCAGCCCGAAGAACACGCCATACTTGACCCACTTGAGCCGGTCATGCCAGCGACGCGGCAGTTGCCGCTGCCATCGCTTCAGTCCCAGGAAACGGCCCAGCTTGTAGATCGCCTCGGACAGCGAGCCGAATGGGCACAACCAGCCGCAGAACAGCCCGCGCCCGAACAGCAGCACGGTGACGATGATGAAGATCCAGAAGCAGAAGATAAAGGGATCGCTGAGGAACAGCGCCCAGTCCCAGCGCAGCAGCAGCGCATGGAACCATGTCAGCACCTGCGTGATCGATGGCTGCGCCATCGCGCCGAAACCGACCAGGACGATGCTGATCGTCCAGGCCGTGTACTTGAACGCATTGACCGGCCATTTGTTCTTGTGCGTGGCGCGCCGCGTCAGGCGGTCGCGCAGAGCGTAGACCAACGTGACCGCACCGAGCAGCGCGATGAACAGCGCAATCGCAATGAACTGCTTGCGCCAGACCTTGCGCCACGGCGCCTCGGGTTCGTCGATCTGCGGCCGGCCGCCCTGCAGCATCGCTGCCGGCAGCCAGTATGGCGCATCGAAGCTGGCGAAGCTGCGCGTACCGGTGGCCCGGTCGACGCGGTTGCCGAGGAACGACAGCTTCCACCGATAGGCCGCGGAAAACGCCGGCGACCGGATCACGAAAATCGCCGACTCCGTCACCGCCGGCACGCCCTCCGCCGCGACGCCGTAGAGGTTGAGGTAATCCAGGTCGCGGAAGGTGAACGCATCGGCGCCCTGGCGCACCTGCACGCGGTCGTAGATGCCCCCGCGCACGAAGCCCGAGCCCTTGAACGACTCCGCACCCGCGGTGCGGATCACGAAGATGGCGTGCTCGCCGGGCTTCAACTGCGCGCGCAACCCCTGCCAGCCGGCATCGCCCAACACGCTGCGGCCGATGTCGGAATGGTTCAGGTCGCCAAACCACAGTTCGATAAAGGGCTCGCCGCCACCGGGCAGCCCGGCTTGCGCCGGCTGCACCAGCAGCCGCTGCACCAACCCGCTGGCCACCATTTGCTGCCAGCCATAGTGCTTGCCGCTTTCCGCATATCGCGCCGGTGCCCGCTGCGTCGGCGCCAGGATGCCGACCTGCCGCGCCACCGCCGCGCCCGATGTGGTCAGCACCTGGTTCTGCGCGATCACCGTTACGGTGGCACCGGAGATGGCATCGACGCCGACCACGCCCTCGTCCGGCCGCGACTGGCCGACCTCGATCTTGTCGGCCACCGACTTGCCGACGTACTGCCGATTGAAATCGAGCAGCGCCGATTCCGGGATGCCCAGCAGCAGGATCGGCTCGGAATGCTTCAGTACCCTGATGCCCGTGTACTGTCCCCGCGTATCCATGCCGATCAGCGTCACCACCGGTTTGCCGGAATACGCCGGCGTATCGGTGATATCGGTGGACAGCATCACGTAGCCGAGCAGCTCGCGCTTTCCGTCCGCCCCAGTGCGATAGCCCTCGACGTAGGGCGGTTGTCCCTTGCGCAGAGAGAAGCTGGTCGCGCCAGGCAGCACTTCGGTGCAAGACACCAGCGCGCACAGGTCCGCCGCGGTGGACAGTTCGGGCGGCAAGGCTGCCTCGTAGGCGCCGGCGTGTGCCGGCACGGCAAAGCCAAGCGCCAGCAGACACACGGCGAAGCACGCCGCAAGCCGTTCGAGCATTGCGTGGATCATGAAATTGGGGGCAGGCAGATGACCGGCGCAGCGGCGGGCACGGCGCCAGGTTATCCACGCATGCCATCTCAGGCCTCGACGATCATGCGGCTGCGCATCTCAAGATGCAGCGCGTGGCAGAAGTGAGTGCAGTAGCACCAGAACACGCCCGGCTTGTCTGCCACAAAGGTCACCGACGCGGTCTCGAGCGGATTGACGATGAAGTTGATGTTGTACTTGGGGATGGCAAACCCGTGCGTCAGGTCTTCGATCTTGTCAAGGTTGGTCAGGATCAGCGTGACCTCGTCGCCCTTCTTCAGCTTGATCTCGCGCAGCGAGAACACCGGCGCCTGCGACGTGATCTTCACCGTCACCTTCCTGCCGTTGCGGAACACGCCCGACTGCTGCGGATCCTTCACCGCCAGCGGGAAGTCATCCAGCGCATAGACCTGCTTCGGCCGCAGCAGCTCGCGACGGAAGATGATGAAATCGTGCGGCTCGCTGTGCACCGGGTGGTCCGCCAGCAGCACCATCTTGTCGCCCGAGATATCGATCAGCTGTTCGTTCTCGGCATGCAGCGGCCCCACCGGCAGGAAACGATCCTTGGAGAACTTGCAGCCCACTGCCAGGAACTTGCCGTCGGCGGCGATCGTCTCGGACTGCGAGGCGTTCAGGTGGCCGGGCTGGTACTGCACGTCGAGCCGGTCGACCACGTACCTGGCGTTCTTGTCGCCCTTGTGGAAACGGATCGCCGAGTCGATATTCCACTTGACGATCTGGCTGTCGAGGAACAGCGTGGTGTAGGCATTGCCACGCCCGTCGAAAGCAGTATGCAGCGGCCCCAGGCCCAGCTCGACTTCGGCGACGATGGCATCGTCGAGCTTCTCCAGCTTGCCGTCGAACCAGTCCAGCACTTTCGCCAGTTCGATCACGGTGCCCGTCGGCGACAACTTGCCCGCGCAGATAAAGTACTTCTGATCGGGGCTGGCATTGACCCCGTGCGGGTTCTTCGGCACCGAGACGTAGGCGGTCAAGGCGGTTTTCGGGTCGGCGTTGGCCGCGTGCGTGCCGTCGACCACCGGCACCTTCGAATCGCCGATGGTCTTGAACTTCCCATCCTTGACCGCGGCCTCGATGCGGGCGATGTTGAAGAACAGGCAGGCGTCGCGCTCGGCCGACATCATGTCTTCATAGCGCGCGCCCATCTCGACGTTGTACTGGTTGGTGGCGGCCAGCTTGCCGTCGTACGAGGTCGCGACCAGGTCGCAGTTGCCGTCGATCAGCACCTGCCAGCGCACCGCCATCGTCTCCGCGTCGACGCAGGTGAACAGCGAGCGGTACTTGCCGGCGTCCTCGGTCGGCGTATTGGGCAGCGGCACGGCGAACTCGGCGCCGCAGAACACGCGCGTGGTGTAGTTGATGTTCTGATCGACGGGATCGCGCTTGTCCGGAAAAATGCCGTGGAAACCCTGCACGTTGGGCAGGTCGGTGATCTTGTCGCAGACGAAATAGTCGAGCCGGATACGTGCCAGGCGCGCGTTTATCTTGTCGTTGATCCACGCGTAGCGGCCATCGTAGTTGCCGTCCTTGTAGGAGGCATGCACGTGGTGCGTGTCGCCGACGGTGTACAGCACGTTGCCGTCGGGGCGTGTGCCCATCACGCGCTTGGATTCATTGGTGATGCCCCAGCCGGTCAGCGCATCGGGCACGAAGCACGGGATGCGGTGCAGCTCGCGCCCGGAGGGCAGGCCCAGCACACGCACGTCGCCCGCATGGCCACCGCTCCACAGTCCGTAGTAGGTATCGAGCTCGCCCGGCTTCAGGTGCACCGACGCACCGGCATGCGCACCGGCATGCCCTGCATGGGCACCGCTTGCCGCGGCGGCCGCGGCAGGGGCTGCGCCCTTGTCCGTGCATGCCGCCACGCCGGCCAGCCCGGCCAGCGCCGCGGTATTGATAAAGCGCCTTCGTCCCGGTGCCGCCGGAGCATCGGTGTGTGCCAGTGGGTCTTGGGAATGCCTTGTCATCTTCGATCCTCGAACCGTCATTGCAAAGGGCGGAGGGTCCGCCTGCCTTCTTCGTTGTGTTGGTGGCCTGGTGCTGCCGGCTACAGATAGTCGAAGCAGTTGGCGCGAACGAGGTTGACGGTCGTCATGGATTTCTTAAATATTCATTTCTGATGCATGTTTTTTCGGAAGACTGCCGGGAGAATGGCGGCACCACAACGTCAACGATCAATGCGGCAAGCGCCGCCCACCCTGTCATGCGCGCCAAGACCCTACCGGCAACGCTGTCTTCTTCCTCTTGCATCGACGCCATGCGGCGCAACGTTCTGCGCGCCGCAGCGATCAGCGTGCCGATGCTCGCCACCGCCATGTTCGTCAGGCCCGCGTTGGCCGATTCAACGGTCACGCGCGCATCGCGGCGCCTGCTGGGCACGCAAGTCGATATCGTGGTGCAGGACAGTTCTTACCTGCATGCAAGGTCCGGCATCGCCGCGGCCTTTGCGGAGATGGCGCGCCTGGAGCAATTGATGTCGCGCTACCGGCCCGACAGCCAGGTCAGCGCACTGCAGCGCGCAGCGGGCCGGCAGCCGGTGCCGGTCGCGCCGGAACTGATGGCAGTGTTGCAAGCGGCGGCGGCGCTGTCGGCGCGCACCGGAGGCGCGTTCGACATCACCGTCGGTGCCTTCGCCGGCTGGCACTTCGGCGGAGACAGCGCGCGCGTGCCCACTTCCGCCGAACTTGCACGTGAACGGACGCTGGTGGACTACCGGCAAGTCATGCTCGACGCACGCCGCGGCGAAGCGATGCTGCTGCGCCCGGGCATGCGCCTGGACCTGGGTGGCATCGCCAAGCTGCCGATCCTGCAGGCGGGCATGCAGGCGCTGCGCAGGCATGGGCTGCACAACGCGATGATCAACGGCGGCGGCGATGTATTGGCAAGCGGCCAGTTGCAAGGACGCGACTGGCGCGTGGGCGTGCGCAACCCGCGCGCGCCGGCGCGGCTGCTGGGCGTACTGGCGGTTTCCGATGCCGTGGTCGCGTCATCGGGTGACTATGAGCGCTGCTTCGTGGCCAACGGCAGGCGCTACCACCACGTGCTCGACCCCGCCACCGGCCTGCCGGCGGCGGGTCCGCATGGCGTGACGCTGGTGGCTTCACAGGCCATGGCGGTGAACGGCCTGGGCGCTGGGCTGATGGTGGCGGGCCAGTCCGCCGCGGCCGGCCTGCTGCGCAGGGCAGCCGGCGTCGACGCACTGCTCGTCGGTGACGGCGAGCCCTGGGCCACGACAGGGATGCGCCGCCGGTTGGCGGGTATGGCGGTGTAGGACGCGCTGGCGCGCCGCCCAAAGAAAAAGCCGCCTGTACCAAGGCGGCCTTTCCGTCTGCGACGGCGCGGCAATCGCCGCGCTACGGCTTACTTACTTCTTCAGCACCAGGTCGCCCGGCAGCGACTCGATATACGCCGCCATGTCCTTCAGTTCCTTGCGTGTGAACGGACGCGGCTTGCCGTCCTTGCCGGTCACCGCCGGATTGGCGTTGACCTGACCGGCCATGATCGCATTGGAGCGGCCCACCAGCGCGTTGCCCGACACCTGGTACGAGGCCATCGCGTGGTACAGGTAGTCGGCATGCTGGCCAGCCAGCTTGGGATAGTCAGGCGAAATCGGCTTGTTCATGCCCGCGCCGTGGCAGGCCACGCAGGCACCCTTTTCCACCAGCGCCTTGCCGTTGGCGAGGTCGGCGGCCGAAGCCGGCATGGCGGCGGCACCCAGCACGAGTGCGCCGAGCGCGATCGAAAGCGTCTTGAGCGTCTTCATGATGGGTCTCTTACTTCAGGGAGTTGTTCTGGGTATTCGCCTTCTGCTGCGAGTAGTACGCGGCCACATCGGCAATATCCTGCTCGGTCAGCGTGGCGGCGATGCTGCGCATGGTCGGGTGCTTGCGCTCGCCCTTCTGGTACGCCTTCAGGGCGTTCTCGATGTACTTGGCGCTCTGGCCGCCCAGCAGCGGCACTTCATAGATCTCGGGGAATGACGCACGGTAGCCCGGAATGCCGTGGCATCCGATGCACATTGCAACCTTGTCCTTGGCAGCGTCTCCATTGCCCTTGACTTCCTGTGCCTGCGCGCCCATTGCAGCCGCGCCCAGCACCACCATCGTGAGGAGCTTTTTCATTGTCTTTGCGGATTGGAAATTAAACCGTGCGTGACAGCCCTGCCGGGCGGAGACGGTTTCAGAATGCTTCTGGGGAAAGCCTGGCTTGCCGATGGGGTTGCAAGAGGTGCAACCCGCCAGACCCGCCCAGACATTCGGCATCCGGGATCATTGCCGTGATGTGGAACACATTCTGGAACCACCTCGCGCAATCGCCGCGACCCGAGCGGGCCGCTGGGACTTCTGAACGCGGACTGCCGGATACTGGAGAACTGGACGTGGGGGCGCGTCAAACCGGCGCATTGTACAGCAGGCGGCACCTGCCAGTCCACTGGCAGTCCAGCAACCGCCCGCCGTTGCGGGCCGCCCGTCAGCCCATCTGTCAGACCCGCCCAACACGAACCGCAAAGGTCTTTTATACTGGCCCACTTCGGGAAAGCGCACGACCGTTCGCAGACGCTCGGCACTGAGCCCGGACGAACCCTACCGCCCATAATGAAAGCGCGCGTGACAGCGCGAAGAGACTGCGCCAAACACGCCAACCCGGCCCGAACCGACCAAGACAGGGCCGTCACCTCCAGGTTGCCTCATGTCAAACACCGCCAACGCTTCCGCCCAAGCTTCCTCCGCCCAGCAGGCCCGTTTCGAGGGCAGTGACCAGTATGTCGCCACCGACGACCTCAAGCTGGCCGTCAACGCCGCGCGCACGCTGCAGCGCCCGCTGCTGATCAAGGGCGAGCCCGGCACCGGCAAGACCATGCTGGCCGAGGAAGTGGCCGCCGCGCTGGGCATGCCGCTGCTGCAGTGGCATATCAAGTCGACCACCAAGGCGCAGCAAGGCCTGTACGAATACGACGCGGTCTCGCGCCTGCGCGACTCGCAGCTCGGCGACGATCGCGTGCATGACATCCGCAACTACATCGTCAAGGGCGTGCTGTGGCAGGCCTTCGAGGCCGACGAGCAAGTGGTGCTGCTGATCGACGAGATCGACAAGGCCGACATCGAATTCCCCAACGACCTGCTGCGCGAACTCGACCGCATGGAGTTCTACGTCTACGAGACCCGCGAACTGGTCAAGGCGAAGCACCGTCCACTGGTGATCATCACCTCGAACAACGAGAAGGAACTGCCCGACGCCTTCCTGCGCCGCTGCTTCTTCCACTACATCAAGTTCCCGGACGCCGACACCATGCAGCAGATCGTCGACGTGCACTACCCCGGCATCAAGCGCGATCTGGTCGCCGCCGCGCTGGAATCGTTCTACGAGATGCGCAACCTGCCGGGCCTGAAGAAGAAGCCGTCCACCTCCGAGCTGATCGACTGGCTCAAGCTGCTGATGTCCGAGGACATCCCGCCAGAGGCGCTGAAGAGCCCGGACAAGAAGGCCGCGATCCCGCCGCTGCACGGCGCGCTGCTGAAGAACGAGCAGGACGTGCACCTGTTCGAGCGCCTGGTGTTCATGAACCGCGCCAACCGCTGAGCGAGCTGCCTGTCATGACCGCTTTTGCCAAACCCGTGACCCTGGCCGGCAAGCACGCCACGCTGGAGCCGCTGCGCCCCGAGCATGCCGATGGCCTGCGCGCCGCCTGCGCCGACGGCGAGCTGTACAAGCTCTGGTACACCAGCGTGCCAGCACCCGAGCGCATGGAAGCCGAGATCGCGCGGCGCCTGGGCCTGCAGGAACAGGGCTCGATGCTGCCGTTCGCGGTGCGCGACGCCGCGGGCGAGCTGGCGGGCATGACCACCTACATGAATATTGACGCGGCCAACCGGCGCGTGGAGATCGGCTCCACCTGGTATGCGCGCCGGGTCCAGCGCTCGCCGCTGAACACCGAGTGCAAGCTGATGCTGCTCGGCCATGCCTTCGACCAGCTCGACTGCATCGCCGTGGAATTCCGCACGCACTGGATGAACCAGCAGAGCCGCGCCGCGATCGCGCGGCTGGGCGCCAAGCAGGACGGCGTGCTGCGCAACCACCAGCGCATGCCGGACGGCTCGTTGCGCGATACCGTGGTGTTTTCGATTATCGCCAGCGAATGGCCGACGGTGCGTCAACACCTGCAATTCCAGCTTGACCGTCCGCGCTGAAGCGGCCGCCTATCACCAGAGCAAGGCATCATGCTGATCGATTTCTTCTTCTCGCTGCGCCACGCCAAGCTGCCGGTCTCGGTCAAGGAATACCTGACCATGCTGGAAGCGCTCAAGGCGCAGGTCATCACACCCTCGATCGACGAGTTCTACTACCTGTCGCGCATGACGCTGGTCAAGGACGAGAAGCACTTCGACAAGTTCGACCAGGCCTTCGCCGCCTATTTCAAGGGCGTGGAAAGCCTGGTCGACTGGAAGTCCGATATCCCGCTCGACTGGCTGCAGAAGACGCTGGAGCGCGAGCTGTCGGCCGAGGAAAAGGCCAAGATCGAGGCCATGGGTGGGCTCGACAAGCTGATGGAGCGCCTCAAGCAACTGCTTGAAGAGCAGAAGGAAAAGCACGAGGGTGGCAACAAGTGGATCGGCACCGGCGGCACCTCACCGTTCGGGCATGGCGGCTACAACCCGGAAGGCATCCGCATCGGCGGCCCGAGCAAGGGCAACCGCACCGCGATCAAGGTGTGGGAAGCGCGCACCTACAAGGACTACGACGACCAGGTCGAGCTTGGCACGCGCAACATCAAGGTCGCGCTGCGACGCCTGCGCCGTTTCGCGCGCGATGGCGCCGACACCGAGCTGGACCTGGACGACACCATCCACTCGACCGCGGCCAATGCCGGCCTGCTCGACATCAAGCTGCGGCCCGAGCGCCATAACAAGGTCAAGGTGCTGATGCTGATGGACGTGGGCGGCTCCATGGACGACCACATCAAGCGCGTGGAAGAACTGTTCTCGGCCACCAAGACCGAGTTCAAGCACCTGGAGTACTACTACTTCCACAATTGCCTGTACGACCACGTGTGGAAGAACAACCGCCGCCGCCACGCCGAGAAGCTGGCGACGTGGGACCTGCTGCACAAGTACACGTCCGACTACAAGATCATCTTCGTCGGCGACGCCACCATGAGCCCGTACGAGATCCTGCAGCCCGGCGGCTCGGTCGAGTACAACAACGCCGAGGCCGGCGCGGTATGGCTGAACCGCATGACCGAGCAGTTCCCGCACTTCGTCTGGCTCAACCCCGAGCCGGAAGGCCTGTGGCAGTACCGCCAGTCGATCACCGTGATCAACCAGTTGATGAAGGGGCGCATGTACCCCGTTACGCTGGCCGGGCTGGAACAGGCAATGAAGGTGCTGTCGAAGTAAGACCGTTCAAGATGCGCGCCGTGGCCAGCGCCGCGCGAACCAGGCTCCCCTCGCCCGCTTGCGCGAGAGGGGGGAGGGCCGGAGCCTCCACGTAGTTTGGCGTGTCATGCCTGGCACATGCCTGCCCTCTCCCCCGGCCCCTCTCCCGCAAACGGGAGAGGGGAGCAAAACCGCCGGTATGCCAGGCTCCTCCACCTCAGCCGGGCCGCGCCAGGTCGGCCCCTTCCATCACCCAGGCGCGGAACGTGCGCAGCGCCGGCAAATGCTGCTTCTGCTCCGGGTAGCACAGGTAATAGCCCTTCTTCGCCAGCACCTGCGCCGGATGCGCAACCACCAGCGCGCCGGTGGCAAGCTCCTCTTCAATCAGGCAGCGCGGGATCAGCGCAATGCCGAGTCCCGACAGCGCCGCCTGCGTCAGCAACGAGAACTGATCGAACCGCGCGCCGCCCCACGCCTGCCGCGTAGTCACGCCGAGCGTGGCGAACCAGTCGGGCCAGGCCTCCGGCACGGTGGTGTGGTGCAGCAGTGGATAGCGCAGCAGCGCGGCCGGCGTGCGCGCGATGCCGTCCGGCTCGTCCGTCAACAGGCCGGGGCGGCATACCGGCAGCACTTCGCGGCCAGTCATGTAATCAGCCAGGCTGCCGGGCCAGACGCCATCGCCGAAGCGGATTGCCGCATCCAGGTCCGGCTCAGAAAAATCGTAGCCCTGCGCATGCGGCACGAACTCCAGCGTGACCTCCGGATGGCGCGCGAAGAACTGCGGCAGGCGCGGGATCAGCCACTTGGCGCCCAGCGTCGGCATGCTGGCGATATGCAGCACACCGCCGCGCCCTTGCCGCGCCATCAGCTCGACGGTGGCCGCCTCCAGTTCGTTCAGGCTGGGGCCGATGCGTTCCAGGTAGCGTTCGCCCGCTGTGGTCAGCACCAGCCGCTGCCGAACGCGCTCGAACAGCTCCACGCCAAGATAAGCCTCCAGGCTGCGCACCTGCTTGCTGACTGCACCCTGCGTCACATGCAGCTCGCGCGCCGCCACGGTGAAACTGTTGTGCCGGGCTGCGGCCTCGAAGGCCTGCAACTCGGTCAGCGACGGACACATGCGCCGCATAATTCACCTCTACCTCACGACCAAATGGAATGAGCTAGGGATTTTATTTCGTTTGCGAGGGTCTTGCTCAAACGCGCAGAATCGTGAAAACCCCTCTGTCTCTCCTTTTCCCTACAGAATCCCTCATGCAACGTCGCCACCTCCTCCGCGTCCTGGCCGCCGCCTCGGCCGCCCTCGCCACCGGCCTGTCGTTCAGCGCCGCGGCCCAGTCCGGCTACCCGAACAAGCCGATCACGCTGGTCGTGCCCTTCCCCGCCGGCGGCACCACCGATATCGTGGCGCGCATCGTCGCCGACAAGCTCGGCCAGCAGCTGGGCCAGGCCGTGGTGGTCGACAACCGCGGCGGCGCCGGCGGCAGCATCGGCACCACCTTCCTGTCGAAGGCCGCGCCGGATGGCTACACGCTGGGCATCGCCACGGCCTCGACTCACGGCATCAACCCTGCGGTCTACCCGCGCCTGTCCTACGATGCAACCAAGGACTTCACCACCATCACCAACCTGGCCTCGGTGCCGAACGTGATGAGCATCAACCCGGCGGTCAAGGCCACCGACATGAAGTCCTTCATCGCGCTGGCGCAGTCGCAGCCGAACAAGCTGGCCTATGGCTCGGCCGGCAACGGCAGCGTCTCGCACATGATGGGGGAACTGTTCAAGATGAGCAGCAAGACCGAACTGCTGCACGTGCCGTACAAGGGCGTGGGCCCGGCGCTGAACGACGCGCTGGCAGGCCAGGTGCAGGTGCTGTTCGACAACCTGCCGTCGTCGCTGCCGTTCATCGAAGGCGGCAAACTGCGCGCGCTGGCCGTGGCCGCGCCCAAGCGCGTGGCAGCGCTGCCGAACGTGCCGACCTTCGCCGAGCTGGGCCTGGGCGAGGTCAACGACGCCGCCTGGTTCGGCCTGATCGCGCCGGCCAACCTGCCGGCCGATATCCAGAACAAGCTGCACGCCGCCGCCGTCAAGGTGCTGGCAATGCCGGAAGTCAAGGCCAAGCTGGAAAAGCTGGGCGCAACCCCGGTGGGCGACACCCCGGCGCACTTCGCCGCGCAGATCAAGACCGAAGTGGCCAAGAACAAGCGCGTGGCCGCGGCCGCAAAGATCTCGCTCGACTGACCCCTGGCGCTGCACCATGACCGATACCGACCGAACCACCGCGGATAGTCCGTACTTCCTGTACCAGCCGGAGGGCGAGCCCGCTCCGCTGTTCCTGGATTCGCCGCACAGCGCGACCACCTACCCGACGGACTTCCGCCCCGATCCCGCCCTGCCGCTGCCGCTGCTGCGGCAGGCCGAGGACACTTTCGTTGATGAACTCTATGCCGGCGCGCCGGCGCGCGGCATCCCGCTGCTGTGCGCGGGCTTCCCGCGCAGCTACCTCGACGCCAACCGCGCGCTGGAGGAAATCGACGAAGCGCTGCTCGACGCCCCCTGGCCCGGCGCCAAGCAGGAAACCTCCAAGACCCGTCTTGGCAAGGGCCTGGTCTGGCGGGTGCTTGACAGCGGCGAAGCGATCTACGACCGCAAGCTCGGCGTGGAAGAAGTGCAGGCGCGCATCAACCGCTGCTACCTGCCCTACTACGCGCAGTTGCAGAAGCTGGCCGACCGCGCCGTCGCCAGCCACGGCAGCGCCTGGCACATCAACTGCCATTCGATGCCGAGCCACGCGGCGCAATACGCAACCGAGTTCCCTGGCCTGGAGCATCCCGACTTCGTCGTCGGCGACCGCGACGGCACCACCTGCGACAAGCGCTTCACCGACCGCATCGAGGGCGTGCTCAAGGACATGGGCTACGAGGTCTGGCGCAACCACCCCTACAAGGGCGTGGAAATCGTGCGCGTGGTCGGCCAGCCGCAGGCCGGGCGCCACAGCCTGCAGCTCGAGGTCAACCGCAAGCTGTACATGGACGAAGTGGGCCTTACCCACACCGCCGGCTTTGCCAAGCTGCGCCACAACCTGAACGCGCTGCTCGACGAGCTGCTGCGCTTCACGCGCGCGATGCCCTCGCGCGTGGCCTGAGGCGTTTGCCAGCACATCACGGCCGGGCCGCGCCGGGATCACCGCGGACCGGCCGTGCGGGTTCCCCGCAGTTGTGCCGCATGGGAAATGTCTGCTAGAAAGCAGGCCGCTTCCTGCGCGTCGTCATTGCGTCAGAAGAATAGGTAACAAGATTTAGGAACTTTGCCGGATAGGTTTCCTCTATCATGGCATTCCTTTGCGAAGCTACCCGGCCTGCCGGCCACCGCGCTGGCAGGCCAATTCCAGAACGCACACACCGCAAACACTGTGATCCGACGAATTTCCGAACTGCTCGGCAGCCGGCTCCGCATGGTGGCTGCCGCGGTGGCCGGTGCGATCGGGCTGGCGGGCTGCGCCAACATGCCGGCCGATGAGGCCGCCGCCCAGGCCCCTGCCGCCGCCCCGACGACCGCCCCCGTCAGGCCCGCCGCTCCCGCTCCCGCCGCCACTTCCGCGCCGCCCACCAAGACCATCACCCTGCCCGACCGCGGCCGCGTCAGCCTGTCCGAGTACCGCGCACGCATGCGCGAGCAGCTGATGAAGACCGAGAACGCCACCAGCGACGTGGCCGACTGCGCCGCGCACGCCAGCTGGGTGGTGCCGCGCTCGGCCACCTACGATGCCCTGAAGATCCCCACCGGCGCGCTCGCCGCCGGGCAGGCCACGACCGAGCCCTGGAGCGGACGCTTCTCGCCCGGCAAGCAGGCCGTGCCGGTCAGCACCGTGGTGACGTTCAACGCCACCGCGCACAAGCGCCGCGGCGACAACGACTGGCAGCCCGTGCGCGTGCGCTGCGGCTACGACGACGGCATGATGCTGGCGTACGAGCTGCAGGACACCAGCGGCGCCACCATCAGCGAACCCGCTGCCGCGCCGGCGGTGCCCACCTCGAGCCGCGCCACCTCGGCCAGCAAGAGCCGCAAGGGCGCCAAGGGCAAGAGCACGGCGGCGTCGAAGTCGGGCAAGTCCTCGGCGGCCAAGTCGACGAAGTCGGCGTCGTCGAAATCGGCGTCGGGGTCGGCATCGGGATCGGCGAAGACGAGCAGCAAGACCAAGAAGAAGCAGTAAGCGCGCTGGTGGTTATCTCCCCTCTCCCGCCTGCGGGAGAGGGGTCGGGGGAGAGGGCCGGCCTGTGGCAAGCATGACGACGTCTCACTTCGTGGAAGCGCCCGCCCTCTCCCCCGCCCCTCTCCCATCAGGGAGAGGGGAGCAAACCCACAGGGCGCGAGAGAGGCGCCAGCCTCAGCCCAGGTAATCCAGAATCGCCTGCAGCATTGCCGTGCCCAGCAGCGCGCTGCGCGCGCCGTTCCAGCCCACCGCCGCATCGGGCAGATCGGCGTTGTCCTTGAACGGCATTTCCAGCGTCAGCGCCAGGCAGCCGAAGGTATGGCCGATGTACTTGGACGCGAGCTTGAGCGCGTCGGCGTTGTACTTGCTGGCGGCGTAGCCGTGGACATCCTGGAAGTCCGGCGAAGCGCGCTTGAAGGCCTCGATGAAGCGCTGCTGCTCGCGCCGGCGCGCTTCGGTAAAGCCGGGCAGCATCTCGCTGCCGGCGACGAAGTTGTACGGCAGGCCCTCGTCGCCGTGGATATCGAAGAACATGTCGCACCCCGTGGCCTCGATGGCGCGGCGCACGTGGTACACCTCCGGGCTGGTATCCGCGCTGGGCGACACCCATTCGCGGTTCAGGTTGGCGCCGGCGGCATTGGTACGCAGGTTGCCGCGCGCCGAGCCGTCCGGGTTCATGTTCGGCACGATATGGAACACGGCGCGCTCGAGCAGCTTGCGCGCGACCGGATCGCCGGCCCAGGTGCCGGTGCCGGTCAGCCGCTGCAGCACGCCCTCGACAAACCATTCGGCCATGCTCTCGCCCGGATGCTGGCGCGCGATCATCCAGATGGTCTTCTTGCCGGGGCCGGGCTGGCCCAGCGTAACGCGGGTCATGTCGCGGCCGTCGACGGTGCTGCCAAGGTGCGACAGCTGCGCCAGCGGCGAGCGCTGGCAGCTCGCCAGCAGCGACAGGTGGCGCTCGTCGGGATAAGGCTCGAAATACGCGAACCAGACGCTGTCGTGCCCGGGCGTGAACTCCACCGTCATCACCTTGCCGTCGAAGCGCGTCGGCACGCGGAACCAGTGCGCGCGGTCATACGAAGCCACCGCGCGGTAGTCGCGCCAGCCGTCCGGGTAGGTGCAGTCGCCCGCGTTGAGGAAGTGCATCCGGCACGCCTGCCCCGCCGCGCCCTGCAGGCGGAAGTGGAACCATTGCCGGAAGTCGGCGTGCGAATCGGCGCGCAGGCGCAGGCGGATATCGTCGGCACGGTCGAGCGCCTCGACCTCGATGGCACCCGAATCGAAATGCGAGGAGATATGCAGTGCGGAAGGCATGGCTGGCGGTCTCGTTTCGTTAGGGTTCAGTCTTCCGGTTCAATCTTCCAAGCGGCGGCGGAACACCCAGCGGCCGGCGTCGGAAGCGGAGGCATCGAAGGCATAGCCGTCCTCGGCGAAGCGCTTGAGCTTTTCCGGCTCGGTGATGCGGTGCGTGACAACGTAGCGCGCCATCGTGCCGCGCGCGCGCTTGGCGTGGAACGAGATGATCTTGTAGCGGCCGCCCTTCCAGTCCTCGAAGACCGGCGTGACAATGCGCGCCTGCAGCACCTTAGGCCGCACCACCTTGAAATACTCTTCCGAGGCCAGGTTGACCAGCACCGGCGCGCCTTCCTGCTTGAGCGCGGCCATGTCGCCGTTGATCATCTGCGTGACCTCGTCGCCCCAGAATGCGTACAGATCCTTGCCGGCGGCGTTATCGAGGCGCGTGCCCATCTCCAGCCGGTAGGGCTGCATCCAGTCCAGCGGACGCAGCACACCGTACAGGCCGGAGAGGATGCGCAGGTGCTTCTGCGCGAATCCGAGATCCTCGGCGGACAGCGCCTTCGCATCGAGACCGTCATAGACGTCGCCGTTGAAGGCCAGCACCGCCTGCTTGCTGTTGGATGCGGTGAACTCGGGCGACCACTCGGCATAACGCGTGACGTTGAGCACGGCAAGCTTGTCGGAGATATCCATCAGCGCGCCCACGTCCTGCGGCGCAAGCTTGCGCAGGCGCTCGATCAGCGTGGCGGAACGGTCGATGAAACGCGGCAGCGTATGGGTCTTGATGCGCGGGGGTGTCTCGTAGTCCAGTGACTTGGCGGGAGACAAAACGATGAGCATGGCAAAATCGCGGCAGTAGCCAAGGACAAACCAGCCAAGATTGTAGCGAATGCGCCTCGACAGCACCGGAACCGACCATCCCGCCAGCCCCGCCGGCATCACATCCGCCCCAGCGGGCGCGCCCTGCGTGGTGCTCGACTCCAATATCTGGGTCGACCTGCTGGTTTTCCGCGACCCGCATGTCGAGCCGATCCGGCACGCGCTGGAAGCCGGCACCATCGCCCCTGTGATCCGTGCCGATTGCCGCGAAGAGCTGCGCCGGGTGCTGGCTTATCCGCAATTTGACCGCTTCGAGGTCGATATCGATGCCGCGCTGGCTACGGTCGACCGCCTGACCCGCCTCGAGCCGCTGCCGCCGCAGGACGAAGCCGACGCCATCAAGCTGCCCCGCTGCAAGGACACCGACGACCAGAAGTTTGTCGAGCTGGCCCACTTTGCCGGCGCCGCGTTCCTGGTATCGAAGGACAAGGCGGTGCTCAAGCTGCGCAGCCGGCTGCGCCGCTCCAGCGGCGTCGAGGTGCTGACGCCGCCGGGCTTTGGCGCCTGGCTGGCCGCTCAGGTGGACACGACGGCCGACACCACGGCCGATCCGCTTTAGAATTGCCGGATCGCGCGCGAGGCCGGTTCGGCACGTGCGCCCTCTCTTACCGCATCGATACGCCCGCAACATGTCCGCAGACACCACGCTCGCACCCCTGGCCCCGCCGCCCTCCCGCCTGCCCGCCGTCGGCACCACCATTTTTACCGTGATGTCGGCCCTGGCCATCGAGAAGAACGCCGTCAACCTGGGCCAGGGTTTTCCGGACTTCGATTGCGATCCCAGGATCGTCGACGCGGTCGCAGGGGCCATGCGCGCCGGCCATAACCAGTACCCACCGATGGCGGGCGTACCGCGCCTGCGCCAGGCCATCGCCGACAAGATCGCCGCGCTGTACGGCCACCAGTACAGCTGGGAGTCCGAAATCACCGTCACCGCCGGCGCCACGCAGGGCATCCTGACCGCGATCCTGTGCGCCGTGCATCCGGGCGACGAAGTGATCGTGCTCGAGCCCTGCTACGACAGCTACCTGCCCGCGATCGAACTGGCCGGCGCCACCGCCGTGCCGGTCACGCTGGAGGCGCCCGAGTTCCGCCTGCCCTTCGACCAGCTGGCCGCCGCGATTACGCCGCGCACGCGCATGATCCTCATCAACACGCCGCACAACCCCACCGGCACGATCTGGCGCGCGGGTGACATGGACAAGCTGGCGCAGATCCTGGCCGGCACCGATATCCTGCTGCTTTCCGATGAGGTCTACGAGCACATGGTCTACGACGGCCAGCGGCATGAATCGGTCTCGCGCCATCCCGAGCTGGCGCGCCGCAGCTTCGTGATCTCCAGCTTCGGCAAGACCTATCACGTGACCGGCTGGAAGGTCGGCTACGTGGCGGCGCCGGCCGCGCTGATGGCCGAGTTCCGCAAGGTGCACCAGTTCAACGTGTTCACCGTCAACACGCCGGTGCAGCATGGGCTGGCCGACTATATGGCCGATCCCGCGCCGTACCTGCAGTTGTCGGCGTTCTACCAGGCCAAGCGCGATTTCTTCCGCGCCGGGCTGGCGAATTCGCGCTTCAAGCTGCTGCCGTCGGATGGCACCTACTTCCAGTGCGTCGATTATTCCGCTATTTCGGACCTGAGCGAGGCGGACTTCGCCATGTGGCTGACGCGCGAGATCGGCGTGGCGGCGATTCCGGTGTCGGCGTTCTATACGCAGCCGCGCGAGTCGGGCGTGGTGCGGTTCTGTTTTGCGAAGAAGGAAGAGACCCTGGCGCTGGCGTTGGAAAGGTTGGGGAAGCTTTAAGAAGAAACGGAAACGCCCGCGAATCGCAGGCGTTCTTGCATCTGAGGGCTATCACAAGCCGGCGGTTTGCTCCCCTCTCCCGCTTGCGGGAGAGGGGCCGGGGGAGAGGGCGGGCGGTGGCATTCCGTCGACCTTTACTTCGTTGACCCTCCAGCCCTCACCCCAACCCTCTCCCGCAAGCGGGAGAGGGAGTACACAAGTGGCAAATCGAACCGCTTACTTCTTGCTCCGGCTCATCATCAGCTCGGTATTCGCCTTCCGGTCCGCATTGACCTTCTGCACCGACTCGCGCTGCGACAGCGTTTTCAGGTAATCCTTGACCGGCAGGTCAGCCAGCATATCCGTGCCATAGATGGTCTTGGTGCACGACGACACCAGCGGCAGGTGCACTGCTGCCGCGCAATCGGCCAACGTGAAGCTGTCGCCTGCGATATACGGCGAGAACTTCGCCAGCTTGGCAAACGCCGGGATATAGCGCGCCAGCAACTTGTGCTGGCGCTCCTTGACGCTATCGCTGACCTTGCCGCCGAAGAACGCCTCCGGATACAGTTCCCGCGCGGTCAGCTCCAGGTACAGCTCCATGAAGGTGACGATCTCGCGCACCTTGCCGGCCTGCAGCGGGTCTTTCGGCAGCAGCGGCGTCTGCGGGAAGGCCGCTTCCAGGTATTCGACGATGACTTCCGACTCGCACAGTGAGCCGGATTCGGTGATCATGTAGGGCACCTTGCCCGCGGGCGAAGCGGCCGGGTCAGTCTCGCCGATCCAGGCCAGCACCTCTTCGAACGGCACGTTCTTTTCCAGCAGCGCCAGCTTCACTTTGTTGTAGTAGTTGCTGGCGGCAAAGCCGCAGAGCTTCAGCATGTCGTCTCTCTCCGTTGGTGTAATGCTCGCCCGCACGAGCGCGGGTCTGAGGGGGATTGTGGACCATCCGGGGCCTGCCGTGTCCGGGCTGGCCGATCAGCGCACGCCGCCTGCCCTTCCGGTCTGTTCGGAAAGATGCAAAAAACGTACGATCGTGCTAATTTAACCACAACTTTTGGGACGAATGATGAGCACTTTCACCATCGACACGCTGGGTGTAGTCGGCACCGGCGCCATGGGCCGCGGCATCGCGCAGATCGCCGCCCAGGCTGGCCTGACCGTCAACCTGTACGACGCCAACCCGCAAGCTGTGGCCGCCGCCCGCCAGTACCTGCAGGACACGCTGGCCAAGCTCGCCGACAAGGGCAAGATCAGCGCCGCCGACGCCGAGGCCACGCTGGCCCGCGTCAAGCCGTGTGCGGCGCTGGAGGACCTGGCCAACAGCGACATGGTGGTTGAAGCCATCGTCGAGAAGCTGGAAGTCAAGCGTGACCTGGTCGCCAGGCTGGAAGCGATCCTGCGCGAGGACGCGATCATCGCCTCGAACACCTCCTCGCTGTCGATCACGGCGATCGCCGTGGGTGCGCAGCACCCGGGCCGCATCGCCGGCTACCACTTCTTCAATCCCGTGCCGCTGATGAAAGTGGTCGAGGTCATCGATGGCCTGTCGGGCGACCCCGCCGTGGGCGATGCGCTGATGGCACTGTCCCGCCGCATGGGCCATACCCCGGTGCGCTGCAAGGACATGCCGGGCTTCATCGTCAACCATGCCGGCCGCGGCATGAATATCGAAGGCCTGAAGGTCGCGCAGGAAGGCGTGGCCGAGTTTGCCGACATCGACAACATCATGCGCGAGCAGGCCGGCTTCCGCATGGGCCCGTTCGAACTGATGGACCTGACCGGGCTGGACGTATCGCACCCGGTGATGGAGTCGATCTACAACCAGTTCTACCAGGAGCCGCGCTACCGTCCGTCGCCGATCACCGCGATCCGCGCGGTCGGCGGGCTGATCGGCCGCAAGGCCGGCGCCGGTTTCTACCGCTACGCCGATGGCCAGAAGCAAGTGCCGGCCGCCGCGGTGGTGCCGAGCGCACGCCCGTCGAGCGTCTGGGTCAGCCATGACAGCGAGCGCGGCCACGCCATGGTGACCAAGCTGCTGGGCGCGCTGGGCGTGACCCCGGAAGGCGGCAACAAGCCATCGGCCGATGCGCTGATCATCGTCACGCCGCTGGGCCTGGATGCCACTACCAGCGCGCTGCAACAGGGCCTGGACCCGGCCCGCACCGTCGCCATCGACACGCTGCTGCCGTTCGAGGCCACCAAGCGCCGCACGCTGATGACCACGCCGGCCACCAGCGCCGCCGCGCGTGATGCCGCGCACGGCCTGTTTGCCAGCGACGGCGTGCCGGTCACGCTGATCCGCGACTCGGCCGGCTTCGTGGCCCAGCGCGTGCTCTGCTGCATTATCAATATCGCCAGCGACATCGCGCAGCAGCGCATCGCCACGCCGGCGGACATCGACCTCGCCGTGAACCTCGGCCTCGGCTACCCGAAGGGCCCACTGGCGCTCGGCGACGCCGTCGGTCCGCAACTGGTGCTCGAGACGCTGCGCAACATGGAAACCCTGACCGGCGACATGCGCTACCGTCCGAGCCCCTGGCTGTGGCGCCGTGCCGGCCTGGGCCTGTCGCTGCTGTCCGAAGAGCAGTAAGTCCGTTCCGTATCGTTTTCCAGAGTCCGCCCCCATGCCCGCACAACTGCTATCCGAACGCGTCGATTCGACGCTGGTCCTGACCATCTCGAACCCCGAGGCGCGCAACGCGCTGCACCCGGACATCTACGCGGGCTCCAAGGCGGCGCTGGACGCGGCCGCCGCCGACGATTCGATCCGCGCGGTGATCTTCACCGGCGCTGACGGCATGTTCTGCGCCGGCGGCAACCTGAACCGGCTGCTGGGCAACCGCAGCCAGCCGCCCGAGGTGCAGGCCGCGAGCATCGAGGTGCTGAACGGCTTCATCCGCTCGCTGCACGCCTTTCCCAAGCCGATCATCGCGGCGGTGGAAGGCGCGGCCGCCGGCGCGGGCCTGTCGCTGGTGCTGGCATGCGACTTCGTGGTTGCGGCCAGCGATGCCAAGTTCGTGATGGCCTACGTTTCGGTCGGGCTCACGCCCGACGGCGGCGGCTCGTACGAACTGGCGCGCGCCCTGCCGCGCCAGCTTGCCAGCGAGATGATGATGGAAGGCAAGCCGATCAGCGGCGAGCGGCTGGCCCAGTTTGGGCTTGTCAACCGCGTCACGCCGCCGGGCGAGGCGCTGTCCGAATCGCTGCGACTGGCCGCGGGCCTGGCCAGGCAATCGCCGCATGCGGTGGGCCGCATCAAGGGCCTGATCAACTATGCGGCCACGGCTTCGCTCGACGAACACCTGCTGGCCGAGCGCGACAACTTTGTCGCCGCGCTGCACCACCCCGACGGCGGCGAAGGCATCAGCGCTTTTCTGGAGAAGCGCAAGCCGCAATACCGCTGACAGACCCGGACGGGCCGCGGCCCGTCTTCATGGCAAGCCCGCGGGAGACGGGCACGCCAGCACAACTCAAGGAAACAACGCATGGAATTGCCGCCGTCCTCGCGTCGCCGCATCTACCTGATGCGGCACGGTGCCGTCTCGTATTTCGATGATACCGGGCGCCCAGCGCTGCCGGAGATGGTCCCGCTCAACGAGACCGGGCGCATGCAGGCCACCGCCGCCGGGCGTGCCTTTGCCGCCGAGCAGATCCGCTTCGATCGCGTCATCGTCAGCGGCCTGCCGCGCACGGTCGAGACCGCCGAGCGCGTGCTGGCCGAATTGCCCGATATGGACGACGTGGTCCCCGAGGTCTGGCCCGAGTTCCAGGAAATCCGCGGGGGCGACCTGTCCGCGATTGCCGACGCCGACCTGCGCGACGCCTTCGTCGGCGCCTTCGAAGGCGAGGTACCGGAAGACAAGCGCTTCCTCAACGGCGAAACCATCGGCGCCTTTCTCGACCGCGTGCTGCCCGGGCTGGATCGGCTGCGCGCCGACCCGGAATGGGACACCGTGCTGATGGTGCTGCACGGCGGCACCAATCGGGCCATCCTTTCGCAGGCCATCACCTGCGGACGACGCGTGCTATTCGGCTCGCTGCTGCAGACGGCGGGCTGCATCAATGTGCTCGACATGGGCGACGGCCCGCTCGACTGGGTGGTCCGCATGACCAACTACTCGCCGCCCACACCCGTCCACAGTGGCTCGCGCCACACCACCATGGAAGTGCTGCTGCACCAGTATTTGCGCGGACGCCAGCCGGCCGCCTGAGTCACCCAAGCCATCCAATCGAACCCGAACAGAAAACCAACGGAGACAGCATGACGAGCAACGTATCGCACTTCGAGGGCACACGCCCGGTGGCAGACCAGCAACGCTTCGACACCGACGCGCTGGAAGCCTGGATGCGCCAGCACGTGGAGGGCTTTGCCGGCCCGCTGACCGTCGAGCAGTTCAAGGGCGGGCAGTCCAACCCGACCTTCAAGCTGGTCACGCCGGGCCAGACCTACGTGATGCGCGCCAAGCCCGGCCCCAAGAGCAAGCTGCTGCCGTCGGCGCATGCCATCGAGCGCGAATACCGCGTGATGGCCGCCCTCGCCGGCACCGACGTGCCGGTGGCGCGCATGTACGCGCTGTGCGAAGACGAATCGGTGATTGGCCGGGCCTTCTACATCATGGAGTTCGTTGCCGGCCGGGTGCTGTGGGACCAGTCGCTGCCCGGCATGGGCAATGCCGAGCGCAGTGCTATCTATGACGAAATGAACCGCGTCATCGCCGCGCTGCATACCGTCGACTACAACGCCATTGGCCTGGGGGACTACGGCAAGCCGGGCAACTACTTCCAGCGTCAGATCGAGCGTTGGACCAAGCAATACAAGCTGTCGGAAACCGAGTCGATCCCAGCCATGGATGCGCTGATGGACTGGCTACCGCAGCATATTCCGCAGGAAGACGCCGACCTGACTTCGATCGTGCATGGCGATTACCGGCTCGACAACCTGATGTTCCATCCGACCGAGCCGCGTGTGCTGGCGGTGCTGGACTGGGAGCTGTCCACGCTGGGGCATCCGATGGCGGACTTCAGCTACCACTGCATGAGCTGGCATATCGCGCCGGGGCAGTTCCGCGGGATTGCGGGGGTGGACTATGCTGGGTTGGGGATTCCTGACGAGGCAACGTATCGCCGCATGTACGAGCAGCGTACCGGGCGCGCGATCACTGGCGACTGGAATTTCTATCTTGCCTTCAGCATGTTCCGTATTGCCGGGATCTTGCAGGGGATCATGAAGCGCGTGGTCGATGGGACGGCTTCGTCGGCGCAGGCTACGGATGCGGGCAAGCGGGCGCGGCCGATGGCGGAGATGGGGTGGGAGTATGCGAGGAAGGCTAAGGGGTGAGTGACTATTGGAGCTGGGTCGCCGTTGGTGACATGCTGTCGGCCGATTGAAGCGTTGTGGTCGCTCGCTATTGGTGACATGCTGTCGGCCGTTGAAGCGCCTGGTTCCGCCCTCCTGGGCGGGTAACTTTTTGTCCGAGCGACAAAAAGTCACCAAAAAGCGCGTTTACGGCCCTGCGGGCGGCCACTCTTATCGTAGTGTGCCGGGGGTTTCGAACGGGGCTGGGATTCGTTGCAGGGCAAGGCTGCCTGACGCCTTGGTGCGCCACGGTGGCTGGGATTGATGCGGTGATTGAACGAGCCCAGAGCTGTGAGTGGCCCCTGCTGGTTGGGTCAACGCAGGAACGCCTACGGCTGCGCTGCGCGCCGGCAGTATCTCAGGTCGGGCCCTGGCATGGAACGCGTCGCTGCGCTCGCTTGGCGCTATCGCAGGTGAACCCGGAGCCTTTCCCTGCCTGCTTGTTTTCTCCCCTCTCCCGCTTGCGGGAGAGGGGCCGGGGGTGAGGGCCGGAGCCCCCACGAAGTAAAGCCAGCCGATTCTCCGTCGCCGCGCCAGACCTTCGTATGCGCGCGCCGAGCCCGAAGCGCAAGCCGGAATATGGACGCCAGCTCCGCCACGTTAGGACCCGCGCACAGCGCAGCCGAAGGCGTCCCTACGTTGCCGTCAGCAGCAGGAGCCACCCACAGCTCCGGGCTCGTTCAAACACCGCATCAATCCCGAGCCACCGTGGCGCACCAAGGCGTCAGGCAGTCCTGCTATGTGAGGAAGCGCGGCCCCATACGAAAGCCGCCGTCCACTACGATAAGAGTGGCCGCCCGCAGGGCCGTAAACGCGCTTTTTGGTGACTTTTTGTCGCTCGGACAAAAAGTTACCCGCCCAGGAGGGCGGAACCAAGCGGTTCAACGGCCGACAGCATGTCATCAACGGCGACACCCAGCTTCAACAGCCGACAGCATGTCACCAACAGCGACCACACTGGCCTCACATAACCCCCCTTTAATCCCCCACCGCCACCCCCTCCCTCCGCGGATCCGCCCCACCCGCCCAAACCACCTTCCCATCCGGCCCCTGCCGACGCACGATAGCCTGCGTCCCGCTAGTCATCTCAATCTCCGCCACCTGATGCCCACGCTGCTGCAGCGCCTGGACCAGCCCTGGCGACACCAGCCCCTTCTCCACTTCAGTAGGTCCATTCCGGCTGCCGAAATTGCCCATCCCGATCGCAGCCTGCGGATCCATGTTCCAGTCCAGCATGCCGACCAGCGTCTTGGACACATACTCGATGATCTGCGAGCCGCCGGGCGAACCCACCGTGGCCACCAACTGCCCGGTCTGGCGGTCAAACACCAATGTCGGCGCCATCGAAGAACGCGGCCGCTTGCCCGGCTCGACGCGATTGGCCACCGGCTTGCCGTTCTCGCTCGACACGAAGGAGAAGTCAGTCAGCTGGTTGTTCAGCATGAAGCCACGCACCATCAGATGCGAGCCGAAGTACGACTCGATCGTCGTGGTCATCGAGATCGCGCCGCCGCGGTCATCGACCGCGACGATTTGCGAGGTGGAGATGCGCGGCGGCGACCGGTCCGGGGCATACGCCACCGCAGGCCCCGGCGGTACGCCTGGCTGCGCCTTGCCCATGCTCTTGTCGCCGATCAGCTCGGCTCGGGATGCAAGGTAGTTGGGATTGACCAGGCCGGCTACATCGATCTGCACGAAATCGGCGTCCGCCACGTAGAGGCCGCGGTCGGCATAGGCCAGGCGGTCGGCTTCGGCAATCGCGTGGACCGCGTCGGGATTGGCTTCCACCTGCGCGGGCGTATTGACGTTTTGCGGCTTGAGCGCCGCCAGCGCATATTTGGGATTCTTGGTCTCCAGCGCCTGCAGCGTGCCCAGGATCTGCGCAATGGCGATACCGCCTGACGACGGCGGCGGCATGCCGCAGATCTTCCAGCGCTTGTAGTCGGTGCAGACCGGCACGCGCTGCTTGGCCCGGTAGCCGCGCAGGTCCGCCATCGACAGCGAGCCCCGGTTGGCGCTGCCGTTGACCTTGGCGACGATGTCCTGCGCGATCGGGCCGCCGTACAGCACGCCCGCGCCGCGCCGCGCGATATCCCGCAGTGTCTGCGCGAGCTTGGGGTTCTTCAGCATCGTGCCGGCCGGCTTGGGCTTGCCCTGCGCATCGAGGAAATACGCGGCCATTTCCGGTGAGTTGGCCAGGAACTTGTCGGCGGCCACCTGTGTGTACAGGCGCTGCGAGATCGGAAAGCCCCTCTCCGCCAGCGAGATCGCCGGCTCGAACAGCTTGGCCCACGGCAGGCGCCCGTGCTGCCGATGCGCCATCTCCAGCGCGCGCATCACACCCGGCGTGCCCACCGAACGCCCGCCGATCTGTGCCTCGCTGAATTCCATCGGCTTGCCATCGGGACGCATGAACAGGTTTTCAGTGGCACCTGCGGGTGCGGTCTCGCGGCCGTCGAAGGCCTGAACGCGCTTGCCGTCCCAGTACATGATGAAAGCGCCGCCACCGATGCCGGTGGCCTGCGGCTCGACCAGCGTCAGCACGGCCTGCATGGCGATGGCGGCATCAATGGCCGAGCCGCCCTGGCGCAGCATGGCACGCCCGGCCTCGCTGGCCAATGGATTGGCCGCGGCGGCCATATGGCGCTGCGCATAGACCGTCGACATGCCGGCGCGGTAGCCGGAAGCGACCTCCGGGGCCGGCGGCATGGCCGCCGCGGCTGGGGCGGCAGCTGGCGCAGCCGTTGCGGCGGGCGTCCCTGTCCCTGCGCCCTGCGTTCCACACGCGCCAAGCAGCGCGGCCATGGTCAGGGCCAACGTGCTGCGCCACACCATCGAATCGAGGTCAAAGCGGGCCATGCGATGTCTCCTGGGGAAAGGAATCAGGCGATTGTAGTGGCGATCGCCGCATGCGGGGGTCGGGCGAAGTCTGATTCCCTTCACCTGATTGAGCGTGCAGCGAAAAAAAACGGAGGATTTAACCCCGCCTGGGATCGTGCGCCGTTTCATGGACAGGCCACCTGGCGTCCCGCCTGCGGCCCACCAGGAGAACAACATGCAACATCGCGCACCGGTCGTGTCCACCGTTGCCGCCCGGCGGACCCGGGCCGCCGCTGCCTGCTGCGCAACCGCACTGGCTCTGGCGCTGTCGGCCTGCGGCGGGCATTCGCCTTCGCTGACGCAGCCGCCGCAATCCGTTCCGCCGGCCCCGGCGCCGGCGCCGGCCCGGGATCACGCCGCCGAAGCGGCCAAGGCCGTAACTGCCGCACCCGCGGCCGAAATGCGCGCCATCGCACCCCATGCCGCGCTGGCCATGCCGCGGCCCTACTACCTGCCACCACCCCAGGCCGCAGACCGCGAGCGCTATGGCCAGATCGAAGAGAACGGCGTCAAGCTTGTCGCACAGGCCCCGGTGTCCACCTTCAGCATCGACGTCGATACGGGCAGCTACAGCAATATGCGCCGCCTGCTCAATGCCGGCCGGCTGCCGCCCGCCGATGCCGTTCGCGTGGAGGAAATGCTGAACTACTTCCCGTACGACTACACCCAGCCCGCCGACGGCCGGCCTTTCGCCGTGCACACCGCGCTCGCGCCCGCGCCCTGGCATCCGTCCAACGTGCTGCTGCGCATCGGCATCAAGGGCAAGGACATCGCCGGCGAAGCGCTGCCGCCGGCCAACCTGGTGTTTTTGGTCGATGTGTCAGGGTCCATGGACTCGCCCGACAAACTGCCGCTGCTCAAGTCCTCGCTGAAGCTGCTGGTGAACAAGCTGCGCGCGCAGGACCGCATCACGCTGGTGACCTATGCAAGCGGCACCCGCGTGGCGCTGCCGCCCACGCCGGGCAGCGGCAAGGCCGCGATCAGCGCCGCCATCGACCAACTGGTGGCCGGCGGCAGCACCGCCGGCGCCAGCGGCATCGCACTGGCCTACCAGGCCGCGCAGCAGAGCTTTATTGCGGGCGGGATCAACCGGGTGCTGCTGGCCACCGACGGCGACTTCAATGTCGGCGTCACAGACTTCCGGCAACTCAAGGGCATGGTCGAAGAGAAGCGCAAGTCGGGCGTGTCGCTGTCGACGCTGGGCTTCGGCACCGGCAACTACAACGAGCAGCTGATGGAGCAGTTGGCCGATGCCGGCGACGGCGCGTACTCGTATATCGACAACCTGATGGAAGGCAACAAGGTGCTGGCGAGCGAGTTCAGCTCGACGCTGGCCACCATCGCGCGCGACGTGAAGATCCAGGTGGAATTCAACCCGGCGACGGTGAAGGAATACCGGCTGATCGGCTATGAAAACCGCATGCTGGCGCGCGAGGATTTCAACAACGACAAGGTCGACGCCGGCGACATCGGCGCGGGCCATACGGTGACCGCGCTGTACGAGCTGACGCTGGCCGGCCAGCCCGGAATGGTCGATCCGCTGCGTTACCAGCCGGCCACGCCGGCACCCGGCCGCGACGGCGAACTGGCGCATGTGAAGCTGCGCTACAAGCTGCCGACGGCCAGCACCAGCCAGCTGATGGATACCACCGTGGCGCGGCAGGCGATCCGGCCCCTGGCCCAGGGCGACGACGACTTCCGCTTCGCCGCCGCCGTGGCCGGCTTCGGCCAGGCGCTGCGCGGCGGCAAGCACACCGGAAGCTGGGGCTACGCCGAGGCGCACGCGCTGGCGCAAGGCGCGCGCGGCGCCGACCGCTTCGGCTACCGCGGCGAATTCCTCAAGCTGGTCGATCTGGCGCAAAGCCTGGCAACCAGCAAGCCGGCGGATGCCGGTAGCGCGGTTCCCGAGCGTGCGGCGCGCTGACAACGTCTCGGCGCAGGGTGGCGCAGCGGTTTGTCGCCCCGCCCTGCGCTCTCCTATACTCGGGCGCATGCAGGCCCCAGACCCCGTCCCGCCTCCCCCGTTGGCCGCGCTGCCCGACCAGGACCTGATGCTGCTGGTCGCGTCCGGCATCATCGAGCAACCCATCGCCGAGCTGTTCCGCCGCCATAACGCCGGCCTCTACAACTACGTGGCGTGGCTGTGCCGGGGCAACACCGGCGAGGCCGAGGACATCGCGCAGAAGACCTGGATCAGGCTGATGACCCGCTGCGGCGACTACCAGCCCGCCGCGGCGTTCCGCACTTTCCTGTACCAGATCGCGCGCAATGCCTGGCTCGACCAGGTGCGCAGCGCGGAGGCGCGCCAGCGCCACGAGACGGACGACGGCCAACCGCCGGAGTTGCCAGCCGATGACCTGTCGCCGGAAGCCGAGTTGCAGTTGCGGCAGCATGCGCACCACGTCCACCTCGCACTGCTGCAACTGCCGGTGGCACAGCGCGAGGTGGTGGTGCTGCGTTTCTTCAGCGACATGAGCGTCGAGGATATCGCGCAGATGCTGGGCGAAAAATTCGAAACGGTGAAGAGCCGGCTGCGCTACGCCTTCGCGCGGTTGCGTGCCGAACTGGCGGGCAGCGTGCCGGACGCGCGGGAGCCCGGGCCATGAGCGCCGCCGACCGTTTCATCGACGGACAGGACCGGCTTGCCGCGTTGTTGAAGGCATTGCCGGCCTACGTGCCACCGGAGCGGCTGGCCGATGCCGTCCAAGCCGCGGCCCACGTGGCCCAGCAGGAAGCCGACGCGCGCCGCGCCAGCACCCTGCCGTTTGCCGCGCCACCGGGACTGGCGTCTGCGGTGCTGGAAGAAGCCGCGCGGCTGCAGGCAGCGCAGGCAGGCCGGCGCGATGCGGTGCTGGCCGGCATCGCCGCAGGCCAGCCGGCGGCGCAGGCACTGGGTGCGCCTGTCAGCGATGCCACGCGCGACTGGCTGGCAGCGCAGGCGCGCAGCGTTGCCGCCGCGCAGGCGGTCGAAGGGACGGATTGCGCCGGACGGACGGAACAGACACGAACGGCACGCGCACGCCGCTGGTGGCGATCACTCGGTGCCGTAGCGAGCGTAGCGGCCGTGGCCGGGCTGACCACCAGCATCGTGCTGCGGCAGATCGACGAAGGCGCCTTGCAACCGGCTTCGGTGCATGAGTCAACCGCACCGGCAGCCCCGACGGCAGCCCCACCCGCAACCGCACCGGCTGCGACCGCGGCGGCCGGGGACGCTCCCGCGTCGACACATGAAGCACCCGTCGCCGCTCCGGCACGTCCGGCCCCGCCGGCGCCCAAGGTTTCTCCGTCGGCGTCGCGGGAGCTACGGCAAGAACGCGAAGCCCCTCAGCGCCAGCACGTGCAGCCGCACGCCGAGCGCAAGGCGACGCCACGCGACGAAACGCGGGCCATGCCCGCCCCGGTCCTAGCCACCAAAGGCTTGCCGCCACAGGCTCCGGCGATTGCGGCGGCTCCGCCGATGCCCGCGTACTCCGCCATGGCGGAATCCGCGCCGGCACCGGTGACCACGCCCTCACCGCTCTCAGCGCCCTCACCGCCAGCACCGCCGGCAGCAGCCGCCCCGCGTGCCGATTTCGCGCGCAAGGCCGCCCCGCCGCGGGCAGCTGCGCGCGCACCCGCTGCGCTTGCCGCCGCGGCGATGGTCGTATCGGTACAGGAAGATCCCGCAGCGATCGCGGCGCGCATGCACGCAGCCACGCCGCTCGGCGTGTGGGCGGCCGAACCGGACAGCGAGGAAATCAGGGAATGGGTGGAACGGCTGTGGCAGTCGCTGCCGGCGGGGCAGCGCCCGCCGTTGCCGTATGCCGTGCAGCCTGACCGCACGCTGGCGCCGGGCCAGGTGCGCATCGAGCTGCAGCACCGCGCCCCGCAGTGAGCGCGGCGGTGCCTGGCTGATCGGGGAAGATCAGCGCGTGGTGAACGACCAGCTCAGGTCCACCGGCTGCGAACCCAGCCGGCCGGTCACGCGCACGTTGTAGCGCTGGCCGCTCGCCAGCGGTGCCACCGGCGTGCAGATCGCCAGGCCGCGCGCGGCGCTGGACAGGCCCGACGAACGGCTGTCGACCTTCAGGCAATTGACGCTGGCACCCTGCGCGTCGGTGATGGCGAAGTTGTCGGCATCGAACTGCAGCGAGGTATTGATCGCCTGCAGCGAGACCGGGTAGCCAACGGTCTTGCCTTCGTAGCCCGGCGCCGGGTTGGGGCTTTCGGAGTTGACCCAGCTCGCCGGCACGTCGGCCTGGCCGTTGAAGGGGTAAGCCACCATCTGGTTGTCGCTGCCGCCCTTGGACGCATCGGCCAGGTCGATGGTCTGGTAGTAGCTCGCCGAGGTGCCGCTGCCGTTCGGGCCCACGCTCTCGGCAAAGCCGCTGCCGGCCGAGCCGTAGCTGCCCAGCAGCGCGGCGCGGTGGAACGGTGCGTTGATCAGGTCGGAGACCAGCGCATCCTTGGGCGACATCGACAGGTTGGCATTGGCCACCGAGGTCCAGCGATTGGCACCGGCCACCACTTCCGCGGTGGCATTGGTCGGGTAAGCCGCCTGGATGCGCGCGTTGGGCGTGGCACCGGTATAGCCGGGCCGGCCGCTGATTTCGTCGTGCGTCAGCGTGGCGTTGGCCAGCATGTATCCGGTGTGGTTCTGCGCCACGGTGTTGAGCGCGTCGCGCGCGGCCAGCGGCGGAAGGCCAACCTGCTCGCGGCGGTAGTTGGCGTAGCACAGGCCCGCGGTGCGCGGTTCCTCGAGCACGCGGTAGTTGCTGACCGCGCTGCCGCGCGCCGGCAACAGCGTGATGCCGCTGCCGGCCGCAGGCGCCGGTGCCGCACCGCTGACGGTGTAGCAGCCGCCGGCAGTGGTCGGCGTGGAAGACGTCGAACCAGGCGTGGAGCCAGGGCTCGTGCTGGACTGGGTGCCGGATTGCGAGGAGCCCTGCGGCGCGCCGGCCGACGTGGTGCCGTCGCCCCCGTCTCCACCGCCGCCGCCACAGGCGGACAGGGCCAGCACGGCAGCGGCGCAGAGGCCGGTCAGGGTGAACGTGGTGTGCCTCGCGCGTCGCGGCAGCGTCGGTTGGCAATCAGCAAGCAAGCGTGTCCCGGTCATCGGTCTGGATTTGTCGTAGTCGTGGAATAAGGCATCTGCCTGAGGGATCCGCACGCGCGGACGGCCGACGCATGAGGCGCCGGAGGCAGAAAGACCGAACGATGGTATGAGCGTGACCCGGCAGGGTCTAGCGCGCGAACAATTGCTTACGTGTGCACCGCGCGCGCTTCACCGGGGCAACGCCCAATACACATTGGGCAACCGGCATGCGACGCGCACTCCGCTCAGCCCGCAGGCGTCACATCGGAGGTGCCGCCACCGAGCGATGTCATCACCGCCATCAACTGCTCGCGCAGCCACCTGTTGGCGCCATCGTTCTCGCCACCCGCGTGCCAGTACAGGTGCAGTTCCAGCGTCGGGACCTTGAACGGCAGGGACAGCAGCCGGTTGGCGTAAGGCTCGTTGGCGATGCGCGCATAGCGCAGCGGCAGCGTGGCCAGGAGATCGGTGCAACTGACTACGCGGCACGCGGCGGCATAGTGCTGGCAGCGCAGCCGCACGCGCCGCGTCAGGCCCATGCGGTGCAGCGCCTGGTCTTCCAGCCCGGCGCCGCGGCGGCGCGACGACACGTGCACGTGTTCGGCCGCCAGGTAGCGCTCCAGCGTCAGCTCCTTCTTCACCAGCGGATGGTCGCGGCGCGCCAGCACCACCATCGGGTCGTTCATGAACGGCGCGTGGTGAATGGCCGGCGAAACCGGCAGCAGGATATCGATCGCGGTATCGATGGTGCCCGCCAGCAACTCGGATTCCATCTCGCGCCGGTCAAAGCGGATCGCAGCGATTTCCACGTGCGGCGCCATCGCCGTCACCCGCGCCATCAGCGGCGGCAGCAGCGTCGATTCCAGCGCGTCGCGCATGCCGATGGTGAAGCGCCGCACCGTATTGGTGGGATCGAAGTGCGGCGTATCCTGCAGCGTCCGGGCAAACGACTGCAGCGCGCCACGTACCTCGCCGGCCAGCGAACGGGCCAGCGGCGTGGGCGCCATGCCCTGCCCGCGGCGCTCGAACAGCGGGTCGTCGAACAGCGTGCGCAAGCGCCCCAGCGCATGGCTGACCGCCGGCTGCGTCAGGTTGAGCTGGCGCGCGGCCGCGGTGATGCTGCCTTCGCTGTAAATGGCGTCGAACACCACGAAGAGGTTGAGGTCGATGCGGGAGAGCTGCATGCGAGCGATTCTGTCATGGAATGCAGGAAATTGATACTGCCAAATCCAGAAAATTCATTTTTCTAATTATCGTCTTTCAGATAGAGTGCATTGCATCGGCGAAGTCTGCCCGAACGACGAAGCCAACCGGCGCCGTTGCCCGCCGTTGCCCGCCGTTGCCCGCCGTTGCCAATGCGCGGCGCCCACCGATCCCGTAGCGAGGAGACCACATGGATTTCGAGTACAGCCCGAAGGTCAAGGAAATGCAGGCCAAGCTGCTGGCCTTCTTCGACCAGCACATCTATCCGAACGAAAAGCGCTTCGCCGAGGAGATCGACGCGAACCGCCGCGCCGGCGACGCCTGGATCCCGACCAAGGTGATCGAGGAACTGAAGCCGCTGGCGCGCGAAGCCGGCCTGTGGAACCTGTTCCTGCCGCGCTCGCCGCGGGCGCCGCAGGGCCTGTCCAACCTGGAATACGCCACGCTGTGCGAGATCATGGGCCGGGTGCCCTGGTCGGCCGAGGTGTTCAACTGCGCCGCGCCCGACACCGGCAACATGGAGACGCTGGAGCGCTATGCCTCCGAGGAGCTGAAGGACAAGTGGCTGGAGCCGCTGCTCGCCGGCGAGATCCGCTCGGCTTTCCTGATGACCGAGCCGGCGGTGGCCTCGTCTGACGCCACCAACATCGAATGCCGCATCGATCGCGATGGCGACCATTACGTCATCAATGGCACCAAGTGGTGGTCGTCGGGCGCCGGCGATCCGCGCTGCAAGGTCTATATCGTGATGGGCAAGACCAATCCCGACGCCGGCCGCCATGAGCAGCAGTCGATGGTCGTGGTACCGGCCGACACCCCGGGCATCACCATCAAGCGCTTCCTGCCGGTGTTCGGCTACGACGACGCACCGCACGGCCACATGGAGATCGAGCTGAAGAACGTGCGCGTGCCGGCCTCGAACATCCTGCTGGGCGAAGGCCGCGGCTTCGAGATCGCGCAGGGCCGCCTCGGCCCGGGCCGCATCCACCACTGCATGCGCAGCATCGGCGTGGCCGAGCGCGCGCTGGAGCTGCTGTGCAAGCGCGCGCTGTCGCGTGTGGCCTTCGGCAAGCCGGTGGCCAGCCAGGGCGTCACCCAGGAGCGCATCGCCGAAGCCCGCTGCGAGATCGAGATGGCGCGCCTGCTGACGCTCAAGGCCGCGTACATGATGGACACCGTCGGCAACAAGGTGGCCAAGGCCGAGATCGCGATGATCAAGGTGGTGGCACCGAACGTGGCGTTGAAGGTGATCGACTGGGCCATTCAGGTGCACGGCGCCGCGGGCGTGTCGAGCGACTTCCCGCTGGCCAGCTGGTGGGCGCACCAGCGCACGCTGCGCCTGGCCGACGGTCCGGACGAGGTGCACCGCAACGCCATCGCCAAGCTGGAACTGGCCAAGCACATGAACGTGAACCCGGACAGCATCAGGATGCCGGTGGCGCGCGGCTTCTGAGCGCCCGGCCGGCGCGGGCGCCTTGCGCGCCTGCTCCGCAGGTGCTCGCCCCTGACGCCAGTATGGAAACGCGCAGCATGCCTGCGCGTTTTTTTCTTCTGTGCTTAAATCGCCCGGTTCGCCACGTCAGTGGTTGACGTGGCAGTCACCACGATCGCAGCCAGGGGAGCCATTGCGATGATCGACGTCTATACCTGGGCAACGCCCAACGGCCACAAAGTTCACATCATGCTGGAAGAATGCGGCCTGGAGTACAAGGTCCATCCGATCAACATCGGCGCCGGCGACCAGTTTGGCGAGGACTTCCTGAAGATCAGCCCCAACAACAAGATTCCCGCCATCGTCGATCCCGACGGCCCGGACGGCAAGCCGATCTCGCTGTTCGAATCCGGCGCCATCCTGCTGTACCTGGCCGGCAAGACCGGCAGGTTCCTGCCCGAGGACGTGCGCGGCAAGTACGACGCGCTGCAGTGGCTGATGTTCCAGATGGGCGGCGTCGGCCCGATGCTGGGGCAGGCGCACCACTTCCGCATCTACGCCCCGGAGAAGATCGAGTACGCGGTCAACCGCTACACCAACGAGGCCAGGCGCCTGTACGGCGTGATCGACACGCAGCTGTCGAAGCACGAATGGCTGGCCGGCGACCAGTACACCATCGCCGACATCGCTACCTTCCCATGGCTGCGCAGCTGGCAAAACCAGGGCGTCGAGCTGGACGAATATCCGAACCTGAAGCGCTGGTTCAACGAGATCGCCGAGCGTCCCGCGGTCAAGCGCGGCGTCGAGGTGCTGGCCAGCGCGCGCAAGGCGCTGCAGGACGACAAGGCGCGCGAGGTGCTGTTCGGCGCCACGCAGTACAAGCGCCACTGAGGCGCCACTGAGGCGCCACAGAAGTGCCACAGAAGTGCCACTGAGGACCGGCCCGGGCGTGGCCCCGGGCCGCCGCGGTGTTCACGCCGCCACCAGTGCCGGCATGTCGGCACGCTCCCTGGCCAGCCGACCGGCGCACCGCGTGGCCTGCCCGATTCTGCCTTCGCCTTCGTTCCCGCGATTGCCATGCTCGCACGGCGGCCCGAAGCAGCACAGCAGGGCGGTGCCGGGCATGAGCACGTCGAGACGACAGGTTTCATTCGGGTCCGGCGCGTAAAGCGCGCCGGGCTGCAAGAACGCCGCGTTATCCGCCGCTGACGCCTCCGGCCCGTGCCAGTGCAAGCCTGCAGCACCGCGATAGCACAGCGCCCAGCGCAAGCCGCGCGCGCGCAGCCACTGCGCCCAGTCGCCGCCCGAATCATCAAGCTGGATGAACTCAGGCTGCATGCCTGACAGGCTTCGCAGCGCGCCCCCGCCCGGTGATGCGCCGTCGATGCTGTCAGGGTCGTCCGCGCCCACCTTCCCCAGCGTGCAGCGACACGCGCCAGCGGGCAGCGACACTGGCGCCGCAGCTACATCCTGCGCGACCGCGCGCACCAGGATCGTATCGAGCGTAGCGCGGACCTGCATCGGCACGCCGGTGGCGGGCGCGAACAACTCGCCGCCGCCCGCCAGCAGGCTGCCGCGCCCGGGCGCCGACATGCGCAGCCCGCCGCGCAGGCAGGCCCACCACTCGGGCCGCTCCGCCATGAATTCGGGCTGAGCCTCTCCCGCGCGGAGAAACACGTAGTCGCAGGTTTCGCCAAGCCCTGCCGTAGCGGACAGCAAGCGCGACTGGAAACCGATGGTCAGGTCCGCCACAGCATGGTGGCCGGAGTGGAAGGCGCGCATCTGCGCCTCGAACAGCGTGAATATCTGCATGGCAATTCCCTGAGCAGGGCGACAGGATGTAGTCATCCTGTCCGCGCAATCCGGCGCACGCGCGAAAGCATCGCGCCGGCATCGCGCAGTGGTCCCGTCTGGCACGGCCATGCAAGCCGCCCGATGTCATGCCATCGTGCCGCGCCATATGCACTGGCGCATCCCTTATTCCGCGGATCGGGCATCGATAGTGAGGGGGAGAATAAGTTGTCGTGGCCTCAAGGTCAAACCCTTAGCCTCAGAACACTCCGAACTTCTTACGATCCCATGACTACTCGACATCTCAGACTATTCGGATTGCATCTCGCCTGGCTGCGCAAGCAGCGCGGCTGGTCCCAGGAAACGTTGTCGCTTGAAAGCGGTCTGGCACGTTCCTACCTGAGCGGCATCGAAGGGGGCAAGCGCAACCTGGCGCTGATCAATATCTGCACGCTGGCCGAGACCCTTGCGGTCCCACCGTCCGAAATGCTGGACTTCGCACGCCACGATGTCAGCGAGTTGCAGGTGGAGCAGCCGCCGATGCCCTACGGCAACCGGCAGCAGGCGGCCATCGAGGCCACCGTGCGCCATATGGCCGAACTCAACGAGCCGGAGCTGAACCTGGTGGCGGCGGTTGCGCGGGCGCTGGCGGGCAAGGGCAGCTTCCGCCCGCCGGTGAGCTATGTCAAACCCGGCGCCAGGGCCGCCGCGGGCGACATCGAGCGCTAGACGCCAAGCATGCCCTGCCGTTCGATGAAGCGGATCACTTCGTCCAGGCCCTGCCCGGACTTGACGCTGCCCATCACGAACGGCCGGGTGCCGCGCATCTTGCGGGCATCGCTCTCCATCACTTCCAGGGACGCGCCGACGTACGGCGCGAGGTCTGTCTTGTTGATCACCAGCAGGTCGGACTTGGTAATTCCGGGGCCGCCTTTTCTCGGAATTTTCTCACCGCCGGCTACGTCGATCACGTAGATCGTCAGATCAGAAAGTTCTGGGCTGAAAGTTGCCGCGAGGTTGTCGCCGCCGGACTCGATGAACACCACGTCGGCGTCCGGGAATTTCGCCAGCATGCGGTCCACCGCTTCCAGGTTGATCGACGCATCCTCGCGTATCGCGGTATGCGGACAGCCGCCGGTTTCCACGCCCATGATGCGCTCAGCAGGCAACGCGCCGGAGATCGTCAGCAGGCGCTGGTCTTCCTTGGTGTAGATGTCGTTGGTGATTGCGACCAGGTCATAGCGATCGCGCATGGCCTTGCACAGCATCTCCAGCAGCGTGGTCTTGCCGGAGCCAACCGGGCCGCCGACGCCAACGCGCAGCGGAGGGTTCTTCTTGGTACGGGCCTGGGTCATGGTGGGGAGTGGATTCAGGAACGGAACAGCCGGGAGTACTGCGTTTCGTGGCGCGCGCAAAGCAGGCCCAGCAACGGGGAAAAGGTTGACAGTTGCGGCGGCGTGGAATCGGCGCGGCGCGTGGCTTCGTCTACGGTTTCCAGCACCGCTGCGTGAAGACGGCGCAGCATGTGTTGGCCGGCGACCTGGCCCAGCGGCACCGCCTTGATCGCGGCGGCGACCTGGTTCTCGGCCCAGTTGAAGCAATAGGCGGCCAGGCCGTCACGGGCGTCGACGTCCAGCGCAACGCACGCTGCGGTGAAGGCGGTTGGCAGACAGACCGGCGATAGTGCTGCCAGCGCCTCGCGCAATGCTGGCGTGCCCCACTCCATTTGGCCGATCAGCTTCGCCAGCGACCAGCCCATCTGCTCGGTCTCGAGGCGAAGCTCCGAGGTTTCGCGGGTGGCGTGGAACCAGGCGTTCCACGCCTGCACTGCTGCCGTGTCACCGGTACGCCAGTGGCGATGCAACAGCAGCCACAACGGCGCTTCGCATTGGGACTGGACATGCAGCAGGTTGTCGCGGATCCAGCGCTCGGCCGTCTGGGCGTCATGGATGACGCCGGCCTCGATCGCGGCTTCAAGCCCTTGCGAATAGCTGAAGCCGCCGATGGGCAAGGCGGGGGATGCGAGGTGCAGCAGGGAAATGAGTTGGTGGAGGTTGGTCATGAGGGCTGACCCCGTTTTGCGACGGTTTGCTCCCCTCTCCCGCTTGCGGGAGAGGGGTCGGGGGAGAGGGCCGGCGCATCCACAAGCCCCAGCTCCAACAAGACCACACGAACCCTTTCCAACACTGCCTCAGTGTTCCCCAATACCTCATGGTTCCAAAACCGCAACAAACGATAGCCTTCGCGCCGAAACCATGCATCGCGTTTCGCATCGACCTCTATGTCATGCTGGCCGCCGTCCACCTCAATGACCAGTTTGAATGCCATGCAGACAAAATCCGCTATATAAGGCCCACACTGCTGTTGACGCTTGAATTTCAACCCCAGGAATCGATGGGCGCGAAAGTGGTACCAAAGACGTTGCTCTGCTTGGGTCTGGTTTGAGCGGAGCATGCGGACGAATGTCGGTGCTGGCAAACGCTGGCCCTCTCCCCCAGCCCCTCTCCCGCAAGCGGGAGAGGGGAGCGCGGTGTCGGTATTGGTAAGGTTTTCCGGCAGATTCACAGCGCGCCCCCATTGTTGTCAGCACTAATGGGATCAATGCTTATGCACGCAATTTGCATCGTCAACATGATCCGCGTCGCTATGTTCGTGATCATGAGCATGTCCGTGCGAGTGCGAGTGCGAGTGCGAGTGCGAGTGCGAGTGCGAGTGCGAGTGCGAGTGCGAGTGCCCATGATGCTCATGGAACACCGCCTGCGCCGCCGCATAGTCTTCCGCGAACGTGGCATCGTGCCCATGCTTGTGCCCGCCGCCATACGCTCCGGCCTCCGGCTCGAACGGCAGCTCCGCGCGCTCGGCGCGCACGCCCAGGCGCTGCAGCATGTCGGCCAGCACCGGGTCGTACTCTAGCCGCAGATAGTCGCGCCCGATCTCCACCGGCGTGTGCCGGTTGCCCAGGTGATACGCTGCCCGCATCAGCGCATGCTGATCCTCCGAACGCACGTCCAGCACGGCCTCCGCAGCAGCCTGCACCTCGACAAAGCTGCCATCCTCGGCCACCAGCAAATCGCCCCCCCTCAGCACCGTGCCGCGCGGCAGGAACAACGCAGCCTCGGTGCCGTTGTCGAGCACCGCGCGCAGGCGGCTCTTGCTGCGTTCGTTGAAAGGCAGGACCAGCTTGGGAGCACGGCGCACCAGCACCGGCGCAATGCCGTGCGGGGCGCTCAGAAGTTTGTCGATCTTCAGCATTTGCGATGCGAGGCGTGGAGCCCGGCGGTTCAGAACAGGAAATAGCGCTGCGCCATGGGCAGCTCGGTGGCGGGCTCGCAGGTCAGCAGCTGGCCGTCGGCAACGACCTGGTAAGTCTCCGGATCGACCGTGACGTGCGGTTGCCAGTCATTGTGCACCATGTCGCGCTTGCTGACCGTGCGGGTGCCGCGCACCGCAGACAGCGTCTTGGCCAGGCCATAGCGCTCGCCGACATTGGCCGAAAGCGCCGCCTGCGATACAAAGGTCAGCGAAGACCGGTGCAGCGCCCCACCCGCCGACGCGAACATCGGCCGGTAATGCACCGGCTGCGGTGTGGGGATCGACGCATTGGGATCGCCCATCGCCGCGGCGGCGATCATGCCGCCCTTCAGGATCAGGCTCGGCTTGACGCCGAAGAACGCCGGACGCCACAGCACCAGGTCGGCCCATTTACCGACCTCTACCGAGCCCACCTCATGCGCGATGCCATGCGTCAGCGCCGGGTTGATGGTGTACTTGGCGACATAGCGCCTGACGCGGAAGTTGTCGTGCCCGCCACGCGCATCGTGCGGATCGCCGGGCAGCTTGCCACGCTGCAGCGCCATCTTGTGCGCGGTCTGCCAGGTGCGGATGATGACCTCGCCGACGCGGCCCATGGCCTGCGAGTCGCTGGAGATCATCGAGAACGCGCCGAGGTCGTGCAGGATATCCTCCGCGGCGATGGTCTCGCGGCGGATGCGGCTTTCGGCGAAGGCGATATCCTCGGCAATCGACGGGTCCAGGTGGTGGCACACCATCAGCATGTCGAGGTGCTCGTCCAGCGTGTTCACCGTGTACGGCCGCGTCGGGTTGGTCGACGATGGCAGCACATTGGCCTCCCCACAGACCTTGATGATGTCCGGCGCATGGCCGCCGCCGGCACCTTCGGTGTGGTACGTATGGATGGTGCGGCCCTTGAATGCGGCAATGGTCGCCTCGACAAAACCGGCCTCGTTCAGCGTATCGGTATGGATCGCCACCTGCGTGTCGGTCGCGTCCGCCACCGACAGGCACGTATCGATCGCCGCCGGCGTGGTGCCCCAGTCCTCATGCAGCTTCAACCCGATCGCACCGGCCTCCACCTGCTCCAGGATCGGCGCCTGCTGGCTGGCGTTGCCCTTGCCGAGCAGCCCGATGTTCATTGGGTAGGCGTCCGCCGCCTGCAGCATCCGTTCCATGAACCACAGCCCCGGCGTCACGGTGGTGGCGAAGGTGCCCGTCGCCGGCCCGGTGCCGCCGCCGATCATGGTGGTGACGCCGCTCATCAGCGCCTCTTCGATCTGCTGCGGGCAGATGAAATGGATATGGCTGTCGATGCCGCCCGCCGTGACGATCATGCCCTCGCCCGCGATCACCTCCGTACCCGGCCCGACCACGATGGTCACGCCCGGCTGGATATCCGGGTTGCCGGCCTTGCCGATCGAGGCGATGCGCCCGTCTTTCAGCCCGATATCGGCCTTGACGATGCCCCAGTGGTCAACGATCAGCGCATTGGTGATCACTGTGTCGACGCAGTCCTTCGCCATGCGCTGGCTCTGGCCCATGCCGTCGCGGATCACCTTGCCGCCGCCGAACTTCACTTCCTCGCCGTAGATGGTGAAGTCCTTCTCGACTTCGATGATGAGCCCTGTGTCGGCCAGCCGCACGCGGTCGCCGGTGGTGGGGCCGAACATCTCGGCATAGGCCTGCCTGGAGATCCTTGCCATCACAGCGCTCCCATGATCTTGCCGTTGAAGCCGTAGACGATGCGGTCGCCATCCAGCGCCACCAATTCGACGGTGCGGGTCTGCCCGGGCTCGAAACGTACCGCCGTACCCGCCGCGATATTCAGCCGGAAGCCGCGCGTGGCTTCGCGATCGAACGACAGCGCGGTGTTGGTCTCGTAGAAATGGAAGTGCGAGCCGACCTGGATCGGCCGGTCGCCGGTATTGGCCACCGTCACGCTGACCGTGGCGCGGCCGGCGTTGAGTTCGATCTCGCCATCGGCGGGCATCAGTTCACCGGGGATCATGGTGCGTCTCCTCAGGCCACCAGCAGGCCGGCGCCGTACAGCGCCACGCCGGCACCGGCCAGGCGGGCCAGCCAGCCGGCATGGCGGCGCAGCAGCGTGCCGGCGACGATACCGAGCAGGTGCAGCGCCATGGTCGCGACGGCAAAGCCGCCGACGTAGGCCAGCACGGCGGGCAGCGCCTCGGCAGTGGCCGGCAACTCCGCGCCATGCGCATAGCCGTGGAACACCGCAAAGCCGCCAACCAGCAAGGCCCCCGCCCAAGCAGGCAGCTTGGCGCGCAGCGCCAGCATCAAGCCCACCACCAGCAACGACACGGCGATCATCGGCTCCACCGCTGGCAGCGCCATGCCAGCCAGCCCGAGTGCCGCACCGACCAGCATCAGCGCGACGAAGACCAGTGGCAGGCGCAGCGTATCGGCAGCCGAGCGTGCCACCAGCGCGCTCCACACGCCCACCGCCGCCATCGCCAGCAGGTGGTCGGCGCCGGTGAACGGGTGCGCCAGGCCGGCCCACAGGCTGGCGCCGACGGTAGCGGCATCATGGCCGGGGTGCGCCAGCGCGGCGGTGGCGGCAATGGTCAGGGTAGTGCCCAGTGCAAGGCGCAGGCAGGCGGTACGGGTCATATCGGCTCTCGGTTGGATTTGTTGTTCGAATCGGTCGTCGCAGCGCCAACTCCGACGATGGGCTAGCTCAGACAATGGGATGGTGCACGGTCACCAGCTTGGTGCCGTCGGGGAACGTCGCTTCCACCTGGATCTCGGGGATCATCTCGGCGACGCCATTCATCACGTCATCGCGCGTCAGCACGGTGGTGCCTTCGTGCATCAGATCGGCAACGGTGCGGCCATCGCGCGCGCCTTCCATGATGGCGGCGGTGATCAGCGCCACCGCTTCCGGATAGTTGAGCTTGAGCCCACGCGCCTTGCGGCGTTCAGCCAGCAGCGCGGCGGTGAAGATCAGCAGCTTGTCCTTTTCTCTCGGCGTTAGTTCCATCTCTTGTTCCTTGTCTGCCTTGTTGTCCGATCGTGGTCCTACGTGGCCCTACGTTGCCCACAGGCGCAGCGGTCGCGCCACCACGCCGTGCATCGGCGCGCGCAGCGCGTTCCAGCTATCGACCATCACGTGGCGCACGGCTTCCATCTGCCGGCCGAGCACGCGCACAAGCAGCATCGACTGGCCATGGGCTGCCAGGCAGGTCACGCCCGCGCGCAGTTCCGGGCCGTAGGGCAACCGTTCGGCCAGCGCTTCCGCCAGTTCCTGCGTCGCGCCCTCGCCTACCGCCCACAGCGTGCCCAGCACGTTGAGTCCATCGAGCCCCGCCACGGCGGTGCGCAGCGGCGACCCTGCATCGAAATGAGACTGTTCGATCCACAACGCGCGCTCGCCGACGCCGACGCGGGTATCAAGCCACAACGCACCGCGCGCCCATTGCTCGCCCGATGCCTGCCGGCCCAGCACCACGGCATCCCAGCCGATCGCGCTGCCGCCCGGCGCAACGTCGAGCACCGTCGCGATGCGCGCGCGCGCATCGTCGAATACGATGTTCTCCTGCGGCAGCCAGTCCAGCCGCGCCCCCGCGCCGACCGACAGCCGCACCTGCTGCGCCGCGTCGCGGCCGAGCGACTTGTACCACTTGGTGGCGCCGGGCGTGGCCAGCACCGCGTGGGCACCGGCATCGACCGTCACATCGATATCCAGGCTGTCGCCGCCCGCCACGCCGGCCGGCGGGTGCAGGATGACGACATGGCAGATGCCGCCTTCGGGATAGAGCGGCTTCTGCACCAGCAGCGGCCCCCGGTGGCGGCGCTCGACCAGCGCGGTGCGTTCGCCGCGTTGCGCAAAACGCAGCCGCAGGCTGGCCTGCCATGCGGCAGGCACGGCGAGTGACGATGGAAAATCTGGATGACGCATGGCGAGGAAATGCCGGAGGCGGGTGCGCGATGGCGGGGGTTGCAGGCAATCATAGCGCGCCGCCTGCCTGGGCGGAAAGCGGCGTGCGATGCGCATTCCCCGTTCTGCCCTTACACGGCAATCAGCTCCCGTACGCCGTCCTGCTCCATGCTCGTCCCGGCACCGCGCGCGACCACTTCGCCCCGGCTCATCACCACATAGTGATCGGCGATATGGCGCGCGAACTCGTAGTACTGCTCGACCAGCAGCACCGTCATGCCGAACTCATCCACCAGCAGCCGCAGCGCGCGGCCGATGTCCTGGATGATCGATGGCTGGATGCCCTCGGTCGGCTCGTCGAGAATCAGCAGCTGCGGTTCGCTCATCAGCGCCCGGCCGATCGCCAGTTGCTGCTGTTGGCCGCCGGACAGGTCGCCGCCGCGGCGCTGGCGCATGGTGCGCAGCACGGGGAACAGCTGGTAGATGCGATCCGGCACACCCGATGGCCGCGCGCGGCTGGCGGCACCGATCAGCAGGTTCTCTTCGACTGTCAGCCGCGGAAAGATCTCGCGCCCCTGGGGCACATAGGCCAGCCCGGCGGAGACCCGTTCATACGGCGCCTTCTTCTCCAGCGGCTTGCCGTCCCAGTGGATGCTGCCGCTGCGCGTCGGCACCACGCCCATCAGGCATTTCAGCAGTGTGCTTTTCCCTACGCCGTTGCGGCCGAGCAGCGTGGTCAGCTTGCCCGCCGGCACGTCAAAGGAGACGTTGCGCAGGATATGGCTGCCGCCGTAGTACTGGTTCAGTGCATTGACCTGCAGCATGCTTATCTTCCCAGGTAGGATTCGATCACGCGTTCGTCGCGCTTGACGCTGTCGAGCGTGCCTTCGGCCAGCACGCTGCCCTCGGCCAGCACCGTGACCTTGCCGGCCCCGCCGGCCAGCGCGGCAACGAACTCCATGTCATGCTCCACCACCATCATCGAGCAGCTGCCACGCAGGCCGTTGAGCAGGCTGGCGAGTTGCATGGTTTCTTCATCGGTCATGCCGGCCACGGGCTCGTCGAGCAGCAACAACTGTGGCTGCTGCATCAGCAGCATGCCGATCTCCAGCCGCTGCTTCTGCCCGTGCGACAGCAGCCCGGCGGGCCGGTATGCCTCAGCCTCCAGTCCGGTCAGCACCAGCGTCTCCTCGATGCGGCGATGCCCCTCGCCGGTCAGCCGCGCGCGCAGCGACGACCGCCAGCGCTTGTCGGCCTTCATCGCCAGCTCCAGGTTCTCCCACACCGCATGCTGCTCGAACACGGTCGGCTTCTGGAATTTCCGGCCGATGCCGGCCTGCGCGATGCGCGGCTCGGTCATCCGCATCAGGTCGATGGTCTGACCCAGGAACACGCGCCCGCTGACATTGGCATTGCGCGGCCCGGTCTTGCCGGTGATGACATCCATCATCGTGGTCTTGCCAGCGCCGTTGGGGCCGATCACGCAGCGCAGTTCGCCATGGTCGATCGACAGGTTCAGCTTGTTGAGCGCGCGGAAGCCGTCGAACTGCACGGTGACGTCTTCCAGGTACAAGATCGGGCCATGCGACACATCGATGGTGCCCGGCTCCAGCACCCGGCCCAGCCCGGTGGCATCGCCGCTTTCGGCCTGGCCGTGTTGGAATGTGGCGTTCATGCTTCACCTCCGGTGCGGCCCGCGACCGCCGGCGTGGAAACCGGCTCTGGCACGGATGGCGCCACGGCACAAGCGCGGCGCTCACGCAGGCGCCGCCACAGGCCGATCACGCCGTCGGGCAAGTAGAGCGTCACCAGCACGAACATCGCGCCCAGCAGGAACAGCCAATATTCGGCGAAGTGGGCGGTGAAGAGCGTCTTGGCACCGTTGACCAGGAACGCGCCAACGACAGGCCCGATCAGCGTGCCGCGCCCGCCCACGGCAACCCACACCGCCATTTCGATCGAGTTGCCGGGCGACATCTCGCCCGGGTTGATGATGCCGACCTGCGGCACGTACAGCGCGCCGGCGATGCCGCACAGCACAGCCGAGAAGGTCCACACGAACAGCTTGTAGCCGAGCGGGTTGTAGCCGGAGAACATGACGCGCATCTCGGCATCGCGCACCGCGGTCACCACGCGGCCCAGCTTGGACGTGACGATGTAGCGGCAGGCAACGAAGCCGGCCAGCAACGCCAGGAAGGTCAGCACGAACAGCGCCGTGCGGGTCTGCGGCGCGGCGATGGCAAAGCCGGCGATGCGCTTGAAATCGGTGAAGCCATTGTTGCCGCCGAAGCCGGTCTCGTTGCGGAAGAACAGCAACATGGCCGCATACGTCATCGCCTGTGTGATGATCGACAGGTACACGCCCTTGATGCGCGAACGGAAGGCAAAGAAGCCGAACAGCCACGCCAGCACGCCCGGCACCAGCACCACCAGCAGCAGCGCGTAGCCAAGGTGGTCGGTACCGTGCCAGAACCACGGCAGCTCCTTCCAGTCGAGGAACACCATGAAGTCCGGCAGGTCGCTCTTGTACACACCTTCGCGCCCGATCGAGCGCATCAGGTACATGCCCATGGCATAGCCGCCCAGCGCAAAGAACAGGCCATGGCCGAGGCTCAGGATGCCGCAGTAGCCCCACACCAGGTCGAGCGCGATCGCGGCCAGCGCAAAGCACATGATCTTGCCGACCAGCGTCAGCGCATACGCCGACAGGTGCAACGGATGACCCTCCGGCACCAGCAGCGCGCATACCGGCACGCCGATGCCGACGATCACCGTCAGCGCCACCAGCGCCATCCAGCCGCGCGGCGAGAACAACGACTGGCGCTCGGGTACGGCAAGCCGGAAGGGCAACACGGAAGAATTCGACTGGAATCGCTGCATCATGCCTCCGCGCTGCGCCCCTTGAGCGCGAAAAGTCCCTGCGGCCGCTTCTGGATGAAGAGCACGATCAGCACCAGGACAAAGATCTTGGCCAGCACCGCGCCATAGAACGGCTCGATGAACTTGTTGATGATGCCCAGCCCGAACGCACCTACGATGGTGCCAGCCAGTTGCCCTACCCCGCCCAGCACCACCACCATGAACGAATCGATGATGTAGGCCTGGCCCAGGTCGGGACCGACATTGCCGATCTGCGACAGCGCGCACCCGCCAAGCCCGGCGATGCCGGCGCCGAAGGCAAAGGCGTAGCTGTCGACCTGCCACGTGCGCACGCCGACGCACGCCGCCATGGTGCGGTTCTGCGTGGTGGCGCGCACGAACAGCCCCAGCCGCGTGCGATTGAGCACCGCCCACGCCACCGCCACGACGGCCAGCGCGAACAGGATGATGACCACGCGGTTGTACGGGATCACCAGTCCCGGCATCCATTCGAAGCCACCGCTCATCCATCCGGGATTGGCCACTTCCACGTTCTGCGCGCCGAACAGCGTGCGCACTGCCTGCATCAGCAACAGGCTGATACCGAAGGTGGCCAGCAGCGTTTCGAGCGGGCGGCCATACAGGTGGCGCAGCACCAGCCGCTCCAGCACGAAGCCCACCACCGCCGCTGCCAGGAACGACACCGGCAGCGCCGCAGGCAGGTACCACGCGAACGCATCCGGTGCATAGGCACGGAACAGCGACTGCACCACGTAGGTGGCATAGGCGCCGATCATCAGGAACTCGCCGTGCGCCATGTTGATGACGCCGATCAGGCCATAGGTGATGGCCAGGCCCAGTGCGGCCAGCAGCAGCACGCTGCCCAGGCTCAGGCCGGCGAACAGATTGCCGGTCAGTTCGGCGCGGCGCTGGTCGCTGCGCAGCTGGTCCAGCGCCTGCTGCGCGGCCAGGCGCACGTCGGCATCCGCTTCGCGGTAGTTGCCGGCGCTGTCGCGCTCGACCAGCGGCGCCAGCTTCTGGCGGCTCTGCGGGTTGCTGTCCCTGGCGAGGATGCGGATCGCTTCGAGCCGGGCATCGTGCGCCGCGGCATCTGCGGGCTCCGCCAGCACCAGGTTGGCCCAGATCACGTCCAGGCTGGCGCGCAGGCCAGCATCGGCCTCGGCCTTGCGCGCGGCTTCCACGGCGGCAAGCGAGGCGCTTTCCGGCTGGTCGCGCAAGGTGCCGATGGCCTGCGCGCGCACCGCGATGTCGGGCGATTGCAGCAGCAGGCTGCTGGCGGCGCTGTCGACCAGCGCGCGCAGGCTGTTGTTCAGGGTCAGGGATTCGAGTTCGTCCGGCTTGACGGTGACCGGCTTGCCGGTGATGGCATCGACCACCTTGTCGCCATCCTGGCGCACCATGCCGACCGAGGGCGCATATTGCAGGATGTCGTCCTGCAGGGCCTTCAAAACCGGGCCGGCTTCGGCAGGCGATGCCTTGGTCAACGCAGACAACGCGGCAGTCTTGGCGTCGAAGTCGTCTTCGGCCAGCGGCTTCAGGTCGGCCTGCGTCAGCGCTGCCGCCCAGGGCGCTGAGGCCAGCAGCAGCGCGGCGAGCAGGGCGCGCAGCCAGGGCACGACTCGAACGGATAAGGGATTGCGCATAGGAGCTTGCGATGGCAGGAATGATGCGAGCTGATTGTCTGCTCCCCTCTCCCGCACGCGGGAGAGGGGTCGGGGGAGAGGGCCGGAATCTATGAGGAAGTAACGCCATCACAATTGCCAGCGCCCGCCCTCTCCCCCAGCCCCTCTCCCGCAAGCGGGAGAGGGGAGCCGCGTGGTGGCAAGCAGAAGGGGCTTACATCACCTTGTCCGGCTTCCCTTCATTGCCCGAGATGAACGGGCTCCACGGCTGCGCGCGCACCGCCTTCGGCGTCTTCCACACCACCGAGAACTGGCCATCGCCCTTCACCTCGCCGATCATCACCGGCTTGTACAGGTGGTGGTTCTCGCCCATGGTCAGCGTGAAGCCGTCCGGCGCCTTGAAGGTCTGGCCATACATGGCCGCACGCACCTTGTCGGTATCGGTGGTGCCGGCCTTCTTCACAGCCTGCGCCCACATATGGATGCCGACATAGGTGGCCTCCATCGGGTCATTGGTCACGCGCTTGTCGCCGCCCGGCAGGTTGTTGGCCTTGACCCAGGCCGCCCACTGCTTCCTGAAGGCGTCGTTCTGCGCATTCTTGACCGACATGAAGTAGTTCCACGCCGCAAGGTGGCCGACCAGCGGCTTGGTATCGATGCCGCGCAGCTCTTCTTCGCCCACCGAGAACGCCACCACCGGCACGTCCTTGGCCTTCAGGCCGGCATTGCCCAGCTCCTTGTAGAACGGCACGTTGGAATCGCCGTTGATGGTCGAGATCACCGCAGTCTTGCCGCCCTGCGAGAACTTCTTGATATTGGCGACGATGGTCTGGTAGTCGCTGTGGCCGAACGGGGTGTAGACCTCTTCGATGTCCTTGTCGGCAACGCCCTTGCTCTTCAGGAAGGCACGCAGGATCTTGTTGGTGGTGCGCGGGTAGACGTAGTCGGTGCCCAGCAGGAAGAAGCGCTTGGCGCCGCCGCCTTCCTTGCTCATCAGGTATTCCACCGCCGGGATGGCCTGCTGGTTGGGCGCGGCGCCGGTGTAGAAGACGTTTTTGGACATCTCTTCGCCTTCATACTGCACCGGATAGAACAGCAGCGAGTTCAGCTCTTCATAGACCGGCAGCACCGACTTGCGCGACACCGAGGTCCAGCAGCCGAAGGTGACCGCGACCTTGTCCTTGCTGACCAGCTGGCGCGCCTTCTCCGCGAACAGCGGCCAGTTGGAGGCAGGGTCCACCACCACCGGCTCGAGCTTGCGTCCGAGCACCCCGCCGCTCTTGTTGATCTCGTCGATGGTCATCAGGGCCACGTCTTTCAGCGACGTTTCCGAGATGGCCATCGTGCCGGACAGCGAGTGCAGGATCCCGACCTTGATCGGTTCCTTGGACTGCGCCATGGCCAGCGGGCTGGTACCGATCATTGCCGCGGCGGCGATGGCCGACAACTTCAGCATGTCACGTCGTTGCATTTGCAGCTCCCGTTTGTGGTGTTAGTAGGGACTACGCTCCCCGGGGTGATGCATTTGCAACTAGCGTGCCACCGGTTTCGGGCGGCAACCCGCCCGCCAGGCGCGGCGCGCATGGCTTTACCGGGCCGCGAGGACCCTCGCGCACCATGAGCGTGCAGCGCAGGTCGGCACTGAGACAGTGCAACAGGAGAGATGGGAGCAGTGACGGTGCATGGTGCCCGCGAGCAGGTCGCGGCCATGCGCCAGAATCGGTCGTGTTGCCCGCACCGGTCTGACGGCGAGGACGGTGTGCGGCTTGCCAATGGCGACACCCGGCGCGGAAGTAAGCGAACTTTTAATCCGGAATTGGATGACTGTAAATCGGTACAACAGTCCATTAAGACAGGCTCGCGGCCAACCTACGTTTAGAGATAGCCTGGAAGGACCTGTTCACGCCGGCCATCAAGCTCGCCACCGATGGCTTCGCGGTCCCGCCCCGCATGGCGGCGGCTATCTCAGGCTCCGCCACGGTAACCAATATCCAGCGCGACCCGGAAATGGCCGCCTACTTCCTGAACCCTGACGGCACGCCGCGCGCGGTCAATACCACCCTCAGGAATCCGGCGCTTGCGGGCGTGTTCACTGCCGTGGCAGCCGGCGGCGCCGATGCTTTCTACAAGAATGGCCCGATCGCCCAGGCCATCGTCGACAAGATCCAGACCGCCTATGACGGCAACACCACGCCAGGCGTGACCACACTGGACGACCTGGCCAACTACCAGGCCAGGAAGCGCACGGCGGTCTGCACCACCTATCGCCAGTACGAGATATGCGGCATGCCGCCGCCCTCCTCCGGCGGCATTGCAGTCGCGCAGATCCTGGGTATCGTCGAGAATTTCGACATGGCCAGCCATGGCCCCACGCTGGTCGACCAGAATGGCGGCCGGCCCAGCGTGCTGGGCGCGCACTTGCTCGGCGAAGCGGGCCACCTGGCCTATGCCGACCGCAACAAGTACGTGGCCGACACCGATTTCATCGGCCTGCCGGGTGGCAGCTGGGACACCATGCTGAACAAGCCCTACCTGAGCCAGCGCGCCGCGCTGATCAGCACCACCGGCGTGCTGACCACGCCGGTGGCCGCAGGCAACCTCGGCGATGTGCCACTGTCGCCGTCGTTCGTGCAGGAGCGCGGCACCACCCACCTGTCGCTGCACGACAAGTACGGCAACGTGGTGGCGATGACCACCACCATCGAGTCGGGGCTGGGGTCTTACCACATGACCAACGGCTTCCTGCTGAACAACGAGCTGACCGACTTCAACGCCGCGCCTGCCGTGGGCGGCGTACTGGTCGCAAACCGCGTGCAGCCGGGCAAACGGCCGCGCAGCTCGATGTCGCCGACGCTGGTGTTCAAGCGCAATGCCGACGGGTCGCGCGGTGACTTCTACATGACCACCGGTTCGCCCGGCGGCGCCACCATCATCCAGTACGTGGCCAAGACGCTGGTGGCGGCGCTGGACTGGGGCATGGACGCGCAGCAGGCGGTGTCGATGATCGACTTCGGCGGCTCCAACGGCGCGGGCTCGGCCATGATCGTCGGCGGCGAGCACCCCAATGTCGACCTCAGCGTGCCGTCCGGCGGACTGGCGGGCGATAACGACCCGCTGGTCAAGGGCCTGCGCAACCTTGGCCACACGGTGAACACCGCCGCGCAGTCGAGCGGCCTGAGCGCGATCATCCGCATCACCATCGGCGGCTCGGCGGTGCTGGTGGGCGGCGCCGACCCGCGCCGCGAAGGCGTCGTGCTGGGCGATACGTTCAAGCCTTGATGGCAAGACCCTGAACCACGCGTGTTTCCTCCCCTCTCCCTCTGGGAGAGGGGCGGGGGAGAGGGCAGGCGTTGCCACGAAGTGAAGCGCCACCGTGCTTGCCAAGCGCCGACCCTCTCCCCCTGCCCCTCTCCCGCTTGCGGGAGAGGGGCGAAAGCCAGCGGCATGAATGCAATCTCGCAAAAAAAACGGGGCCCCTCGCGGGGCCCCGTTTTTCGATGCCAGGATGCCAGGACAGCGCAGTCCTTACATCGGCATCATGTTGGCGTTCAGGTTGTACATGATCCACAGCGAACCCGCCACCACGATCACCAGGATCAGCGCCGTGAACAGCAGCGCGATCACGTTGCTGCGCTGCTCGGACGACGTGTCCAGGTGCAGGAAGTACTTCAGGTGGACCAGGATCTGGACCGCGGCCATGCCGAGGATGATCCACAGGATCGTGCCCTTGTCCATGCTGCCGTCCATCACCAGCTTGAACGGGATCACGGTCAGGATCACCGCGAGGATGAAGCCGATCGCGTATCCCTTGAAGCTGGCGTGGGTGCTGCTGCCATGCGAATCGTGCGCGGCATGCGAGTCATGGGCGCCGTGCGCCGCCGGTGCGTTGTGTTGTGCCATCACAGATGTCCCATCAGGTAGACCACGGTAAACACGCCGATCCAGACCACGTCCAGGAAGTGCCAGAACAGCGACAGGCACATCAGGCGCTTGCTGAGCGTCGGGGTGATGCCCTTCTTGCCCAGCTGCCACATCAGCACGATCATCCACAGCATGCCGCTGGCGACGTGCAGGCCGTGGGTACCGACCAGCGTGAAGAACGACGACAGGAACGCGCTGCGGCCCGGGCCGGCGCCTTCGGCGATCAGGTGGTGGAACTCGTTGATTTCCATCGCCATGAACGCCGCGCCCAGCAGGAACGTCACGCCGAGCCAAGTCTGCACGTGCTTGAGGCTGCGGTTCTGCAGCGAGATCATCGCCATGCCGTACGTGATCGAGGAGAACAGCAGGATGAAGGTCTCCACCAGCACGTAGTTGAGCTCGAACAGCTCCTTCGCCGACGGCCCGCCCGCCAGCTCGCCGCGCAGCACGGCAAAGGTGGCGAACAGCCCGGCGAAGATGATGCAGTCGCTCATCAGGTAGATCCAGAAGCCATACACCGTATTGGCACTGGTATCGTGGTGCGCATGGTCATGGCCATGCGCGTCAGCGTGGGCCGAGGCGCCCTGCGCGGGGATGCGGTCTAGGACTTGAGTCGACATGGTTGTTAGGCCTGCGAAGCAATGCGCTGCAGATGGCGCGTTTCGATCAGCTCGACCTCGGTGGCCGGCACGTAGTAGTCGATATGGTCGTCGTTGCTGCGGTGGACAAACGCCCACACCATGCCCACCAGGCCAACGATGGCCATCCACCAGATATGCCAGGTCAGGGCAAAGCCGAACACCAGGCTGAAGGCGCCGATGATGAAGCCCGCGCCCGTGTTCTTGGGCATGTGGATCTTCTCGTAGCCTTCGGTCGGCAGGGTCTCGCCACGGGCCTTCATGTCGGAGAACGCGTCCAGGTCACGCACCACCGGGGTGTGCGCGAAGTTGTAGAACGGCGGCGGCGACGAGGTGGCCCACTCCAGGGTGCGGCCGCCCCACGGGTCGCCGGTCACGTCGGCCAGCTTCTTGCGGTCGCGGATCGACACCACGATCTGCAGCACCTGGAAGAAGATGCCCAGCGCCACGAACACCACGCCCACCACGGCCAGGTACAGCCACGGCGTCCAGGCCGGATTGTCGGTGTGGTTCAGGCGGCGGGTCATGCCCATCAGGCCGAGCACGTACAGCGGCATGAAGGCGAAGTAAAAGCCGACCAGCCAGCACCAGAAGGCGCACTTGCCCAGGCGCTCGTTCAGCGTGAAGCCGAACGCCTTCGGCCACCAGTAGGTAATGCCGGCCAGGTAGCCGAACAGCACGCCGCCGATGATCACGTTGTGGAAGTGGGCGATCAGGAACAGGCTGTTGTGCAGCACGAAGTCAGCAGCCGGCACGGCCATCAGCACGCCGGTCATGCCGCCGATCACGAAGGTGATCATGAAGCCCAGCGTCCACAGCACCGGCGTGGTCATCTGGACCCGGCCGCGGTACATGGTGAACAGCCAGTTGAAGATCTTCACCCCGGTCGGGATGGAGATGATCATGGTGGTGATGCCGAAGAACGCGTTGACGTTGGCGCCCGAACCCATCGTGAAGAAGTGGTGCAGCCACACGATGAACGACAGCACCATGATCGCGGCGGTCGCGTACACCATGCCCTTGTAGCCGAACAGCTTCTTGCCCGAGAACGTGGCGATCACTTCAGAGAAGATGCCGAACGCCGGCAGGATCAGGATGTAGACCTCGGGGTGGCCCCAGATCCAGATCAGGTTCACGTACATCATGGCGTTGCCGCCACCGTCGTTCGTGAAGAAGTGGGTGCCCATGTAGCGGTCCAGGCCCAGCAGCGCCAGGGTCACGGTCAGCACCGGGAAAGCGGCCACGATCAGCACGTTGGTGCACAGCGCGGTCCAGGTGAACACCGGCATGCGCATCAGGGTCATGCCCGGGGCGCGCATGCGCAGGATCGTCACCAGGAAGTTCACGCCGGTCAGCAGCGTGCCCAGGCCTGAGATCTGCAAGCTCCAGAGGTAATAGTCCACCCCTACGCCAGGACTGTAGTCCAGGCCCGACAGCGGCGGGTAGGCCAGCCAGCCGGTCTTGGCGAACTCGCCGACGCCCAGCGAGACGTTGACCAGCATGGCGCCCGCCACGAACAGCCAGAACGACAGCGTGTTCAGGAACGGGAAGGCCACGTCGCGCGCGCCGATCTGCAGCGGCACGACCAGGTTCATCAGGCCGGTCATCAGCGGCATGGCCACGAAGAAGATCATGATCACGCCGTGGGCGGTGAAGATCTGGTCGTAGTGCTCAGGCGGCAGCACGCCGGTGGCGCCATTGGTGGCGAGCGCCAGCTGGGTGCGCATCATGACCGCGTCGGCAAAGCCGCGCAGCAGCATGATCAGGGCGACCAGGCAGTACATCACGCCGATCTTCTTGTGATCGACGGAGGTGAACCACTCGTTCCAGAGATAGCCCCACTTCTTGAAATACGTGATCGCGCCCAGCAGCGCGGCACCGCCCAGGGCGACGCCGGCCAGCACGACCATGATGATCGGGTCATGAAACGGAATCGCCGACAAACTCAACTTGCCAAACATCATTGCTCCCAGGATTACGCGCCCGCCGCCAGCTTGGCCGGCGTGGTCATCGACAACTGCTCTTCGCCGAGGGTGTTGCGCGACGTGCAGATCGGGCCGCCCTTGAACCCGTCCGCGGCGACTGCCGTGCCGCTGTGGTCCATGTACTTGTGCAGGATGTTGTGGAAGAGCTGGTCTTCCACCTTGCCGTAGTACGTGACCGGCTCCTTCTCGCTGGGCTGTGCCAGCGTCTTGTAGCCTTCAACGCCCAGTTCGGTCGACGAGGCGCGAACCTTGGCGACCCAGTCGTCGAACTCGTAGTTCGACATGGCGACCGCCTTGAACTTCATGCCCGAGAAGCCGCCGCCGCTGTAGTTGGCGGACACGCCGTCATACGAGCCGGCATGGTTGGCGATCAGGTGCAGCTTGGTCTCCATCCCTGCCATGGCGTACACCTGGCTGCCCAGTTGCGGGATGAAGAACGAATTCATGATCGAATCCGAGGTGATCTTGAAGTTCACCGGGGTGTCGACCGGGAACGCGATCTGGTTGACGGTCGCGATCTTCAGTTCCGGATAGATGAACAGCCACTTCCAGTTCAGCGCGACCACCTCGATGGTGACCGGCTTCTTGTTCGATTCCAGCGGCTTGTACGGGTCCAGGTCGTGCGAGGACTTCCAGGTGATGATGCCCAGCGCGACGATGATCAGGCACGGGATCAGCCACACCACCACTTCGATCGCGGTCGAGTGTGACCAGTCCGGCTCATAGCGCGCCTTGGTATTGGACGCGCGGTACTTCCAGGCAAACACCAGCGTGAGCACGATCACGGGCACCACCACCAGCAGCATGAGCCAGGTGGCGATCAGGATGATGTTCTTGATGTCGACGCCGACCTGCCCTTTCGGGTCGAGCAGCGTCATGTTGCATCCGGCGAGCAGGAGCAGGCCGAGGCAGGGCAGGAACCGCGTCCAACGCGGCAGTATGGGTTTCTTCATGTCACGACTGGTTTGGTTACACCGCGCTTTGGGCAAAAGCGTGGCTAAACCGCCTGATGCTCGCGCAAGAGGCGTGGGGCTATGGGAAAACCGGAAGGACGTGTCCTTAGCTGGCGTTGCGGTCGGGCGGCGAATCTAACGCCGGAGGACCATGCGGCCTTGCAACGCCATGAACACGGAAGGACAACTGACTGCGCGCGCTGCAGGCCCTGTGGGACCTTGCCGGCGCTGCGGCACCTGATGGCCGAAACCGCGAACGGTCCCGGCTCAGTACAGCGGCCGGGTAGCGTTGGAATACGAGGTTTTTGCACTTCCCGACGGACCTGCCTTCAGCGACCTGAGGGCAAGCGCGGTTTTCGGCCGGGGAGCGCAACACGTAAAACATCGTGGGCGCGAATGTACCGCAACGCAACATTGAGGGTAAACCCAACGCCACAGAACACACCGTTCAGATAAACGGACAATCAAGTACTGCCCTCGCATCGCAGCATTTGATTGCCGTCAAGATCACAATATCGCCGATAAATATGCACAAAGCCGCGCATTGGCGCGGCTTTGCGGGTGCGGCATTTCTGTGTGGCATATTGTCGCAGCGCGTCAGAACCATTGTCGCAACTCAACGCCACACAGCCCGTTTTCGGTCATCCGTAGCGGCGGGAAATCGACTCGGCGACACATACCGGACGCTCGCTGCCCTCGCGCTCGATTGTCACCTCCCAGGTGGATTGGGCGCCCACCAGTTCCGGCGACTTCGGCAGCGGGTCCAGGCGTTCGACCTTGAGCAACTTGATTCGTGCCCGCAATTTGCTGCCGACTGGCACGGGCGCGGTGAAGCGCACGCGATTCAGGCCGTAGTTGACGCCGATTTTCGACGGCATGTGCAACGCGTTCTGCATGAACTTAGGCAGCAGCGACAACGTCAGGAAGCCATGGGCGATCGGGGCGCCATAAGGCGACTCCTTCTTGGCGCGCTCCACGTCGACGTGGATCCACTGGTGGTCGCCGGTGGCCTCGGCGAACTGGTTGACCTGCTGCTGGGTCACCTCCATCCAGTCGCTGACCGCGACTTCCTGCCCTTGCAGGGCTTCCAGCTCTTCCAGCGTTGCGATGGTACGCATTTCGGTTGCCTCCTATGAGTGAGTGGATGTGTCGTTATGCGGGGCGGCGGCCGTACATGCCCATGCCCTTGACCGTGCAGACGAGTTCGCCGCGCTGGTTGGTGGCTTCCCACTGGGTATGCACGATGCCGCGGTCCGGCTTCGATTGCGACGGGCGTGTGTCCAGCACATTGAGCACCACGGTCAGCGTGTCGCCGGCATAGACCGGCTTGATCCAGCGGATCTCGTCCACGCCGGGCGAGCCCATGCTGGCCGATTTGCCGGTGGTGCTCAGCACCAGCAAGCGCATCATGATCGAGCACGTCATCCAGCCGCTCGAGATCAGCCCGCCGTAGATGCTCCTGGCGGCGGCTTCCTTGTCGACATGGAACGGCTGCGGGTCGTACTGGCGGGCAAAGGCGAGGAGCTCTTCCTCGGTGACGACGTAGGAGCCCAGTTCGCGGCGGCTGCCAACCTCAAAATCCTCGAAATACAGCATTGCTTGTCTCTCCGTTGTGGATGGCTTTAGCCTTGTCTTGATGATGATCGCACGCACGCCAGCGCGCAGCGTGCGTATTTGCGGAAGGCGTCCCTAACAGGGCATAAAGAAAAACCGCGCCAAGGCCGAGTGGCCTATGGCGCGGTTTTGCGCTAGACGTGAGCCACCACCGCTGGTGAAGGCTCCCCTCTCCCACGCAGTGGGAGAGGGGTGGGGGAGAGGGCCGGCGCATCGACGAAGTACAGCGCGTCGGTATGCCACCGCCGGCCCTCTCCCCCTGCCCCTCTCCCGCAAGCGGGCGAGGGGAGCAAACCAGCGGTGTGCATGGCTTCCCGGCAATTTGCGTCAGGCTGCTTCCTGGAACCCCGGCTGGGCAGCAAACCGGCCCAGGTGGTGATCCACGTCGCCGAAGGTCGTGTTGATCAGCGTCAGCCGCTTGAACATATGCGCTGCCGGCAGTTCGTTGGTCACGCCCATGCCGCCGTGGATCTGCACCGCTTCCTGGCCGACCGTGCGCGCCGCCTGCCCCACGCGCGCCTTGGCGGCGGAGACGTAGCGGCGGCGCTCTTCAGGCGTTGCCTCTTCAAAACGGGCCGCGGCCAGCAACGTGATCGAGCGCGACTGCTCGGCATGGATGAACATCTCGACCATGCGGTGCTGCAGCGCCTGGAAGCGCGCGATCGGCTGGCCGAACTGCTGGCGCGTCTTGGCGTATTCCAGCGTGGCGGCATTGAGCGTGTCCATCACGCCCACGGCCTCGGCGCACAGCAGCACCGCGGCGTAGTCCGCCACCTGCTCGATGACCGGGAAGGCCTTGCCGGCCTCGCCCAGCAACTGGGCCGGCGCATCCTGGAACGTGAGGTCGGCCGCGCGCAGGTTGTCGATGGTGCGGTAGTCCTTGGTGCTGACACCGGCGCCCTTGGCATCGACCAGGAACAGCGAGATGCCGTCCTGGTCGGCGTCGCCGCCGCTGCTGCGCGCTGACACGATCAGCTTGTCGGCCTGCGCGCCATGCAGCACCACGGTCTTGCGGCCGTTGAGCTTGCCGTCGCGGGCCGTGACACGCACGTTGTTCAGTTCATAGCGCGCCTGCGGCTCGTTGAAGGCCACGGCCAGCTTCAGTTCGCCGCCGGCGACCTGCTCCAGCAGCGCGTCCTGCCCGCCCGCCAGGCCGAGCGCGTAGGCGCCCACCACGGTGGCCAGGTACGGCTCCACCACCAGCCCGCGGCCCAGCTCCTGCTGCACCACCATCATGTCGAGCGCCTTGCCCGAGAAGCCGCCCTGCGCTTCCGGCACCGGCAGCGCAGTGAGGCCAAGCTCGACCAGCGAGCCCCACGCGGATTCGCCGTAGCCGGCAGCGCCTTCGTAGTTCTTCTTGCGGTCCTCGAAACCGTAGTCCTTCTCGACAAAACGGCGGACGGCGTCGGCCAGTTGCTTCTGTTCGTCGCTGAGATTGAAGTTCATGTTACGTGTCTCCTCACAGCCCCAGAATCATCTGGCTGATGATGTTCTTCTGAATTTCGTTGGACCCGCCGTAGATGGAGGTCTTGCGATAGTTGAAGTAGTACGCGGACAGCGGCGCAGCGTCGTCGTAGCCGGTCACCGCATGCTCGGTCTCGCACTCCAGGTAGGCCGTGTCGAACGGCTGGGCGTACGGGCCGACAGCCTCGACCATCAGTTCGGTCAGCAACTGCTGGATCTCGGTGCCCTTGATCTTGAGCATCGACGCCTCGGGGCCGGGGCCCTTGCCGGCGGCTTCGCTCGACACCACGCGCAGCACGGTGATTTCAAGCGCCATCAGTTCGATTTCCAGCGCGGCGACCTTGGCGCCGAACACCGGATCTTCAAGCAGCGGCTTGCCGTTCTTCTGCTGCTGGCGCGCCACGCGCTTCAGGAAGCCCAGTTCGCGCTTGGAGTTGCCCACGCGCGCGATGCCGGTACGCTCATGGCCGAGCAAGTACTTGGCGTAGGTCCAGCCCTTGTTCTCTTCGCCGACGCGGTTCTCGACCGGCACCTTGACGTTGTCGAAGAAGACCTCGTTCACTTCATGCTCTTCATCGAGCATGATGATCGGGCGCACGGTGATGCCCGGGGTCTTCATGTCGATCAGCAGGAACGAGATGCCCTCCTGCTTCTTGGCTTCCGGGTCGGTGCGGACCAGGCAGAAGATCATGTCGGCGTGCTGGCCGAGCGTGGTCCAGGTCTTCTGGCCGTTGACGATGTAGTGCTTGCCGTCGGAGGTCAGTTCAGCGCGGGTCTTCAGCGAGGCCAGGTCCGAACCCGAGCCGGGCTCCGAATAGCCCTGGCACCACCAGTCGGTGCAGTCCAGGATGCGCGGCAGGTAGTACGACTTCTGCTGCTCATTGCCGTACTTCATGATCACGGGCGCCACCATGGCCACGCCGAACGGCAGCACGCCGGGCGCGCCGACGCGGGCGTTCTCTTCGTCCCAGATATGGCGCTGGGTGGCGTTCCAGCCGGTGCCGCCGAATTGGACGGGCCAGTGCGGCGCCGACCAGCCCTTGCCGGCGAGGATCTTGTGCCAGCGCACCAGGTCGTCGCGGTTCGGACGGCGGTGGTTGAGAATCTTGCCGCGGATGTCCGCCGGCAAGTTGGCTTCGAGCCAGCTACGCACTTCCTCGCGGAAGGCGTTGTCGGACGCCGAGTAGTTGAGATCCATGCCCGTCTCCATGATGGTGCCGGCATCGTCTCAGGCTGCCGGCGGTTTGTTCTGCCTTGCGCGTCATGCGCCGACAGCAACGGGCACAGGACGCAATTCAGTGAGCCGTCTGCTTCAGCGCATCCGGCACGACAAGCGGGAAAGTCTCGATGCCCTCATCGGCCAGCGCCTGCACTTCCTCTGGCGAAGCCGAGCCGCGAATGCCGCGTTCCGGCGCCTCGTCATAATGCATGCGCCTTGCTTCCTCGGCAAAACGGTCGCCAACATCCTCGGTCTGCGCCAGCACCTGCTTCACTGCCTTCATGTACAGCGCTTGCAGTGTCGCCGGTGCCGCGGCGGTTGCCGCTTGCTGCGCCGGCTTGGCGGCACCCTTCGGCGCGGTCGCGCCTGACAGGTTCAGGCGCGGCGCGCTGGGCAGCCGCGTCACGGCGTGGTCGCCACAGACCGGGCATTGGACGAGGTCGCGCGAGATTTGCGACTGCGCTTCTTCCTCCGAGGCAAACCAGCCCTCGAAACGATGGTCATGCGCGCAGCGCAGGTCGAGCACCTTCATGATCTTTCCAGCCCGTCAAAAGCTATATTATCCGCGAATCGAAATTTTGTGAACGGTCGTGCTAAATTTTTTCGAACGACCGTTCGACACACGAACATGCCGTTTTCGGCACATACGTTTATCGCCCTACACCCAGCTTAGCGCAGTGCGCGCCCCGCTGTCGGCGTGACTGAGCACGGGACCGCCTGCTCGCCCGGCTGCCAGGCACCGGAAACGACTTTCTCCAGCCAGAACGCCCCGATGATGGTCTTCACATCGCTGATGCGGCCGCTGCGCACCCAGTCGATCACCTGCCCCACCGGCGTGATGAATGTCTCAAGGAATTCGCCATCGTCCAGCTGCGCCTCGCCGTGCGTCAGATCGCGCGCCAGGAAGACGTCGATGAATTCGGTCGAGTAAGAGATGACCGGGTGGATGCGCGTCAGGTAGTCCCAGCGCCGGGCCGTATAGCCGGTCTCTTCCTGCAACTCGCGTTCGCCGCAGCGTTGCGCGCCCTCTTGCGGATCGAGCTTGCCGGCCGGGAATTCCAGCATGACTTCACCGATCGGATAGCGGAACTGCCGTTCCATCAGCACGGTGCCGTCGTCGAACAACGGGATCATCATCACCGCGCCCGGATGCACGATGTACTCGCGCCCGGTCTGCTTGCCATCTGGCAGGCGGACGATGTCTTGCTTCAGGGTGAGGAATTTGCCGCGATGGACGGTGGCCGAGGCGACGCAGACTTCCTTCAGTGCGTCGTCGTTGCCGGCGGGGTCGGCGAGCAAATGGGTGCCGCGTTGGATCTTGTCGGTCATGGACGCTCCGGATCAGGCAGGCCCGGCGCCGACAAGACCGGCTTCAGGCCGTGCGGTGTTTGACGAGGTATTGCCAGGTGAAGCCCGGGAAGGCGAACACCAGCATCATGCACGCGGTGATGGCGTAGAACTGCCAGCCCTGCGGGAAGGCATTGCCGAGGCTCGCCTCCACCGCAAAACCGGCGGCACCAGCCACCGCGTACCAGACGATCAGCTCCAGCAGGCGCAGCCACAGCGGCTTGCGCGCCCACCGGAGCGGGATCGCCATGAACAGGCGCTGGTTCACAAACGGCAGATTCGCACTGACGAGTGCCAGCAGGATGACAAACCAGCCGCTTGCGGATGCGCTCATGGCGTGTGGCTGATCAGGAACCCAGGGTCGAGCGGATGGCCTGGTAGCACAGGTTCATCAGCGCGGCCGGGAAAATGCCCAGCACGATCACGGCGGCGCCGTTCAGGCTCAGCATCGAGCGCAGGCCAGCGGTCGCTTCCAGCTGTTCTTCGCCTACAGGCTCATCGAAATACATCAGCTTGACGATGCGCAGATAGTAGAACGCGCCGATCAGCGAGAACATCACCGCGACCACGGCCAGCCAGCTCATGCCGGCCTTGACCACCGCATCCAGCACCGCCAGCTTGGCGTAGAAGCCCACGGTCGGCGGGATGCCGGCCAGCGAGAACATCATCACCAGCATCAGGAAGGCGAACCACGGGTTGCGGCGCGACATGCCCTTCAGGTCTTCCAGCGTCTCGGCCTCGAAGCCCTTGTTGGTGCGCAGCAAGATGATGCCGAAGGTGCCCAGCGTGGTCAGCAGGTAGGTCACCGAGTAGAACATCGACGCGCTGTACGCATCGGCGGCGCCATCGGCCTTGTTGGCCACCACGCCCGACAGCAGGCCCAGCAGCACGAAGCCCATGTGCGAGATGGTCGAGTACGCCAGCATCCGCTTCAGGTTGGACTGGACGATGGCGGTCAGGTTGCCGATCGCCAGCGAGATGATCGACAGCACCACCAGCATCATCTGCCAATCGTTGGCCAGCGGCAGCAGGCCTTCCACCAGCACGCGGATGAACAGCGCAAACGCTGCGACCTTCGGGCCGCCGGCAATCAGCAGCGTCACCGCAGTCGGCGATCCCTGGTAGATATCCGGGATCCACATGTGGAACGGCGCGGCACCCAGCTTGAACGACAGGCCGGCAACGATGAACACCACGCCAAAGGCGAGCATGGTGGTGTTGACGCGGCCCGACTCGACCACGCGGAACACCTCGCCCAGGTTCAGCGAACCGGTGGCGCCGTACATCATCGAGATGCCGTACAGCAGGAAGCCCGAAGCCAGCGCGCCCAGCACGAAGTACTTCATGGCCGATTCGGAGGTCACGCGCGACTCGCGGCGCAGCGCCACCAGCGCGTACGACGACAGCGACAGCAGTTCCAGGCCCAGGTACAGGGTCAGGAAGTTGTTGCCGGTAATCATCACGATCTGGCCGCCGAGCGTGAACAGCGCGAGCTGGTAGAACTCGCCGGCAAACATGTCGCGTTCCGCCAGGTAGCGGCGCGTGTAGACCAGCGTCACGAACAGGCCGGCGGAGCAGAACGCGGACAGCACGTTTGCCATCGGGTCGATCACGACCAGGTTGGAGAACGCGTAGTGCGTCTCACCGGCGGCGGCGTTCAGGCCGAACCAGACGGTCAGCACCAGCGTGGTCAGCAGCGACAGCGGATAGGCCACGCTTTGCTTGCCCTTGCCACGCGCAAGGTCGATCCAGTTGACCGCGCCGATGGCGATCGCCAGGAAAATAATCGGCGCCACGGGGCCGAATGTCGAGGACGGTTGCATGTTGATTTCTCTCCCCGATTACAGCTTGGACTGTGCCGCGTGGGACAGCAGGTTCACCACGGACTCGTGCATCACGTCGGTAAAGGGCTTCGGGTGCAAGCCCATGTACAGCGTCATGATGGCCAGCAGGCCGAGCATGACGAACTCACGCTTGTTCAGGTCGACCAGCTCGCGCACGTGCTGGTGCACGATGTCGCCGAAGATCACGCGCTTGACCATCCACAGCGAGTAGGCGGCGCCGAAGATCAGGGCGGTGGCAGCCAGCACGCCGATCCAGAAGTCGAACTTGACCGCGCCCAGGATCACCATGAATTCGCCGACGAAGCCCGAGGTGGCCGGCAGGCCGCAGTTGGCCATCGCAAAGAACACCACCAGCGCCGCGAACTTGGGCATGGTGTTGACCACGCCGCCGTAGTCGGCAATCTGGCGCGAGTGCACGCGGTCGTACAGTACGCCGATGCAAAGGAACATCGCGCCCGAGATAAAGCCGTGCGAGATCATCTGCACGATGCCGCCTTCGACGCCGATGTCGCTGAAGATGAAGAAGCCCAGCGTGACGAAGCCCATGTGGGCGATCGACGAGTACGCCACCAGCTTCTTCATGTCAGCCTGCACCAGCGCGACCAGGCCGATGTAGATCACGGCGATCAGCGAAATGGTGATGATGAACGGGGCCAGGTAGTGGCTGGCGTCGGGCGCGATCGGCAGCGAGAACCGCAGGAAGCCGTAGGCGCCCAGCTTCAGCATGATGGCGGCCAGCACCACCGAACCGCCGGTCGGCGCTTCCACGTGGGCGTCGGGCAGCCAGGTGTGCACCGGCCACATCGGCACCTTGACCGAGAACGCGGCGAAGAAGGCAATGAACAGCACGATCTGCTCGTTCATCGACAGCTTGGCCTGGTGCCATTCCAGGATCTGGAAGGTGCCGGTCTTGTTGTACAGGTACAGCAGCGCGACCAGCGTCAGCAGCGAGCCCAGCAGCGTGTACAGGAAGAACTTGAAGGCCGCGTAGACGCGGTTCGCACCGCCCCACACGCCGATGATGATGTACATCGGGATCAGCGTGGCCTCGAAGAACACGTAGAACAGCATGCCGTCCAGCGCGCAGAACACGCCGATCATCAGGCCCGACAGGATCAGGAACGAGGCCATGTATTCAGCCACGCGCTCGGTGATCACTTCCCAGGCCGAGATCACCACGATCACCGTGATGAAGGCGGTCAGCACCACGAACCACATCGAGATGCCGTCAACGCCCAGCAGGTACTGGATGTTGAAGCGCTCGATCCAGTTCGCCTTCTCGACGAACTGCATCGCCGCGGTCGTACGGTCGAAGTGGAACACCAGCGGCAGCGTGACGACGAAGCTGGCGATCGAGCCGAGCAGCGACATCCACCGCACGAAGCCGGGGCTGCGGTCCGAGCCGAAGGCCAGGACCAGCAGGCCGAAAAAGACAGGCAGCCAGATTGAGAATGACAGAACCATTTCTATGTTTTCCTTACTTGGTGCCTATCACTTGGTACCGATCACGCCCGTGACCGTCAGCGTCAGCAGCACCAGCATGCCGACGATCATCGCGAACGCGTAGTGGTAGATATAGCCCGATTGCAGGTAGCGGCTCGCCGAAGCGAACGACGCCACCACGCGCGCCGCGCCGTTGACGAACAGGCCGTCGATCAGGCTCTGGTCGCCGCCCTTCCACAGGCCGGTACCGAGCAGGCGTGCGCCGCGGGCGAACACGGCCTGGTTGATGGCGTCCATGTAGTACTTGTTGTCCAACAGCTTGTACAGGCCAGAGAAGCGATTCGCGATAGCCTCAGGGATATCCGGGCGCTTCATGTAGAAGAACCAGGACAGCACCACACCGGCAACGGCCAGCCACAGCACGGGCGTGGTCAGCGAGTGCTGCGCCATCGCCACCCAGCCATGGAAGGCTTCCTTCAGCTCCGCCATGGCGTGGTGGTTCTCGCCGACGAAGATCACTTCCTTGAAGGCGATGCCGTTCTTGAAGAAGTTGCCGAACAGCATCGGCTCGATCGCGATCGCACCAATGATCACCGACGGGATGGCCAGCAGCACCAGCGGCAGGGTCACCACCCACGGCGACTCGTGCGGCTTTTCGCCGGCAGCCAGGCCATGGTGGTGGTCGAGCGAGACTTCCTCATCCTCGTGGTCGCCCTCATGGTGCTGGTGCGCATGGTTCTGGCCCCAGCGCTCCTTGCCGTGGAAGACCAGGAAGTACATGCGGAACGAGTAGAACGCGGTCACGAACACGCCGGCCAGCACGGCGTAGTAGGCAAAGCCCGAACCGGCGATATGCGACTCCGCCACGGCCTCGATGATCGAGTCCTTGGAATAGAAGCCCGCGAAGAACGGCGTGCCGATCAGCGCCAGCGAACCCACCAGCGACGTGATCCAGGTGATCGGCATGTACTTGCGCAGGCCGCCCATATTGCGGATGTCCTGGTCGTGGTGCATGCCGATGATGACCGACCCCGCGCCCAGGAACAGCAGTGCCTTGAAGAAGGCGTGGGTCATCAGGTGGAACACGGCCACCGAGTAGGCCGAGGCGCCCAGTGCCACAGTCATGTAGCCCAGCTGCGACAGCGTCGAGTACGCGACCACGCGCTTGATGTCGTTCTGGATGATGCCCAGGAAGCCCATGAACAGCGCGGTGATGGCGCCGATCACCAGCACGAACGACAGCGCGGTGTCCGACAGCTCGAACAGCGGCGACATGCGGGCAACCATGAAGATGCCGGCGGTCACCATCGTCGCCGCGTGGATCAGCGCCGAAATCGGGGTCGGGCCTTCCATCGAGTCAGGCAGCCAGACATGCAGCGGGAACTGCGCCGACTTGCCCATCGCGCCGATGAACAGGCAGATGCACGCGACGGTGATCATCATCCAGTCGGTGCCCGGGAAAACCACGGTAGCCAGCTGGTCGCGCGCGGCGAACACTTCTGTGTAGTCCATGCTGCCGCTGTAGGCCAGCAGCAGGCCGATGCCCAGGATAAAGCCGAAATCGCCGACGCGGTTGACCAGGAACGCCTTCAGATTGGCGAAGATCGCGGTCGGGCGGGTGTACCAGAAGCCGATCAGCAGGTACGACACCAGGCCCACCGCCTCCCAGCCGAAGAACAGCTGCAGGAAGTTGTTGCTCATCACCAGCATCAGCATCGAGAAGGTGAAGAGCGAGATATAGGCAAAGAAGCGGTTGTAGCCGGGGTCCCCGTCCATGTAGCCAACGGTGTAGATATGCACCATCAGCGAAACGAAGGTGACCACGACCATCATCATCGCGGTCAGCGAGTCGACCAGGAAGCCGACCTCCATCTTCAGGTCGCCGATGGCCATCCACTCGTAGACGGTGCCGTTGTAGCCGGCGCCGTTCATCACGTCGAGCAGCACCATCACCGACAGCACGAAGGAAATGGCCACGCCCAGGATGGTCGCGGAATGCGCCACCATCCGGCCGCCGCGCGACTCCGAGGAAAACAGGTCGAAGAACTTGGTACCGAACAGGCCGGCGATTGCTGAGCCGACTAGCGGCGCCAGCGCAATCGCGAGCAGCAGGTTGGGGTTGAGCGTGGTTGCCATAGGACGCTTATTGGTGTGCGGTCGGTGAGTCTTGGTTATCTACGTAGTGCGGCACGGATCAGTACTTCAGGGTGTCCATGTCGTCCACGTTGATCGTATCCAGGTTGCGGAACAGCACGACCAGGATTGCCAGACCGATTGCCGACTCGGCGGCGGCCACCGTAAGGATGAAGAAAACGAAAACCTGACCAGCCAGGTCACCCAGGTAATGCGAGAAGGCGACGAAGTTGATGTTCACCGCAAGCAGCATCAGTTCGATCGCCATCAGCAGCACGATCACGTTCTTGCGGTTCAGGAAGATGCCGACGATGCTGATCGCAAACAGGATCGCACCGAGCACGAGGAAGTGGGCGAGAGAGAGCACAGCGTTTCTCCGGGCTTTAGTTCTTATTGGCGGTAGCCGCGGCTTCCGTCTGCGGGTTCTGGACCTCGGCCTGCATCGGCACCAGGCGCACGCGCTCGTCGCGGCGGGTGCGCAGCTGCGCCGACACGTTCTGGGCCTTGACGTCCTTGCGGCGGCGCATGGTCAGCACCACGGCAGCGATGATCGCCACCAGCAGGATGATGCCGGCCACTTCGAAGGCGTAGATGTAGTCGGTGTAGATCAGCTTGCCGAGCGCGGCGGAGTTCGAGTAGCCCGGCTCCTGCGAACCGTTGGTGACCACCGGCGTGGTGGTGCCGATGAAGCTGCGCACCAGCACGATCGCCATCTCGGCGATGATCAGCGCGCCCACCACCGAGGCCATCGGCACGTAGGTCCAGAAGTCGCGGCGCAGATGCTCGATATCGATATCGATCATCATCACCACGAACAGGAACAGCACCATCACCGCGCCGACATAGACCAGCACCAGCAGGATGGCGAGGAATTCCGCCTTGAGCAGCATCCAGATCGCGGCTGCCGTGAAGAACGACAGCACGAGGAACAGTGCGGAATGCACCGGGTTCTTCGCAGTGATGACTTTCAGTGCGGAGAGCACCAGCACCAGCGCAAAGACATAGAAGATGGTGGTCGTGAGTTCCATGGTTCCTATCGGATCCTCTCAGGGCCGTCCGGCACAAGCCTTCCCCTTCGGGTGGCCCGCTCCTGCGGCATCCTTGCTTTGGCCCCTCGCATTGAAGGGACCGTATTCAAATTCGGTGGCAGAAGCAGCCAGGTCTGATACTGGTGGCCGCCCTGCCGTTTGGCGCATGCGCCGGTCAGCGATACTTGGCGTCGGCAGCCTTGGCCGCCGCGATCTGCGGCTCGTAGCGGTCGCCCACTGCCAGCAGCATATCCTTGGTGAAGTACAGGTCACCGCGCTTCTCGCCGTGGTACTCCAGGATCTGCGTTTCCACGATGGCGTCGACCGGACAGGCCTCTTCGCAGAATCCGCAGAAGATGCACTTGGTCAGGTCGATGTCGTAGCGGGTGGTACGGCGCGTGCCGTCGTTGCGCACGTCCGACTCGATGGTGATGGCCAGCGCCGGGCACACCGCTTCGCACAACTTGCAGGCGATGCAACGCTCTTCGCCGTTCGGATAACGGCGCAGCGCGTGCAGGCCACGGAAGCGCGGCGAGATCGGCGTTTTCTCTTCCGGGAACTGGACGGTGACCTTGCGCGCGAAGAGATAGCGGCCAGTCAGCGCCATGCCCTTGAAGAGTTCCTTCAGGAGCAGGCTGTTGAAGAAGTCCTTGATGGCGAGCAGCATGACGATTGCTTCCTAGTATTTCCACGCGGTGCGCGCTGCCGTATTGCAGCGATGCACCGTCGTTTGGCCGTTCAGGGCCAGATGTTCCAGGGCGACTTGATCCAGATCGCCACGATGATCAGCCATGCCACGGTCAGCGGAATGAACACCTTCCAGCCCAGGCGCATGATCTGGTCATAGCGGTAGCGCGGGAACGAGGCACGGATCCAGATAAAGACCGACAGCAGCAGGAAAACCTTGATCAGCAGCCAGAAGAAGCCGGGGACCGCGTTGGTGACCACGCTCGAGAACGGAGGCGCCCAGCCGCCCAGGAACATCAGCGCGGTCATCGCCGAGATGATGATCATGTTGATGTACTCGGCCAGGAAGAACAGCGCGAAGCCCATGCCCGAATATTCGATCATGTGGCCGGCCACGATTTCCGACTCGCCTTCCACCACGTCGAACGGGTGGCGGTTGGTTTCGGCCACGCCCGAGATGAAGTAGACGCCGAACATCGGCAGCAGCGGCAGCCAGTTCCACGACAGGATGTTGATGCCCATGTCGGCGAAGTAGCCGGTGTTCTGGCCGTTGACGATGGCCGACAGGTTCAGGCTGCCGGCAACCATCAGCACCGTCACCAGCGCGAAGCCCATGGCGATTTCGTACGACACCATCTGTGCCGCGGCACGCATGGCGCCGATGAAGGCGTACTTGGAGTTCGAAGCCCAGCCGGCCAGGATCACGCCGTAGACGCCAACCGAGCTGATCGCCATCACGTACAGCAGGCCGGCGTTGACGTCCGCCATCACCACTTCGGCCTGGAACGGGATCACGGCCCAGACCGCGACGGCTGGCATCAGCACCATCAGCGGCGCGATCAGGTACATGCCTCGGCTGACCTGCGTCGGCATCATGACTTCCTTGAGCAGCAGCTTCAGCACGTCGGCGATCGGCTGCAGCAGGCCGAGCGGGCCGACGCGGTTCGGGCCCAGACGCACGTGCATCCAGCCGATCAACTTGCGCTCCCACAGGATCAGGTAAGCCACGCACAGCAGCAGGGGCACCACGATCAGCACGGCGCGGATCAGGATCCACAGCGGCGTCCAGTACGCGCCCAGTACGCCCTGCCCTTGCGAGGTAATCCAGTCAATCATGTCTTCTTCTCGCTCTTGTTCTTACGCCGTGGCCACGGCGCCGGTGGTGGCCGGTGCCAGGTCGATGGCCTTCTCTACGGTGACCGTGCCGAACATGCCGCCCAGGCCCATGGCCGCGGGCGTTGCCGCCGGCACGCGCACGGTGTTGCCCGGCAGCGTGGCTTCGAGCACGGCCGGCAGCACCACGCTGCCCTGCCCTTGCGTGACGCGGACCGGATCGCCCGACTGGATGCCCAGGCGGGCAAACATGTCGGCCGGCAGCGCGATCTGCATGGCGCGGCGCGCGGCAGCGGTCAGCTGCAGCGAGTCGGCGCGGCGCACGATCGGGTCGGCGTGGTAGATAGGCACGTCGGCGATACGTTCGATGCCGTTGGCGACGGCGGCGGCTACGCGGATCGGCGCATCGGTGGCGTTGTCCAGTTGGGCCTCGACCGGGGCCGACAGCGCTTCGGCACGGACCGACTCAGCGGTCTCGTAGTCGAAGCCGGCGACGTCCAGCAGGTTGCCCAGCACGCGCAGCACCTTCCAGCCCGGGCGCGACTCGCCCAGCGCGCGGACCACGCCATTGAAGCTCTGTGCCTTGCCTTCGCAGTTGACGAACGTGCCGGAGGTTTCGGTGAACGGCGTCACCGGCAGGATCACGTCGGCGTACTGCATGGCCGCTTCCGAACGGAACGGCGACAGCACCACCACGGTGTTGGCCTGCGACAGCGCGGCCAGTGCCTTGCCCGGATCGGCGGTGTCGAATTCCGGCTCGGTGTTCAGCAGGATATAGGCCTTGCGCGGCGCGTCCAGCATCGCCTGCGCGTTGGCGCCGCCTTGCTTCGGCAGCGCGCCGGCGATGTAGCCGCCGACGGTGTTGGCCGCTTCGGTCAGGAAGCCCAGCGTCGCACCCGTTGCGGTGGCGATCCACTGTGCCAGCGCATGCAGCGCCGAGAACTGCGGATGACGCACCGCCTCGTTGCCGAGGAACACGGCACGGCGCTCGCCCTGCAGCAGCGCTTCCGCCACCTTGGCGGCGGCATCGCCACCATCGAAACCATCGGTGCCGGCCGGGGCGGCTACGCCCTTGGCGGCGGCCACGGCACGGGCCACGCCGGCCAGTGCGGCGGTCCAGCCGGACGGCGCCACGTCGATGCGGGTCGCCGGCATCAGCAGGTCTTCACCGCCGGCGCCCAGCACGGCCACGCGGGCGCCCTTCTTGGTCGCCTGGCGCAGGCGCGAGGCCAGCAGCGGATGATCCTTGCGCAGCGACGAGCCGATCACCAGCACGCGTTGCAGCGCGGTGACGTCAGCCACCGGCAGGCCCAGCCACGGCGCGCCCTTCAGCGCGGCCGAGAAGTCGGACTGGCGCAGGCGGAAGTCGACGTTGTCGCTGCCCAGGCCACGCACCAGCTTGCCCAGCAGGAACAGTTCTTCCAGCGTGCTGTGCGGGCTGGCCAGCGCGGCGATCTGGTCGGCACCATGCTCGCGCTTGATGCCGGCCAGGCCATTGGCCACGTATTCCAGCGCGGTCTGCCAGTCGGTTTCCATCCATTCGCCGCCTTGCTTCAGCAGCGGGCGGGTCAGGCGGTCGGCGCTGTTCAGGCCTTCATACGAGAAGCGGTCCTTGTCGGAAATCCAGCACTCGTTGATGTCTTCGTTTTCCAGCGGCAGCACGCGCATCACGCGCTGGTTCTTGGTCTGCACCACCAGGTTCGCGCCCAGGCCGTCGTGCGGCGACACCGACTTGCGGCGGGCCAGCTCCCAGGTACGGGCCGAGTAGCGGAACGGCTTGCTGGTCAGCGCGCCGACCGGGCACAGGTCGATCATGTTGCCCGACAACTCCGAGTCAACGGTCTTGCCGACGAAGGTGGTGATCTCCGAGTGCTCGCCGCGGCCCAGCATGCCTAGCTCCATCACGCCGGCCACTTCCTGGCCGAAGCGCACGCAGCGGGTGCAATGGATGCAGCGGGTCATCTCCTCCATGGAGATCAGCGGGCCCACGTTCTTGTGGAACACCACGCGCTTCTCTTCCTTGTAGCGCGACTCCGATGCACCGTAGCCCACGGCCAGGTCCTGCAGCTGGCACTCGCCGCCCTGATCGCAGATCGGGCAATCCAGCGGGTGGTTGATCAGCAGGAATTCCATCACGGACTTCTGCGCCTTGACTGCCTTCTCCGAATTGGTGAAGACCTTCATGCCGGGGGTCACCGGCGTCGCGCAGGCGGGCAGCGCCTTCGGGGCCTTCTCGACCTCGACCAGGCACATGCGGCAATTGGCCGCGATGGACAGTTTGCGGTGGTAGCAGAAGTGCGGGATATAGGTGCCCAGCTTGCGGGCCGCTTCCATCACCAGGCTGCCCTCAGCAACCTCAACCTTCTTGCCGTCGATCTCTAGTTCAACCATGTTCTGCCACGCTTAGATGTAGGCCGGAACCATGCACTGCTTGTGTTCGACGTGATATTCGAACTCTTTCCAGTAGTGCTTGAGCATGCCGCGGACCGGCATCGCCGCGGCATCGCCGAGCGCGCAGATGGTGCGGCCCATGATGTTTTCCGCGACGTTGTTGAGCAGGTCCAGGTCTTCCTGGCGCCCTTCTCCGTGTTCGATGCGATTGACCATGCGATACAGCCAGCCGGTGCCTTCGCGGCACGGCGTGCACTGGCCGCACGATTCCTCAAAATAGAAGTACGACAGGCGCAGCAGCGAGCGGACCATGCAGCGCGTCTCGTCCATCACGATCACCGCGCCCGAGCCCAGCATCGAGCCGGCCTTGGCGATCGAGTCGTAGTCCATGTCGGACGCCATCATCAGGTCGCCCGGCACCACCGGCGCGGACGAACCGCCCGGGATCACCGCCTTGATGCGCTTGCCGCCGCGCATGCCGCCGGCCAGTTCCAGCAGCTTGGCGAACGGCGTGCCCAGCGGGATCTCGTAGTTGCCGGGACGCTCGACGTCGCCCGAGATCGAGAAGATCTTGGTGCCGCCGTTGTTCGGCTTGCCCAGCTTCAGATAGTTCTCGGGACCGATGGCCAGCAGGAACGGCACCGCGGCAAAGGTCTCGGTGTTGTTGATCGTGGTCGGCTTGCCGTACAGGCCGAAGCTGGCCGGGAACGGCGGCTTGAAGCGCGGCTGGCCCTTCTTGCCTTCCAGCGATTCGAGCAGCGCGGTTTCCTCGCCGCAGATGTAGGCGCCGTAGCCGTGGTGGGCGTGCAGCTGGAAATCAAAGCCCGAACCCAGGATGTTGTCACCCAGGAAGCCGGCAGCACGCGCCTCTTCGAGGGCTTCCTCGAAGATCTTGTACTCGTTCCAGATCTCGCCGTGGATGTAGTTGTAGCCCACGGTGATGCCCATCGCATACGCGCCGATGGCCATGCCTTCGATCAGCGAGTGCGGGTTGTAGCGGATGATGTCGCGGTCCTTGAACGTGCCGGGCTCGCCTTCATCGGTGTTGCAGACCAGGTATTTCTGACCCGGGAACGTGCGCGGCATGAAGCTCCACTTCAGGCCGGTCGGGAAACCCGCGCCGCCGCGGCCGCGCAGGCCGGAGGCCTTGACGTCGGCAATCACCTGCTCGGGCGGGATCTTCTCGGTCAGGATGCGCTTCAGTTGCTGGTAGCCGCCACGCTTGACGTAGTCTTCCAGGTGCCAATTCTTGCCGTCCAGGCCGGCCAGGATCAGCGGCTGGATATGGCGGTCGTGCAGACTGGTCATGTTACTTGCCCCCCTTGGCGGCTTCGCTCTTGAGCTCGTCGACAAGCGCGTCGAGCTTGTCGTCGCTCATGAAGCTGCACATGCGGGTGTTGTTGACGATCATCACCGGCGCGTCGCCGCAGGCGCCCATGCACTCGCCCTCTTTCAGGGTGAAGCAGCCGTCAGCGGTGGTCTCGTTGTAGTCGATCCCGAGCTTGCGCTTCAGGTAGTCGCCGGCCCGCTCGCCGCCCGACAGGGCGCACGGCAGGTTGGTGCAGACGGCGAGCTTGAATTTGCCCACCGGCTTGGTGTCGTACATGTTGTAGAAGGTCGCCACCTCTTCCACCCACACGGGCGGCATCTCGAGGTAATTGGCGACGAACTGCATGACTTCAGGGGAAACCCAGCCCACCTCGCCCTGTGCCACGGCAAGCGCCGCCATCACGGCCGACTGCTTCTGGTCGGCCGGATACTTCGCGATCGCGCGATCGATTTCCTTGAGAGCTTCTGCTGATAGCATGGTCATTGCAGTAAAACGGCGGATGCAGCGCCACTGGGCGTCCATCCGCAGGTTTGCAGCCGTCGCTGCCGTTCCGCCGGCGGGCCTTAGGCCTTGCCGGTCCGCCGCGGGTCTTCCGGGCCGCTCCGCTCGGCGGAGCTCCTCGGAAAGCGCCCGGATCGTCGTCCGGGCCGGCGGTCCGTGATTAGCGGTCGATCTCGCCGAAGACGATGTCTTGCGTGCCGATGATCGTTACCGCGTCAGCAATCATGTGTCCCTTGGCCATCTCGTCCAGCGCGGCCAGGTGCGGGAAGCCAGGCGCACGGATCTTCAGGCGGTACGGCTTGTTCGCGCCGTCCGAGATCGCGTAGATGCCGAACTCGCCCTTCGGGTGCTCCACCGCTGCGTACGCTTCGCCTTCGGGCACATGCATGCCTTCGGTGAACAGCTTGAAGTGGTGGATCAGTTCTTCCATGTTGGACTTCATGTCCACGCGCGAGGGCGGCGCCACCTTGTGGTTATCGGTGATCACCGGGCCCGGGTTGCGGCGCAGCCATTCGATGCACTGCCTGATGATGCGGTTGGACTGGCGCATCTCTTCCACGCGCACCAGGTAGCGCGCGTAGCAGTCGCCGCCCACGCCCACCGGGATGTCGAAGTCCACCTTGTCGTACACCTCGTACGGCTGCTTCTTGCGCAGATCCCACTCGATGCCCGAGCCGCGCAGCATCGGACCGGTAAAGCCCATCTGCATCGCACGTTCCGGGCTGACCACGCCGATGTCCACAAGGCGCTGCTTCCAGATCCGGTTGTCGGTCAGCAGCGTCTCGTACTCGTCGACGTACTTCGGGAAGCGGTTGGTGAAGTCCTCGATGAAGTCCAGCAGCGAGCCCGAACGCGCTTCGTTCATCACCTTGATGGCGCGCTCGTTGTGGATCTTCGAGGCACGATATTGCGGCATCGTGTCAGGCAGGTCGCGGTAGACGCCACCCGGACGATAGTAGGCCGCGTGCATGCGCGCGCCCGACACCGCCTCGTACATGTCGAACAGGTCTTCGCGCTCGCGGAAGGCGTACAGGAACACCGCCATCGCGCCCACGTCGAGTGCGTGCGCACCGATCCACATCAAGTGATTCATGATGCGGGTGATCTCGTCGAACATCACGCGGATGTACTGCGCGCGGACCGGCACTTCGACGTCCAGCAGGCGCTCGATCGCCATCACGTAGGCGTGCTCGTTGACCATCATCGACACGTAGTCGAGGCGGTCCATGTAGGGCACGCTCTGGATCCAGGACTTCTGTTCGGCCAGCTTCTCGGTGGCACGGTGCAGCAGGCCAATGTGGGGATCGGCGCGCTGGATGACTTCGCCGTCCAGCTCCAGCACCAGGCGCAGCACGCCGTGCGCGGCCGGGTGCTGCGGGCCGAAGTTCAGGGTGTAATTCTTGATGTCTGCCATGGCGCGTTCTCAGTGCTCCAAACCGCCGTACTTGTCCTCGCGGATCACGCGCGGCGTGATTTCGCGCGGCTCGATCGTGACCGGCTGGTAGATGACCCGCTTCTGTTCGGGGTCGTAGCGCATCTCGACATAGCCGGAGACCGGGAAATCCTTGCGGAACGGATAGCCGACGAAACCGTAGTCGGTCAGGATGCGGCGCAGGTCCGGGTGGCCGTCAAACACGATGCCGTAGAAATCGAAGGCTTCGCGCTCGAACCAGTTCACCGAGTTCCACACGTCGATCAGGCTGGCCACCACCGGGAAATCGTCGTCCGGAGCGAACACGCGCAGGCGCACGCGCCAGTTGTGGGTAATCGACAGCAGGTGCGAGACGGCGGCAAAGCGCGGGCCGTCCCATGCGCCGTCGCCGAAGTCGGAATAATCCACGCCGCACAGATCGATCAGCTGCTCGAAGCGCAGCGAGGGATCATCGCGCAGGATGCGGGCGGCTTCCAGGTAGTCGTCGGCCTTGACGATCAGCGTCAACTCGCCGGTCGCCTCGATCAGTTTCTGCACGCGCTTGCCGAGAGCCTTCTCGAGCGCGGTCTTCAGGATGTCGAGCTTCGCCATTTCAGCCCTTGCGCGCGATGGTGTTGGTACGCTTGATCTTGTTCTGCAGCTGGATCACACCGTAGATCAGCGCCTCAGCCGTCGGCGGGCAGCCCGGCACGTAGATATCCACTGGCACGATCCGATCGCAACCACGCACCACCGAGTACGAATAGTGGTAGTAGCCGCCGCCATTGGCGCACGAGCCCATGGAGATCACCCAGCGCGGCTCCGCCATCTGGTCGTAGACCTTGCGCAGCGCGGGGGCCATCTTGTTGCACAGCGTGCCGGCCACGATCATCACGTCCGACTGGCGCGGCGACGGGCGGAACACCACGCCGAAGCGGTCCAGGTCATAGCGCGCGGCGCCGGCATGCATCATTTCCACGGCACAGCAGGCCAGGCCGAAAGTCATCGGCCACAGCGACCCCGTGCGGGTCCAATTGATCAGCTTGTCAGCGGTAGTCGTGACAAAGCCTTCGTTGAGAACGCCTTCGATTGCCATTTCACATCACTCCCAATCGAGCGCGCCCTTTTTCCAGATGTAGACGAAGCCCACGATGAATTCCAGCAGAAACACGCCCATGGCGATGAAACCCGGCCAGCCGATATCCCTCAGGGCAACACCCCAGGGAAACAGGAAGGCGGTTTCGAGATCGAACAGGATAAAAAGGATGGCGATGAGGTAGTAGCGCACGTCGAACTTCATGCGCGCATCCTCGAACGCTTCGAAGCCGCACTCGTACGGCGACAGCTTCGCGGGATCGGGCTTGTTCGGACCGAGGATCCGACCAATCGACATCAATGCCACGCCGAGCACGACACCGAAGATGATGAAGATGAGAACGGGGAAGTAGGCTTCGAGATTCAAGGTACGGCCAGCCTTATCTGGAATGTTGTCAACAGCACCAGCTGAAGCGGCGTCCTGTTGCCCACCCCAGGCGCTAAGCCACGAGAACCATGGCGCGCCGCCTTGCGGACTGCCGGAGCCCCATGCGCGGGTGCATTGCCCGGCCAGGGACTCCGATCAAGTTGTTTGGTGCCGACGGCGAGACTCGAACTCGCACAGCTTTCGCCACTACCCCCTCAAGATAGCGTGTCTACCAATTTCACCACGTCGGCTGGGGGAGAAACAATATTGCCTGGCGCCGGGTTTTCAGGCCCTTCAGGACTCTCGCTGGGGCATTTTGCCTTCGCTTAAGACCCATCGCTGGGGAATCGTTTCAAGCCTTGCATTCTAACCTAAATTTCTTGCTTTGTTCAACGCACAACTGCAAAAAAACTCAGGAATCCGCCGCAAGGCAATCGGATTATTTCGGTACAGCGGGAGCTGCGGGTGCCGAAGCGTCAGCAGCGGCTGCCGGGGCAGCGACAGGAGCCGATGCGCCTGCCGTGGCCGGCGCTGAAGCCGGAGCGGCGCCCATCACGCCCAGCGACGCAGCGGGCTTGTAGTTGCCCAGCAACGTCAGCGCCAGCGTGCACACGAAGAACAGCGTGGCCAGCACGGCGGTGGTACGCGACAGGAAGTTTGCCGAGCCGGTGGCACCGAACAGGCTGCCCGAGGCGCCCGAGCCGAATGCCGCGCCCACATCGGCACCCTTGCCATGCTGGATCAGCACCAGGCCAATCACGCCCAGGGCCGACAGCACCTGCAACACCACCAACAAAGTCTTGAAGATTGCCATTTGATTTAAATAAGCGTTACTTGCCTGGTTACTTCCTGATCGAAACGATCGGAACGGCCGGCATTCAGGCGTTGCCGATCGCGAGAAAATCTTCCGACTTCAGCGAGGCGCCACCAATCAGCCCCCCGTCGATATCGGCCATGGAAAACAGCTCGGCGGCATTGTCCGGCTTGACGCTGCCACCGTACAGGATGGCCAAGCGCTCGGCCACGCCGGCGTCGCGCGCCGCCACCTTGCCGCGCAGGAAAGCATGCACGGCTTGCGCCTGCTCGCTGGTCGCGGTCTTGCCGGTGCCGATCGCCCAGACCGGCTCATAGGCCAGCACTACGCGGCCCAGCTGCTCCACCGACAGCACTTCCAGCACTGCCTGCAGCTGACGGCCAACCACGGCCTCGGTCTGGCCGGCCTCGCGCTCGGCCAGCGTTTCGCCTACGCAGACCACGGGGACAATACCGAATTCCAGCGCGCGCAGCGCCTTGGCGGCGACAACCTGGTCAGTCTCGGCATGGTAGGTGCGGCGCTCAGAGTGGCCGACCAGGGCATAAGTGCAGCCGAACTCACCCAGCATGGAAGCAGCCACTTCGCCGGTGAAGGCACCGCGCGCCTCCGCCGAGACGTCCTGCGCACCCCAGGTCACTTGCGAGCCGTTCAGCACCGCCTGGCATTGTGCAAGATAGGGGAACGGTGCGCACACCGCCAGCGACGCACGCGCCACGCCGGCCTTGATTCCCTCCAGCAGCGCCGCGTTCGCAGCCAGGCTGCCATGCATCTTCCAATTGCCGATGACGAGCTTTTGTCTCACGAAGTGCCCCTCCAAAATCAAACCCGCTATTGTAGCGTGTGGCAGGGGCGGGACGCTACCGCCGCCCGACAACGGCGGGCGGCGGCATTTTTCTGCGCCGTGCCGATGCCGGCATATTCAGCGCCAGCAGGCGGCGCGCGGCATCACCACGTCAGCACGATCTTGCCGATGTGCTCGCTCGACTCCATCAGGCGGTGCGCGTCGGCGGCCTGCGCGGCCGGGAAGACCTGGTGGATCACCGGCTTGATCTTGCCAGCGGCCAGCAGCGGCCACACCTGCTCGTGCAGCGCCGCGGCGATCTTGCCCTTGAACGACGCCGGACGCGGTCGCAGCGTGGAGCCGGTCACGGTGATGCGGCGGCGCAGGATATCGCCCAGCGGGATCTCAGCCTTGGCGCCGCCCAGCAGCGCAATGATGACAATGCGGCCGTCGTCGGCGATGCACTTCAACTCGCGCGCCAGGTACGGGCCGGCGACCATGTCGAGGATCACATCGACGCCCTTGCCACCGGTCAGCGCCGCCACCTCGGCCACGAAATCCTGCGTCTTGTAGTTGATCGCGCGATCGGCCCCCAGGTCCTCGCACGCCTTGCACTTTTCATCGGTGCCCGCCGTGACGAACACCTTGAAGCCCAGCGCCTTCGCGACCTGGATCGCGGTGGTGCCGATGCCGCTGGAGCCGCCCTGGATCAGCAGCGTTTCGTCCTTGCCACGCGGCCCCTGGCCCAGGTAGCCGCGGTCGAACACATTGCTCCACACCGTAAAGAAGGTTTCCGGCAGCGCCGCGGCTTCGATATCGCTGAGACCGTCGGGCGCCGGCAATACCTGCGCCAGCGGCGCGGTGCACAGTTGCGCGTAGCCACCGCCCTGCACCAGCGCGCAGACGCGGTCGCCCACCTTGAGGCCGAAGCGGTTGTCGACATGGGACAGGTCGCCGCCCACCACCACGCCCGCCACTTCCAGGCCAGGCAGATCCGACGCACCCGGCGGCACGGGGTAATTGCCGGTGCGCTGGAACACGTCCGGGCGATTCACGCCGGCGGCCGCCACGCGGATCAGCACCTCGCCCGCGGTGGGCACGGGATCGGGCCGCTCAGTCAGCTGAAGGACTTCGGGGGCGCCGTATTCGCGGATCTCGATGGCTTGCATGCTTCTTTGCTCCTTGTCTTTGCTCGGTGTGAGCCTTCGCTCGATGGGTTGCCGCAGTGTAAACAAAAAAACGGCCGGGCATCGCCCGGCCGTTTTTCCACGGCACCGCCTTGCGGCGGCACCTTTGGGACAGTCACTGCCCTGCTTACTGCTGCTGTTCCGAGCCGCCGGCCGGTGCTGCCGGAGCAGCGCCTTCACCAGCGTTGATCGGGCTGATGCTGCCGCCCTCTTCGGCCAGCGCGGCCTTCAGCGACAGGCGCAGGCGACCCTTCTCGTCAGCCTGGATCAGCTTGACGCGGACCTGCTGACCTTCCTTCAGCCAGTCCTTGATGTCCTTCACACGCTCGTTGACGATTTCCGAGATGTGCAGCAGGCCATCCTTGCCCGGCAGGATGTTGACGATCGCGCCGAAGTCCAGCAGCTTCAGCACGGTGCCGCTGTAGATCTTGCCCACTTCGGCTTCCGCGGTGATGCCCTCGATGCGGCGCTTGGCTTCGGCCATGCCTTCGGTCGAGGTCGAGGCGATGGTGATGGTGCCGTCTTCCTGGATGTCGATGGTGGTGCCGGTTTCCTTGGTCAGAGCCTGGATGGTCGAACCGCCCTTGCCGATCACTTCGCGGATCTTGTCCGGATGGATCTTCATGGTGATCATGCGCGGGGCGTGCTCCGACAGTTCGGTGCGGGCGTGGCCCATGGCTTCCTGCATGTTCGACAGGATGTGCAGGCGGCCTTCCTTGGCCTGCGCCAGCGCAACCTGCATGATCTCCTTGGTGATGCCCTGGACCTTGATGTCCATCTGCAGCGCGGTGATGCCGTTGTCGGTACCCGCCACCTTGAAGTCCATGTCGCCCAGGTGATCTTCATCGCCCAGGATGTCGGTCAGCACGGCGAACTTGTTGCCTTCCAGGATCAGGCCCATGGCCACGCCGGCCACGTGCGCCTTGACCGGAACGCCGGCGTCCATCAGCGCCAGGCAGCCGCCGCAGACCGAAGCCATCGACGACGAGCCGTTGGATTCGGTGATCTCCGAAACCAGGCGGATGGTGTAGGCGAATTCATCGTCCTTCGGCAGCACCGGGATCAGTGCGCGCTTGGCCAGGCGGCCGTGGCCGATTTCGCGGCGCTTCGGGCTGCCCACGCGGCCGGTTTCACCGGTGGCGAACGGGGGCATGTTGTAGTGGAGCATGAAGCGGTCGCGGTATTCGCCGGCCAGCGCGTCGATGATCTGCTCGTCGCCCTTGGTGCCCAGCGTCGCCACCACCAGCGCCTGCGTCTCGCCGCGTGTGAACAGCGCCGAGCCGTGCGCGCGCGGCAGCACCGACGAACGGATCTCGATCGGACGCACAGTGCGGGTGTCGCGGCCGTCGATGCGCGGCTCGCCGTTCAGGATCTGGCCGCGGACGATCTTGGCTTCCAGGTCGAACATGATGTTGCCGACTTCCACCTTGTCGGCTTCCACGCCGGCTTCTGCCAGCGCGGCGGCCACGTTGGCCGACACTTCCTTCAGCTTCTGGCTGCGGGCCGACTTCTGGCGCAGCTGGTAGGCTTCCTGCAGCAGCGGCAGCGCGACTTCGGTGACCTTGGCGATCAGCGGCTCGTTCTTGGCGGCTGCGGTCCAGTCCCACTCGGGCTTGCCGCCTTCGCGCACCAGTTCATGGATGGCGTTGATGGCGGTCTGCATCTGCTCGTGGCCATAGACCACGGCGCCCAGCATCACGTCTTCCGACAGCTGGTTGGCTTCCGACTCGACCATCAGCACGGCGCGCTCGGTGCCGGCGACCACCAGGTCCAGGTCCGAGGTGGCGATCTGCGAGCGGGTCGGGTTCAGCAGGTACTGGCCGTCCTTGTAGCCCACGCGCGCGGCGCCCACCGGGCCGCTGAACGGGATGCCCGACACGGCCAGCGCGGCCGACGCGCCGATCAGCGCGGGGATGTCGGCGGGCACTTCCGGGTTCAGCGACACCACGTGCACCACCACCTGCACTTCGTTGTAGAAGCCTTCCGGGAACAGCGGACGCAGCGGACGATCGATCAGGCGCGAGGTCAGGGTCTCGTTCTCCGACGGACGGCCTTCACGCTTGAAGAAGCCGCCGGGGATCTTGCCGGCCGCATAGGTCTTCTCGATGTAGTCGACGGTCAGCGGGAAGAAGTCCTGGCCCGGCTTCGGGTTCTTGGCGGCGACCACGGTCGCCAGCACCACGGTGTCTTCCACATCGACGAGCACGGCGCCGCCGGCCTGGCGGGCGATTTCGCCGGTTTCCATGCGGACCGTGTGCTGGCCCCATTGGAATTCCTTGACGATCTTGTTGAACATGGACATGTGCATTCCTTGTCTTGCGTGCACGCCGCGATCACTGCTCGCGATCATTGCGCAGCGTGCCACGCCTGCGTTCTCAGCCGCAGGCAAACTGCCGGAGACAGCTGCAGTCGCAGGGAAGTGCTATGCCATTCCAGCGCGGCACTGTTGCCGATGCCGCGCTGGAATGACACAAAGCCCTGTTTCCTTGGCCGGTCCGGATACTAAACCCAGAAAAAAGAACAACTTACTCCGTTGCGCGCCTTGCCGCAACGGGGTTCCGGCGAATCGGGATTCTCCGGAAACAGTGAAGCGAAAATCACTCCAACAACCTGCAGCATTGCCGGCCGGCGCGGAAATCGCCCGGCCAGAAATGCAAAATGCCTGCCCCAGCAATGCTGAAGCAGGCATCCAGGCCTCACGCGATACCGTGCAAACCCTGGAATCGCGCTGCCATCGTCCGCAACCTCTTGCGCAAGCTTACTTGCGCAGGCCCAGCTTTTCGATCAGGGCGCGGTAGCGGTCGGCGTCGTTGGACTTGAGGTAGTCCAGCAGGCGGCGGCGGCGGCTCACCATGCGCAGCAGGCCGCGGCGGCTGTGGTGATCCTTCATGTTGGCCTTGAAGTGGGGGGTCAGTTCGTTGATGCGGGTGGTCAGCAGGGCCACTTGCACTTCCGGGCTACCGGTGTCGTTGGCGCCACGTGCGAACTGCTTGATGACTTCAGACTTGTTGATATCGGCGACTGCCATGATGATTTCCTTTCACTTGCGAACGCCACAGCGCGGGATGCGCCGCATGCGTCGTGTCACGGATTTGCCGCCATCCGGCCAGGGGCCAGTCGACGACAGCCGCGGATTATAGCCGAAAAGGCGCGCGCGGAGAACCGCCCCACCCTGGGCAGCATTCCAGCGCTCAAGGGCGCTCCATCCGGCAGGTGGTCGGCAGCGTGGTCTGCGCGGCCTTGAGCTTGCGCACGGTCCGGAAACCGTAGCCCGAGCCCTCGTTGTCGAACCGCACCGCACCGCCCTGCCTGTCCATCACGGACACATACAGCGGCTGCAGTACCTGGTGGTCGTCCGCGCGGATGGTTGCCTCATGGAAGTCGTTGACATAGCGCATGTTCTCCAGCGCCCGCGCCACCTTGACCGCGTCGGTGGAGCCTGCCTTTTCGATGGCGCGTGCCAGCATTTCCACCATCATCTGCATGCGCAGATGCACGTAATCATCCTTCGGCTCGGGGTAACGCGCGCGGAACTGCTGGTAAAACGCATCCGAGGCGGCGCCGCCCACGTTCGGGTGCCATTCGGCCACCGCCAGAACGCGGCCGACGCCGGCATCGCCCATTGCCGCGGGGGCACCCAGGCCGTTGCCGTAGAAGGTGTAGAACTTGGCCTGCAGCCCGCCCTCGCGCGCAGCCTTGACCATCAGGGTCAGGTCGTTGCCCCAGTTGCCGGTGATGACCGCGTCGGCGCCGCTCGCCTTGATCTTGGCGATATAGGGGGCAAAATCCTTGATCTTGCCGATCGGATGGAATTCGTCGCCGACGACCTGGATGTCCGGGCGGCGCGCGGCCAGCATCTCTCGCGCCGAACGCGCCACCTGGTGGCCGAAGCTGTAGTCCTGGTCAATCAGGTAGACCTTGCGCACGGACTGGTCCTGCCGGATCACCTCGGTCAGCGCCTGCATGCGCATGTCGGCGCTGGCATCGAAACGGAAATGCCAGAAGCTGCAGTTCTCGTTGGTCAGGCTGGGATCGACTGCCGAATAGTTCAGGAACAGCACGCGCGCATCGGGCTGGCGCGCATTGTGGCGGTTGATGGCAGAAACCAGTGCCCCGGCCACGGCCGAGCTGTTGCCCTGCAGGACGAAGGGAATGCGCCGGTCAGTCAGCGCCCGGAACTGGATCAGGCTCTCGTCGACATTACCCTTGCTGTCGAACGTCACCAGCTCGAGTGGCCGGGCGCCCTCGGCCGTCTTGACGCCGCCGCGGGCATTGACGCGCTCGATTGCCAGGCGCAGGTTGCGCGCCACTGCCTCGCCCGCGTTGGCGAACGGACCGGAAAGACCGTCGATCATCCCCAGCCGGATCGGCTCCTGGGCAGACGCGCCCGCTGCCACTACCAACAAAAGGCCGCCCAACCAACCTCGCAACCGCGCCACACCCTGCATAGTCTCTCCCGGAAAGCGGTGGATGGTACGGCAGCACGCCGGTCGGGCGCAAATGAGGCCACTCGCCTCGCGCACACCGGGATTTGTCGCGAATGCCGGCATGTTGCGCGAAGTAGCACCGAAAAGCAGCGCCAAGGCCACACAATGGCAGGCGCGGGACTACACTCTCGATATCACCAAAGCACTGACCGAGGCCGTCATGAACCCTGCAATTGCCGGCGGTGCCCGCCGGCTTACCCTGGCGTTTGCTGCCGCCCTGCTCTGCGCCTGCACCACGCTGATGCCGGTCCAGGAAGGCACCAAGCTGGTCGGCCAGCCCAAGGCGACGGTCCAGGCGACATTCGGGCCGCCCACCGATATCTTCAACCTGCCCGACGGCACCTCGCGCTGGATCTACTCCAAGCAGCCGCTGGGCCAGTACGCCTACGGGGCCGAATTCGATCGCAACGGCAACCTCACCAGCTTCCGCAACATGCTCTCGACGCTGGAGCTGTACAAGGCGCAGGTCGGCACCTGGACCCGGGAGGACGTCGCCGAGCACTTTGGCGTGACGCGGCTGCCGGTCGAGTACTACCCGCGGATGCGGCGCGAAGCCTGGTCGTACCGCTTCCGCCACGAAGACGTGTGGCCGTCTCTGTTCAATTTCTATTTCGACGACGCCGGCGTCCTGCGCCAGACCCAGATCACGCCCGATCCGCTCTACGACCCCGACGAGCGCCGCCGATGATGCCATGGAAAAAGCCCGCCATCCCCGGGTCGGGAATGGCGGGCTTGGTCCGTACGCTCAGGCCGGGTAAGCCGTCCGCCGTCTAACGCAGAAGCCTTGGTCAGATCTGCGGGTTGATCTTCTGCACGGCTTTGTCGTGCAGCTTGTTCAGCGCGGCCAGGTAGGCCTTGGCCGAGGCGGCGACGATATCCGGGTCGGTGCCTACGCCGTTGACGATGCGCCCGCCCTTGGACAGGCGCACGGTCACTTCGCCCTGGGCCTCCGTGCCGCCGGTGATCGCGTTCACCGAGTACAGGACCATCTCGGCGCCGCTGGACACGCGCGACTCGATCGCATGCAGCGTGGCGTCGACCGGGCCGTTGCCCTCGCCTTCGCCGCTCTGCTCCTGGCCGTCCATGCTGAACACCACGCGTGCATGCGGGCGCTCGCCGGTCTCGGAACGCTGCGACAACGAGATGAAGCGGAAGTGCTCGTTCGCGTCATGCTGGGCCTCGTTCGAGACGATCGCCATGATGTCTTCGTCGAAAATCTCCGCCTTCTGGTCGGCCAATTCCTTGAAGCGGGTGAAGGCGGCGTTGACTTCGCTCTCGCTGTCGAGCTCGATGCCGAGTTCCTGCAGGCGCTGCTTGAACGCATTGCGGCCCGACAGCTTGCCCAGCACGATCTTGTTGGCGGTCCAGCCCACGTCCTCCGCGCGCATGATCTCGTAAGTGTCGCGAGCCTTGAGCACGCCATCCTGGTGGATGCCTGATGCATGCGCAAAGGCGTTGGCGCCGACGACAGCCTTGTTCGGCTGCACCACGAAACCGGTGATCTGCGAAACCAGCTTGGAGGCCGGCACGATCTGCGTGGTGTCCACGCCGACGTCCAGGTTGAAGTAGTCGCGACGGGTCTTCACCGCCATCACCACCTCTTCCAGGCTGGTGTTGCCAGCGCGTTCGCCCAGGCCGTTGATGGTGCACTCAACCTGGCGCGCACCGCCCAGCTTGACCGCGGCCAGCGAGTTGGCCACTGCCATGCCGAGGTCGTTATGGCAGTGCACCGACCAGATCGCCTTGTCCGAATTCGGGATGCGCTCGCGCACCGAGCGGATCAGCTCCGCGTAGCCTTCCGGCACGGCATAGCCCACGGTATCCGGCAGGTTGATGGTGGTCGCGCCCTCGGCGATCACGCCTTCGAGCACGCGGCACAGGAAGTCCATGTCCGAGCGGCTGCCGTCTTCCGGCGAGAACTCGATATCGTCGGTGAACTGGCGCGCAAAGCGCACTGCCAGGCGGGCCTGCTCATACACCTGGTCCGGCGTCATGCGCAGCTTCTTCTCCATGTGCAGCGCGGACGTGGCGATGAAGGTGTGGATGCGGAACGAGTTGGCGGGCTTGAGCGCCTCGGCCGCGCGGGCAATGTCCTTGTCGTTGGCGCGGGCCAGCGAGCAAATGGTCGAGTCCTTCACCACCTGGGCGATCGAGCGGATGGCTTCGAAGTCGCCGTTGGAGCTGGCCGCAAAGCCGGCCTCGATCACATCGACCTTCAGGCGTTCCAGCTGGCGCGCGATGCGGATCTTCTCCTCGCGGGTCATGGAAGCGCCGGGCGACTGCTCGCCGTCACGCAAGGTGGTGTCGAAAATGATGAGTTTGTCAGACATTTTGTGGAGCTCCTGTGTAGCTTTCTGGTGTGCTGTCCCCGGCATGCTGCGTCCGGGGCTTACCGCCTGTTCCGCGCTCCACGGCTGTGGAATGCAAAACGCCCCGGCGTGCATGAGCAGGCCGGGGCGTTGGTGTTCCTTACGGATTCCGCGCTAAGGGTAGCGTTGTCCTCAGCGCGCGCGCGTCCCGACCTGATGGCCTAGTAGGCCACCTAGGGTGGTGCGGGCGAGTAGGACTTGGCGCGAAATCATGGGAGCGACTATAGCCGGTTTGGCGCGCGCGTGCAATACAGGGTTTTGCCGCACGCGCCCGCGGATCTGTGCGCGCCTCAACCCTTGGGCGGGATGCGCAGCTTCTGGCCAGGGTAGATCTTGTCCGGGTGCGACAGCATCGGCTTGTTGGCTTCGAAGATCTTGTTGTAGTCAGCGCCGTTGCCATAGGCAGCCTGCGCGATCGCCCACAGCGTGTCGCCCTTGACCACGGTGTGCCATTGCGACTCGGCCGATTCGACGTTGACCGACATCTTGTCTTCGACCTTGTCCACGCCCTCGACGTTGCCGGCGCACAGGATGATCTTCTCGCGCGTGGCCTGGTCCGGCGCCACGCCGAATACCGTCACCAGACCCTGCGAGCCATCCACCTGCACCATCAGCCCGGTGGCATCGAGTCCCATCTTCTTGATGTACGCCTCGATCGCCTCGCCCGCGGCACGGTTAGCGGCATCGACCTTCTCGGCCGATGCATCCGCCGCCGCGGCCTGCTGCGCCGCCTTGGCCTCGCCGGTGCCGAACAGCTTTTCCCCCGCTTCCTTGATGAAATCGAACATGCCCATGACATCCTCCTGACGGTAAATGGAAAACACTGCAGAGTGCCACGGCCAGTGGCCGCAGCGTGAAAACAATTGTGAGACCGGGAAAGCACGAAGGGCGCCGTAGCGCCCTTCCCTGCCCGCAACAATCAACCGTTGCCGCCGTTTCCGCCATTGCCGCTTTCGCGCGCCTTGCGGACCCCGCCCGGCTGCCCATGCAGGGCACGCCAGCCCCACAGCACGTAGCCCGAGATCGCGTAGGCAACGAACAGTCCGAACAGCGCCACCGGCGGATCGGTCGACACCACCACGAACAGCACCAGGACCAGCACCATCATGCCGAACGGCACGCGGTAGCGCACATCCAGCGCCTTGCCGCTGTAGAACGGCGCGTTGGACACCATCGACAGCCCCGCGTACAGCGTGATGCCGAACGCCACCCACGGCATCCACAGTTCCTTGACCGGCAGCTTGTTGTCGATCACCAGCCAGACAAAGCCGGCAACCAGTGCCGCGGCAGCCGGGCTGGGCAAACCCTGGAAGAAACGCTTGTCGACCACGCCGATATTGGCGTTGAAGCGTGCCAGCCGCAGCGCCGCGCAGGTGCAGTAGACAAAGGCAGCAATCCAACCCCACTTGCCGAGGTCATGCAGGATCCATTCGTACATCACCAGCGCCGGCGCCACGCCAAACGAGGTCATGTCCGACAGCGAATCGTACTGTTCCCCAAACGCGCTCTGCGTATTGGTGATGCGCGCCACGCGCCCATCCATGCCATCTAGCACCATGGCCGCGAAGATCGCGATGGCGGCCACGTCGAAGCGCATGTTCATCGCCTGCACGATGGCGAAGAAGCCGGCGAACAAGGCCGCTGTGGTGAACGCATTCGGCAGCAGGTAGATGCCGCGGCGGCGCGGCCGCTGACGCTCGTAGGCGATGTCGTGGTCGTCCGCGGCATCGTCGTCATAGTCCTCGGCGCCACGCAGCTGGTTATGGCGGAACGGGCGCAGGTGCGTCACGTTGCCGCTGCTGGCCCGTTTGTTACGTCGATGGAAGGCAACCATCGCAGTCCTCCTGTCTTCCTGTCGTGCTGGTCAGGCCTTCGCTCACTTCACGTCGAGTTCGGCGAGGATTGTCGACGACGCCGACACCTTCTCGCCAATGGTCACGCGCGGACGCGCGTCGAGCGGCAAGTACACGTCCACGCGCGAGCCGAAGCGGATGAAGCCATAGCGCTGGCCGCGCGAGAGCTTGTCACCAACCTTGGTGTAGCAAAGGATACGGCGCGCCACCAGGCCGGCCACCTGCACCAGCGTGACCACCTGGCCGTCGGTCGCACGCCGGATGACCACGGCATTGCGCTCGTTCTCGGTCGAAGCCTTGTCGAGGTCGGCGTTGACGAACTTGCCCGGGAAATATTCGACCTTCTCGACCGCGCCGTCGACAGACACGCGGTTCGAGTGCACGTTGAAAACGTTCATGAAGACGCTGATCTTCAGCGCCTCGCGGTTGGCGTACGGATCCATGGCCTTCTCTACCACGACGATGCGGCCGTCGGCCGGCGCCAGCACCGCGTTGGGCGCCGACGGGATCGGGCGCGGCGGATCGCGAAAAAACTGCAGCACGAACACCGTGATGATCCACAGCGGCAGCGCCCACCAGAAGCCCGCGCTGGCGTGCACCAGCAGCGAAATGACAAAGGCGCCGGCCAGGAACGGCCAGCCTTCACGGGCGATCAGCGGATGAGGATAGTTCATGCAGTACGAGATTCGGTGGATTCAAAACCAGGGCGAGGCGGTACGGCGGCGGCGATATCCGCCGGGGCGGCGCTGGCCAGCTCATGTCGCGGAGCAGCATCATGCGCACACCTTGCCCGAAAAGTTCGACAAGGATAACAAAAAGCCGTTCAGGTCCCGGCAATCCCCTTCCGATGATAGAAGGGCAAGGCACGGAACGCTGAACGGCTTCGGCCCGCCGCCGTGCGGCGCGGGCCATCAGGCAGCCCAGTGTTGAAGACCGGAGCTTAGTTCTTCGACTGGTCGACCATCTTGTTCTTGGCGATCCACGGCATCATCGCGCGCAGCTTCTCGCCCACCACTTCGATCTCGTGCTCGGCGTTCAGGCGGCGGCGCGAGATCAGGGTCGGGGCGCCGGCCTTGTTCTCCAGCAGGAAGCTCTTGGCGTATTCGCCGGTCTGGATGTCCTTCAGGCATTGCTTCATCGCCTTCTTGGTCTCTTCGGTCACCACGCGCGGGCCGGTGACGTACTCACCATATTCCGCGTTGTTGGAGATCGAGTAGTTCATATTGGCGATGCCGCCTTCGTAGATCAGGTCGACGATCAGCTTCAGCTCGTGCAGGCACTCGAAGTAAGCCATTTCCGGCGCGTAGCCGGCTTCCACCAGGGTCTCGAAGCCAGCCTTGATCAGCTCGACGGTACCGCCGCACAGCACGGCCTGCTCGCCGAACAGGTCGGTTTCGGTTTCTTCGCGGAAGTTGGTCTCGATGATGCCGGCACGGCCGCCGCCGTTGGCCGTGGCGTACGACAGGGCGATGTCACGGGCGGCGCCGGACTTGTTCTGGTGCACGGCGATCAGGTGCGGCACGCCGCCACCTTGCGTGTACGTGGCGCGCACGGTGTGGCCGGGGGCCTTCGGCGCGATCATGATCACGTCCAGGTCGGCGCGCGGGATCACGGCACCGTAGTGCACGTTGAAGCCGTGGGCGAAGGCCAGCGCTGCGCCTTCCTTGATGTTGTCGTGCACTTCGTTCTTGTACACGTCGGCAATCTGCTCGTCCGGCAGCAGGATCATGACCACGTCGGCGCCCTTGACGGCCTCGGCCACTTCCTTGACTTGCAGGCCTGCGTTGGCGGCCTTGTTCCACGACGCGCCGCTCTTGCGCAGGCCGACCGTCACGTTGACGCCCGAATCCTTCAGGTTCAGCGCGTGGGCGTGGCCCTGCGAGCCATAACCGATGATGGTGACGTTCTTGCCCTTGATCAGCGAGAGGTCGGCGTCCTTGTCGTAAAACACTTTCATGATAAATCCTTCAATCTCTGTCTTTTATATGAGGGGGGCGGCATCCTCGTGCGCATTGTGTGCGTACGGATCGCGCCGCCCGGGGATACTGCTTGAACCTGTGCGAGCGGCGTTGGATCAGACCTTCAGGATGCGCTCGCCGCGGCCGATGCCCGAGCCGCCGGTACGGACGGTCTCCAGGATGGCGGTACGGTCGATTGCGTCCAGGAACGCATCGAGCTTGACGCCGTTGCCGGTCAGCTCGATGGTGTAAGTCTTCTCGGTGACATCGATGATGCGGCCGCGGAAGATATCGGCGGTGCGCTTCATTTCCTCGCGCTCCTTGCCAACCGCGCGCACCTTGACGAGCATCAGCTCGCGCTCGATGTGCGCGCCTTCGGTCAGGTCGACCACCTTGACCACTTCCACCAGGCGGTTCAGGTGCTTGGTGATCTGCTCGATCACGTCATCCGAACCGGTGGTGACGATGGTCATGCGCGACAGCGAGGAATCCTCGGTGGGCGCCACGGTCAGCGTCTCGATGTTGTAGCCGCGGGCCGAAAACAGGCCCACCACGCGCGACAGCGCCCCGGCTTCGTTTTCCAGCAGGACCGAAATAATGTGTCGCATTACAGGTCCTCCGCGCCGAGCAGCATTTCGGAAATGCCCTTGCCCGCCTGGACCATCGGCCAGACGTTTTCGGTGGGATCGGTCTGGAAGTCCAGGAACACGGTACGGTCCTTCAGGCGGAACGCCTCACGCAGCGCCGGCTCGACGTCGGACGTCTTCTCGACGCGCATGCCGATATGCCCGTAGGCTTCGGCCAGCTTGACGAAATCGGGCAGCGCGTCCATGTAGGAATGCGAGTAGCGGTTGTCGTACTCGATCTCCTGCCACTGGCGCACCATGCCGAGGTAGCCGTTGTTGAGCGAGCAGATCTTCACCGGGGTGTCGTACTGCAGGCAGGTCGACAGTTCCTGGATGCACATCTGGATCGAGCCTTCACCGGTGATCGTGACGACTTCCTTCTCCGGGAACGCCTTCTTGATGCCCATCGCGTACGGCAGGCCCACGCCCATCGTGCCCAGGCCGCCAGAGTTGATCCAGCGGCGCGGCTCGTTGAACTTGTAGAACTGCGCGGCCCACATCTGGTGCTGGCCGACGTCTGAACAGATGAAGGCGTCGCCGTGGGTCAGTTCCCAGATCTTTTCCACCACGTACTGCGGCTTGATGATCTCGGAGTTGCGGTCGTACTTCAGGCAGTCCACCGAGCGCCATTGCTCGATCTGCTCCCACCACTTCGCCAGGGCTTCGCGCTTGGGCTTGACGTCGCTGGCCTTGAGCTGGGCGATCAGTTCCTGCAGCACGTCCTTGACGTTGCCGACGATGGGGATGTCGACCTTGACGCGCTTCGAGATCGACGACGGGTCGATGTCGATATGGATGATCTTGCGCGCCTGCGAGGTGAAGTGCGACGGGTTGCCGATCACGCGGTCATCGAAGCGGGCACCGATGGCGATCAGCACGTCGCAGTTCTGCATGGCCATGTTGGCTTCATACGTGCCGTGCATGCCGAGCATGCCGACGAACTGCTTGTGGGTGCCGGGGAACGCGCCCAGGCCCATCAGCGTGTTGGTCACCGGGTGGCCGGTCATCGCCGCCAGCTGGCGCAGTTCATCGCTGGCATTGGCCAGCACCACGCCGCCGCCGCTGTAGATGTACGGACGCTCGGCGTTCTGCAGCAGCGCCACCGCCTTGCGGATCTGGCCCGAGTGACCCTTGTTCACCGGGTTGTACGAGCGCATGTCGATCGACTTGGGGTACTCGTACTTGCAGGCATTGCGCGAGACATCCTTGGGGATGTCCACCACCACCGGGCCCGGACGGCCGGTCGAGGCAATGAAGAACGCCTTCTTGATGGTCGCGGCGAGGTCGCGCACGTCCTTCACCAGGAAATTGTGCTTGACGATCGGGCGGGTGATGCCGACGGTGTCGCACTCCTGGAAGGCGTCCTGGCCAATGGCGTGGGTCGGCACGTTGCCGGTGATCACCACCATCGGGATCGAGTCGAGGTACGCGGTGGCAATGCCGGTGACGGCATTGGTCACGCCGGGACCGGAAGTCACCAGCGCTACGCCCACCTTGCCGGTTGCCCGTGCATAGCCGTCTGCGGCATGGACCGCGGCCTGCTCGTGGCGCACCAGGATGTGCTCGAACTTCTTTTGCTTGTGGAGCTCGTCGTAGATATACAGCACTGCGCCGCCGGGGTAGCCCCAGACGTACTCGACGCCTTCTTCGGCAAGTGCGTGAACGAGGATTTCCGCCCCGATCATTTCGGGTGCGGCAGATGAATTGCTGTCTGCGTGGGAGAATTCCGCGCTGGGCATGTTCATTTCAGTCCTTTGCAATTTTCGGCAAAAAATTGTTTGGATGCTCTCTGCCGAACTTGTGGCTCGGGTTCAAGCGGTGCGCGTCTGCATGGAAGACCGCCTCATAAGCGGCCGGATGAGACAACCACTGATGTCGTGTGAACCTTCGATGATACTGCAATGCACCAGCGCGGTCTATGGTTGTTTTGCGGCGGTTTATCAGGGGTTTTACGCAGGGCGGATGACGGTTTCCGGCTACGCAATGTATTCCCCTCAATACAAAGTGGTACATGCGCGGGTTTTTTTGCTAGCATCGCAGCACCTTGCGTATGCTACGGGCCGTACGCAGCACATTCGCAGGGGCCGGGCAATCGAAGCCGCAACAAGCTGCACACCAAGCCGCACTCCGCCTGAATGGCCACCGACCAGGAACTGACCGATTTTCTCGCCAGCGTCGAACGCCGCGCCTTCAAGCAGGCCGTGTTCGCGGTCCGCGACGACGAGGCGGCGCTGGATATCGTGCAGGACGCGATGATCAAGCTGGCCGAGAAATACGGCGACAAGGGCGCGGCCGAGTTGCCGCCGCTGTTCCAGCGCATCCTGAAGAACACCATCCACGACTGGTTCCGCCGCCAGAAGGTGCGCAACACGTGGGTCACGCTGTTCTCCAGCCTGCGCGACGACCGCGACGGCGGCGACGACAACGACCTGCTGGAGACGCTGGAGGCGCAGGCCGGCTCCGAATCGGCGGAAAGCAGCGCCGACAAGGTCGAGCGCGCACAGGTGATGCACATCATCGAGCAGGAGATCAAGCGCCTGCCGGCGCGTCAACGCGAGGCATTCCTGATGCGTTACTGGGAAGATATGGACGTTGCCGAAACCGCAGCCGTCATGGGCTGCTCCGAGGGTAGCGTCAAGACGCACTGTTCCCGTGCCACGCATACTCTGGCGCAAGCCTTGCGCGCACGGGGGGTCCGACTATGAGCATAAACGAGAGAGATATCCGCGAACGCCGCTTCGCCCATGAGATTCGCACGGCACTCGATGCCAGTGCCGAGGCTTTACCGGCCGACATTGCCGAACGGCTTGCCGCCGCGCGCCGGATTGCGCTCGCGCGCAAGAAGGCTGAAGTGGCCGTGCCGGTGCCGCAACTCGCCATGCCGGGGCCGCACGTTCCAATGTTCGACGAGGACGACTCGTCGCTGCACCGCGCCGGTGCCTGGCTGCGCCGCCTGGGCCTGATCTGGACGCTGGTGGCGCTGGCCGCAGGCCTGATGGGCATCTATCACTGGCAGCAGCAGAAACGCGTCGAAGAACTGGCCGATGTCGATGCGGCCATGCTGCTCGACGACCTGCCGCCCACGGCCTACGCCGACGAGGGCTTCCACGTCTTCCTGAAACGCGGGCAATAGCATGGCGCCCGCATTGTCCCGCCCCGACGCCCTGCGCCGCCGGCTGGCCGCGCTGCTGCTGGCCGTGTCCGGCGCCGCCGCTGGCTGGTCCCTGCTGCCAGCCGCCGCGCACGCACAAGCCGCTTCCGGCGCCACGCCGGCACCGGCAGTACCTGCGGCAGCCAGCGCGCGCCCGGCGTGGTCCGAGCTGAGCCTGGTCAACCAGCGCATTCTGGCGCCGCTGCAGCCGCTGTGGGACACCCTGCCCGAACTGAACCGCCGCAAGTGGCTGCGCATTGCCGAGCGCTACCCGAAGTTCTCGCCGGCGGAACAGGCGCGGCTGCAGGCGCGCATGGCTGAATGGGTCAAGATGACGCCGCAGCAGCGGCGGCTGGCGCGCGAGAACTACCAGATCACCCGCGCGCTGCCGGCCGAGAAGAAGGCCGAGGCGTGGGACAAGTACCAGCAACTGCCGGAAGAGCAAAAGAAGAAGCTGGCTGACGCGGAGCGCGTGCCCAGCCGGCCCGGTGCCGTCAGCGCGCTGCCGAGCACCAAGCGCCTGCCGGGCGGCACCAGCCACGCGGTTCGGCACGAGCCTAAGGCCACCGGCGCGGCCGGCAAGCCGGCCAGCGAAGCCCAGGCCGATTCTGCCGCGGCCGCATCGTCGGCAAACGCATCCGCACCGGCCGCGCTGCCAGCCACGGCAGCCACTCCAGCCAGCGCCTCGGCCGCAACCGCGCCTGCTGCGGCCTCCAGCACAGCTCCGGCCGCCCCGGAACCCGCTACCGAGGCCGCCGCGGCCTCTGAAGGCACGGCGCGCCAGTAGTCGCCCGATGGGTGGCCGGCATGCCCTTTGGCATAATGGCCGTCTTGCGCGACCCGCGCCGCGCTCGCTTGTGCCGCCCTTCTTCGCCTGACATGCCCGCTGCCACCACCCTCGACCCGAAGCCCGCCGCAGCCACTGCACCCGTGGCACCGCCACTACGCCGCCGCATTGCCTGCATGCTGTATGAAGGCGTACTGCTGTTCGGCGTGCTGAGCGCTTCCACTGCCTGTTACCTGCTGCTGCGCCCGCTGCTGCAGCATTTCGGCGTGGACGGTCCGCTGACGATCCAGCTGTGGAGCTTCGTGGTGCTGGGCCTGTATTTCACCTGGTTCTGGCAGCGCAACGGCCAGACCCTGGCCATGCAGACCTGGCGCATCCGCGTCGAGAACGCCTCCGGCGTGCCGCCGCGCTGGCCGCAAGCGGCGCTGCGCTACGTGCTGGCCTGGCTATGGCTGCCGCCGTCAGCGGCGCTCGGGCACTGGCTGGGGCTGGTCAAGGGCCCGTTCGTCGGCGTGCTGTGCGCCGGCCTGCTGGTCTGGATCCTGCTGGCCTGGCTCGACCCGCGCCGGCAGTTCCTGCACGACCGCCTCGCCGGCACGCGGCTCGCGGACCTGCGCACGCCCAAGGCATGACGCTAGGTGCCGCCGGCATCCGCCGCCTGGCGGTAACCGCGCAGGCAGCCGCGGCGCTTGGCATCGGCGCCACCCTGGTGCGGCTGGCGGGATGGCCGTGGCCGGGCGCGATCGCCGCCGGCATGGCGGTGATCCTCGGCGGCTTCGCAGCCGGCATCGCCATTGCCTTTGCCTTTACCGAGCGCGGCCTGTGGGTGGCGTCAGGCCACCGCCCGCCCGCACCACCGCAAGAACTTGCCACGACACGCCGCCCGTTGCGCTTGCCTGAAGCGCTGCGCTGCTACCTGAATGAGATCGGGTCCGTCCTGCGCATGTTCGACTGGCTGCAGCCGTTCCGCGCCCGCGCGCACTTTGCCCCGCCCGCCAACGCCCTGCCCGGCTGCGACGCGCCGCCGGTGCTGCTGGTCCACGGCTACGCCTGCGGACAGGCGATCTGGCTCGACATGCAGCCCGCGCTGGCGGCCGCGGGCTACCGCTGCGAAGGGATCGAACTGCTGCCGGTCCTCGGCGATATCGACGACTACGCGCACGCGCTGCTGAGCGCGATGCGGCGCGTGACCGCGGCTTACGGCCGTGCGCCATTGCTGGTGTGCCACAGCATGGGCGGGCTGGTGGCACGCGCGGCGCTGCAACTGGCTGGCGACGAAGACATCTGCGCCGGCATCGTGACCCTCGGCACCCCGCACCATGGCAGCGCGCTGGCCCGCTTCGGCGGCGGGCACAACGCCAGGCAGATGCGCTGTGGCAGCCCCTGGCTGCGCGAGCTTGCCCGCGCGGAAAGCCCGCGCCTGCGCGCCCGCATGATCTCGGTGTTCAGCTGGCACGACTCGATCGCCGGGCCGCCCTGCACCGGCTGGCTCGACGGCGCCGGACATATCGCGCTGTCAGGCATCGGCCATGTGTCGCTGCTGCGGCATCCGGCGGCGATCCGGGCGGTGCTGGATGCGCTGCAGGAGCTGTCGGCGCGCGGACGCTAGCCGACATCGACGGCATCGCCACTGTCCTGCTTACGCCACGGTTTTCCACGCTTCACAAGTCAGTCATGTTTCCGTCACGGCGCCGTCATCGCACGCTGGCTGAATGCAGCCATTGCCGCTACCGGGACTGCCATGGTGCAAGCACTCCGATCCGCGCGCGGATACCTGTCGAAGGCCGCGCAACTGAAGCAACGGCTGCGCCGCAGTCCCGGCAGCGGCTGGGATACCGCGGCACCGCTGAGCGCGTTCCTGCCCCCGGGCCTTGACGCCGCCGCACTCGCGCCGCTGCGCGAGCAGCCCGACACCTATCCGCCCGCGCCGCACCCGGTCCACCGCTACCGCGCCATCTGGCTGTCCGACATCCACCTGGGCACGCCCGGCTGCCAGGCCACCTACCTGCTCGATTTCCTCAAGCACAACGAATCCGACCAGCTCTACCTGGTCGGCGACATCATCGACGGCTGGCAGCTGCGCCGCGGCTGGTACTGGCCGCAAAGCCACAACGACGTGGTGCAGAAACTGCTGCGCAAGGCGCGCAAGGGCACCGAGGTGATCTACGTGCCCGGCAACCACGACGAAGCCGCGCGCCAGTTCGACGGCATGGCGTTCGGCGACATCACCGTGCGCGAAGAGGCGGTCCATGTCACCGCCACCGGGCGCCGGTTGTGGGTGGTGCACGGCGACCTGTTCGACGGCGTGGTGCAGCACGCACGCTGGCTCGCCTACCTGGGCGATTCGCTGTACACGATGATCCTGGCACTGAACCGGCACTTCAACCGGCTGCGTGCGCGGCTGGGCTTCCCATACTGGTCGCTGTCGCAGTTCCTGAAGCACCAGGTCAAGAACGCGGTCAACTACATCAGCGCCTTCGAGACCGCGATGGTCGACGAAGCGCGCCGGCGCGGCTGCGATGGCGTGGTCTGCGGCCACATCCACAAGGCCGAGATCCGCGAAGTCAACGGCCAGCTCTACTGCAACGACGGCGACTGGGTAGAAAGCCTCTCGGCGCTGGTCGAGACCATGGAGGGCGAGTTGAAGATCGTCTACTGGACCACGCTGCTGGATCCGCCCGAACCGGCCACCCGCCGCCGGCGCCGTGCCGCTGTGGCGAGCTGATGCTGGCCCGTCAAGCCTGATTCCGCATTGCCCTTCCAACGCCCCCTAGGAGGCTGCATGAAGATCCTGATCGTCACCGATGCCTGGGAACCGCAGGTCAATGGCGTGGTGCGCACGCTCAAGTCCACGCGCCGCGAACTGGAAGCACTGGGCCACACGGTCGACATGATCACGCCGCTGGAATTCCGCACGGTGCCGTGCCCGACCTACCCCGAGATCCGGCTGTCGCTGTTGCCGTCGGCGCGGGTGCGGCGGCGCATCGAAGCGTTCGGCCCCGATGCCCTGCATATCGCCACCGAAGGCCCGCTCGGACTGGCCGCCCGAAGCCATGCGCTGCGCCGGCGCCTGCCGTTCACCACGGCCTACCACACGCGCTTCCCGGAGTACGTGCAAGCGCGCTTCGGCGTCCCGCTGGCCTGGACCTACCGCTTCCTGCGCTGGTTCCACGGCCCGGCACAGGCGGTGATGGCGCCGACGCCGGTAGTGCTCGACGACCTGCACCAGCACGGCATCGACCACGGTGTACTGTGGACGCGCGGTGTCGACCTCGACATCTTTACGCCGCAGCGCGCCAACGTGCTCAACACAGCGCACCCGATTTTCCTGTACGTGGGCCGCGTCGCAGTGGAAAAGAATGTCGAGGCCTTCCTCGCGCTCGACCTGCCCGGCTCCAAGTGGGTGGTCGGCGACGGCCCCGCGCTGTCCGCGCTGCGCGGGCGCTATCCGGGGGCCAACTACCTGGGCGTGCTGAGCCAGCCGGAACTGGCCCGGGTGTATGCTTCGGCTGATGTCTTCGTGTTCCCTAGCCGCACCGACACCTTCGGGCTGGTGCTGCTGGAAGCGCTGGCCAGCGGCCTGCCGGTGGCGGCGTACCCGGTCACCGGCCCGATCGACGTGCTGGGCGACAGCCCGGCGGGCGTGATGCACGAAGACCTGCGCGAAGCCTGCCTGGAAGCGCTGCGCATCGACCGCGCCACGGCCCGAGCCCATGCCGAGCGGTTTTCATGGCGCGCCGCCTCCGAGCAGTTCCTGGCCCATTTGCGGCCGTTCGCTGCCGGCAAGCCCGGCGGCGCGGCGGCCCAACCCGCATCGCAAAGCCATGCCGAAATCCCATCCGGAACTGCCGTCCGACCCGCCCCTGCAGAGGCCGCCGGCAGCCCAGAGCGCTGACTACACGATCGAGCAGAACCCCCACAAAGGCAACCGCGGCCTGGCACGCGCCTGGCACGCCGCCATCAACTCGCTGTCCGGCCTGCGCTACGCGGTGCTGGAGGAAAGCGCGTTCCGCCAGGAGCTGACGCTGGTGGCGATCCTGGCGCCATGCGCCTTCCTGCTGCCCGTGGGGGTGGTTGAACGCATCCTGCTGCTCGGCACGCTGCTGGTGGTGCTGATCGTGGAACTGCTCAACTCCAGCGTCGAGGCGGCCATCGACCGGATTTCGCTGGAACGCCACAGCCTGTCCAAGCGCGCCAAGGATTTCGGCAGCGCCGCGGTGTTGCTGGCGCTGGTGCTGTGCGGCGGCACCTGGCTGGCCATTGCCGGGCCCCATGTGATGCATTGGGTACGGGCGCTGGCGGGCTAAATCCCAGGCGAGATGCCAGCCGGGGCCCGCCGGGCCGTGGCCCGGGCCGATTGCTTATAATCGCTACCCTGCCACGATTCAGCGATCGACCCATCGCCCGGACGCCCATGGAACCGAAACCGCAAACCGGCCCCCGCCGCACCAGGGACCGCATCCTCGACGTCTCGCTGCGCCTGTTCAACGAAGTCGGCGAGCCGAACGTCACCACCACGACGATCGCGGAAGCGATGGAGATCAGCCCCGGCAATCTCTACTACCACTTCCGCAACAAGGACGACATCATCAACTCCATCTTCGTGCGCTTCGAGCAGGAGATGGAGCGCCGCCTGAAGATGCCGGACGACCACAAGGCGACCCTGGATGAGAGCTGGGGCTACCTGCAGTACATGTCCGAGTTCCTGTGGAACTACCGCTTCCTGTATCGCGACATCAACGACCTGCTGGCGCGCAACCGGATGCTGGAGACCAACTTCAAGCGCATCGTCGAGCAGAAGCAGCGCTTCGCGCACGAGATCTGCCGGCAGTTCCTGGAAGATGGCGAGATGGAAGCGACGCCCGAGCAGGTCGAGGCGATCTGCACCAACATGGTGGTGATCGCCACCTACTGGCTGTCGTTCCAGTTCGTGCAGCATCCGCGCCAGTACAACGATCCCGAGCAGATCCGCGGCTACCTGCACGGCTCGAGCTACCACATCTTCTCGATCCTCGCGCCCTACCTGCGCGGCCGCGCGCGCGCGGCGTTCGATCAGCTGGCGCGCGACTACGCGGCGTCCAAGGCAGCCGCCGAGGCGGCAAAGGAAAAGAAGTGAAATCTGTCTGCGTCTATTGCGGCTCCAGCCCCGGCAACCGCCCCGAATATGCCGAGGGCGCGCGCCTGCTCGGCCGCACGCTCGCCGAGCGCGGCCTGGCGCTGGTCTATGGCGGCGGCAAGGTCGGCCTGATGGGCACCGTGGCCGACGCGGTGCTGGAACATGGCGGCACCGTCATCGGCATCATCCCGGAAGCGCTGATGCAAAAGGAGGTGGGCCACCGCGGCCTGACCGAGCTGCACGTGGTGCGCAACATGCACGAGCGCAAGCAAATGATGGCCGATCGTTCCGATGCCTTCATCGCCATGCCCGGCGGCGTGGGCACCTTCGAGGAGCTGTTCGAGACCTTCACCTGGCTGCAGTTGGGCTACCACGACAAGCCGGTGGGACTGCTCAATGTCGGTGGTTTCTATGAGGGCATGCTCGGCTTTCTCGGCCATGCCGTGCAGGAAGGATTCCTGAAGCAGATGCATGCCGACCTGCTGCACGTGGCGGACCTGCCGGGCACGCTGCTGGACCAGTTGGCCGCCGCGCCGCGCGTGCGCGTGGACAAGTGGCAGCAGGCCCGCGACAAGACCTGACGCCCGGCGCGGCGTCTGCCGCGCCTAGAACGACGAGCCCGGCCGCTGCAGGAACGCCAGTTCCTCCGCCGTGCTCGGCCTGCCCAGCACCGCGTTGCGGTGCGGGAAGCGGCCAAAGCGCGCGATGATCTCGCGGTGCTTGTCGGCCCACTCCACCACATCCACCCTTCCGCCACTGGACTTGCGCAGCTGCATCATCAGCCGCACCGCCTCGTCCTGGTCTTCCAGCGTTTCCGAATGCTCGAACGGCATGTAGCAGAACATGCGGTGGTAGTCGGTCGGCAGCGCACGGTCCATGCCGGTCGCGACGATGCGCTTGGCCAGCGCCAGCGCCAGCGCATCGGTGCCGAAGCTGCGCGGATCATTGCGGAATATGTTGCGCGGGAACTGGTCCAGCAGCACCACGCGCGCGCAGGCGCCTTCGGGCGTGACCGACCAGTCGTCCGGTGCGCCCTCGCTGGCAACCTGCCAGTCGGACAGGAAGTGCGTGCGGATCCGGGCGTCGAAGTCATCCGACTTGGTGAACCATGCGGGGCGCGCGGTATTCCAGGCCGACGAACCGGGCTGGTCGAACCAGAAATCGAGCACGCGGCAGGCACCTTCAGGCAGTTGCACGGACATGGGCGGAGTTTTTTTCGCGGTGAAAAGGGGGAGGGAGGCGCCTCAGCGCGCCACGTTGCGCATCCAATCGGCGGTCTGGAAGAACGCCTGCATCAGGCGCAGCTGCAGGTCCTCGGGCAGGCCGACGTCCTGCATCGCCAATGCCATGCAGCGCATCCACTGGTCGCGCTCGCTGATGCCGATCTCGAACGGCATGTGGCGCGCGCGCAGGCGCGGATGGCCGAAGCGCTCGATAAAGTGGTTGGGGCCGCCCAGCCAGCCGCACAGGAACCAGAACAGCTTGTCGCGCGAGCCTTCCAGCGAAGGCGGATGGATCGCACGCAGCGCGGCAAACTGGGTTTCCAGGTCCATCAGGTCGTAGAAGCGGTCGACCAGCTCGCGCACGCGCGCCTCGCCGCCGACCAGCTCGAATGCCGTGACCTCGGGGGTGCCGTCGGTGTTGCTGGATTGTTGATTGGATTCAGTACTCATCACAAACTCGGGACGTGGCGCCGCTCAGGCGTCACGCAAGGTCGCCAGCGCCGGCTGGCGCAGCACTTCGCGCAGGCCCAGCCAGCCGCCGGCAAAAGCGCACAGCATGCCAGAAACCACGCCGACCGGCACGATCCACGCATTGAAGCGGTAGGGGAAGTCGAAAACGAACTGCGACAGCCCCCACCCCACAGCGATCGCGCCCAGGCTCGCCAGGAAGCCGGCCAGGCCGCCCACCACGAGGAATTCCGCGTATTGGGTCTGCCGCACCAGCGCCGCCGACGCCCCCAGGGCCTTGAGCAGGCCGGCGTCGCGCATGCGCTCGTCGCGCGCGCCGGACAGCGCCGCGTACAGCACCGTTACGCCGGCGGCGAGCGTAAAGATAAACAGGAACTCCACCGCAGCGATCACCTGGTCCAGGATGTCCTGGATCTGGCGCAGGATCATGTCGGTGTTGACCACTGTGATGTTGGGGAAGGCCGCGATCAGCCGGTTGCCCAGCGCCGCGCTGGCCGCGGGCAGGTGGAACGACGTGATGTAGGTCTCAGGCATGCCCTGCATCGCCGACGGCGGCAGGATCACGAAGAAATTGACCCGCATCGAGCCCCAGTCGAGCTTGCGCAGCGAGGTCACGCGCGCCTGCACCGCCTGGCCGGCCACGTCGAAGCGCAGCGTGTCGCCGAGGCGGATCCCCAGCGTCTTGGCGATGCCCTCCTCCACCGAGGCGCCCGCGCCGGTGCCGGCGCTGCCGTCGGACCACCGGCCGGCGATCACGCGATTGCCCTCCGGCAGCACATCGGTATAGGAAAGGTTGAATTCGCGCTCGACCAGGTTGCGCGCGCGGCCGTCCTCGAAGCTGCCGGCCTGGATCGCGCGCTCGCCGATATGGGTCAGGCGCCCGCGCACCATCGGATAAAGCAGGTCCTTGATGCCCGCGCCGGCCAGCATCAGGCGCAGCGACTCGCGCTGGTCGGGCTGGATATTGATGATGAAGCGGTTAGGCGCGTCGGCAGGCGTGGCGCTGCGCCACGAATCGACCAGGTCGTTGCGGGTCATGCCGAGCAGCAGCAGCGCCATCAGCCCCACCGCCAGCGCCACGGTCTGCAGCACGGTGACGCCGCGGCGGCGCTCCAGCACCGCCAGCGCGAAGCGCCAGCCCATTGACGCGGCGCCACGCAAGCGCCCGCGCAGCAGGCGCGACAGCAACGTGAGCAGCCCCAGCGCCAGCAAGCCGAACACCACGCCGGCGCCGACGAAGCCGCCCGCGGTAGTCAGCCCAAGCCGCAGGTCGCGCGCCGCCACCAGCAGCAGCGCAACGAAGGCACCCAGTCCAAGCGCGTACGCGACCCACGCCGATACCGGCGGCAGCCCGATATCGCGGCGCAGCACCCGCAGTGGGGCCACGCGCGTCAGCGCCAGCAGCGGCGGCAGCGCAAACCCGGTCAGCAGCACCAGTCCCGCCAGCACACCCACCACCGCCGGCAACGCCGACGGCTGCGGCAGCGACACCTTGAGCAGCCCGCCCAGCGACAGCAGCAGCCCGTAGTGCGCCACATAGCCGATCAGCACCCCGGCCAGCGCGCCGGCCGCACCGATCAGCAGGAATTCCAGCCCGAACGCGCGCAGGATCTGCCCGCGCGACAGCCCCAGGCACTTGTAGACCGCGCAGGCGTCGGTATGGCGCTGCATGTAGCGGCGCGCCGACATCGCGATCGCCACCGCCGCGATCATCGAGGACAGCACCGCCACCAGCGACAGGAAGCGCTCGGCCCGGTCGAGCGTTGCGCGCATCTGCGGCTGGCCGGATTCGAGCGATTCGATGCGGGTGTTGCGCAGCTTGCGGCGGCCGATTTCATCCTGCGCCCATTTCTGGTACGCGGCGCCGGCGGCGTCCGGGCCAGCCACCAGCAACCGGTAGGTCACGCGGCTGCCCCAGCCGACCAGGCCGGTGCCTTCAAGGTCCGACAGCGGCATCAGCACGCGCGGCGCGAAGTTCATGAAGCCCGTGCCGCGGTCCATCTCCTGCGTGATGATGCGGTCGATGCGGAAGGTGCGGCTGCCGAGCTGCAGCGCATCGCCCACGCTCACGCCGAGCGCGCCCAGCAGCGCTTCGTCGACCCATACCGTGCCCGGCGCGGGAATGCCTTCGGCGGGCGCGTCCGGCGTGCCCGGCGCGTTGGTCACCCTGAGCTTGCCGCGCAGCGGATAGCCGTCGGTCACGGCCTTGAGCGCGGCCAGCTGGCTGGGCGCGTCGGCGCCGGCCGCGCGCGGCTTGCCGCTGGCCGTGGCCATGCTCGGAAAGGTCACCGTCTGCGCCACCGCCAGCCCCTGCTGCCCGGCACGCTGCGCGAAGGCGGCGTCGAAAGGATGGTCCGAGACCAGCAGCACGTCCGCGGCGATCATCTGCCGCGCATCGCGCTCCAGCCCCAGCCGCATGCGGTCGGCCATGAAGCCGACGCTGGACAGCGCCGCCACCGCCAGCACCAGCGCGAACAGCAGCAGGTAGAGCTCGCCGGCGAGCCAGTCGCGGCGTGCCATGCGCAGCGCCTGGCGCCAGGCGGAAAACCTGCCCGCTTGCGCGGTGCTCGCGCCGGCGGCGGGACTGGCGTTGGTGGTCGGGGCGTCAATGGCGGACTCGGGGGGCATCGGTTGTTCGGTTATTTGTTCGGTTCTTGCGTGGCGCCGGTGCGCCCCGGATCAGTCGGGAAGCCAGGGAGCAGGGATACGGTCCGGCGTGAACGGCACAGCGCTAGGGAGGTCCCGGCCGCCCCGGCCGCGCGCTGCCGCCGCGCAGCGTGGCATGCAGCCGGCGCACGCCACGCCATAGCTTGGGCAGCAGCCAGATCGCGGCCACCAGGAACAGCGCCAGCACCACCAGGAACACCACCGGCAGGAAAAACGCCAGTAGCAGGCTGCCGGTCGCGGTCAGGTCCTCGGTGAATGAGGCTGCCCAGTTGGAAAACGGTTCCGGCGAAATGTTGATCAGGGCCCGCGCGCCGGCCTTGGCCGCATGCGCGGTGCCGGCCAGCGTGCCGCCGATCAGTCCGGCCGCCACCACCCACTGCGGGTCGAGCTGGCCGAACGCGGCGGCCGCCAGGATCGCGCCGGCGGGGATGCGCACAAAGGTATGGATGCCGTCCCAGACCGAGTCAAAGCCCGGCACCTTGTCGGCGACGAACTCGGCCACGGCCAGCACTGCGGCCACGCCGATCACCCACCAGGATTCCAGCGGCTGCAGCCCGGGGGGCAGTTCCAGCCAGCCCAGGCGTGCCAGCACGCCGGCGGCGAGGACGGCGAGGTAGAGGCGAAAACCACTGGCCCAGGACATGCCCGCGGCCAGCGCGGCGGTTTCCAGCATGGTGCTCCTTGCAAGGCCGGGCGCGCGCGGGGGCACGCCCTGGCAAGGAGTGTAATACGACCGGGGCGGGCGGGCAGCGCGCCCGTGATCCCTCACTTCATCCCGCCCGGCTTGCTGCTCAGCTACCCTCCTTGCCATCAGGCCCGAACCAGGGCAGCGCTTCCTGCGGCGTCAGCACCCCGGCTGGTTCGGCCATGGCATAGCCGGGCAGCGCTTCGATGCGTTTGGCAAACGCCGGATCTGCCAGCAAGGCCATCAGCGCCGCCATCCAGCCGGCGGTCTGGTCGTTCTTGCGCAACGCCAGGTAATAGGCCTCGCGCGTCAGCGGTACAAAGGCCAGTCCGTGGCTTTCGGCATTCATGCGCAGCCCGAAGCCGACCTGGGCCCGTCCGCCATGGACCGCTTCTCCCACCTTCTCATTACTGAACTCCGTATCCTCGTAGCCGGCGATCTGGTCGGGATACAGGCCCCGCGCCGCCAGCAACTGGTCGAACAGCATGCGCGTGCCGGAACTACGCTGGCGATTGATAAAGCGCGCCTGGGTGCGCACCAGGTCGGGTAGGTCGCGGATCTCGCGCGCCAGCTCCGGCGCCACGATCAGCCCCTGCTCGCGCCATGCCAGGCGCAGCAGCCGCACGGACGCCGGCCGAAGCCATTTGCGCAAGGTCACATGCGCTACCGATCCCGCCGTCTGCACCGGCGACACGTAGAAGCCCGCCAGCTCCGACTGCCGCTCCTGCAGGCATACCAGCCCTTCCACGCTGCCGCAGAATACGGTGTCGAGGCGCAAAGGCGTGGCTGCCTGCCCCAATGCGGCCGCCAGCAGCTCCACCGCTGGATCATGGCTGCCTGTGAAATGCACGCTGGATTGTGGCTGCTGCGCATCGTCCAGCTCGGCAATGAATTCCGCCATCGCCTTCTGCACCACCGGCTCGACCGACTCGCGCAAGCGCAACTCGGCACGCAGCAGCCGCTCGCCAAAACGTGTCAACGACGCCCCGCGGCCGCGCTCCATGTCGAGCATGGTGCGCCCCAGCATCTCTTCCCACGTGCGCATCACGCCCCAGGCATGGCGGTACGACAAGCCGATCTCACGCGCGGCGCGGTGCAGCGACCCTGTCTCGCGCACCGCCTTGAGCAGCTGGAACACCTTGTCGTTGGCGCGCGGATTGTCGTCAGGCGCGATGACCGGGAACAGATCGAATCGAAAGCTCATATGTTCCCCACCTCATATTTACTTGTGAAATCTCGCTGAACCACAATGAACACCCCATGTTTATTGTCTTTCGCTGCATTCTCCCTGAGAGGGATAAGGAAAGGCAATTATGTCCGTTAAAACATAATTCAAAGGATCCCAGCATGCCGTCGCGCCACATCCCACGCACGTTCCGCCACCTGCGCCACGCCACCGCCGTTGCCTGCCTGGCCCTGATCTCAGCGACGCAGGCCGGCGAACTGAAGCTAGCCACTACCACCAGCACCGAAAACTCGGGCCTGCTGAAGTACCTGCTGCCCCGCTTCGAGCAGAAGTCCGGCGTCACGGTCAAGGTGATCGCTGTCGGCTCCGGCAAGGCGATGAAAATGGGCGAGATGGGCGACGTCGACGTGCTGCTGGTCCACGCCCGCAAGATGGAAGACGCCTTCGTCGCCGCCGGCTATGGCGTCAACCGGCGCGATGTGATGTACAACGACTTCATCGTGGTCGGCCCGTCGAGTGACCCTGCTGGCGTGAAGGGCGGCAAGGATGTGCTCGCCGGCTTCCGCAAGCTCGCCGGCAGCGGCAGCAAGTTCATCTCGCGCGGCGACAACTCCGGCACCGACGTGATGGAGAAGGAGTACTGGAAAGAGATCGGCATCAAGCCCAAGGGCAAACCGTGGTACGTCAGCGCGGGGCTGGGCATGGGCGAGGTCTTGACCATGGCCGCGCAGATGCCGGGATACACGCTGTCAGACCGCGCCACCTATGGCGCCTACCGCGCCAAGACGGGGCTGGCCATTGCCATCGAAGGCGACCCGAAGATGTTCAACCCGTACGGCATCATCGCGGTCAATCCGGCCAGGCATGCGGGCATCAACTATGCGGATGCGATGAAGCTGGTGGAGTGGATCACTTCAAAGGAAGGGCAGGACGCGATCGCCGGCTACAAGGTTGAGGGGGAACAGTTGTTCTTCCCGAGCTACAAGGCGCAGACCGCGCAGAAATAAGACGCCGGCGGGGCATCACCCCGCCTCCGCCTCCAGCCGCGGCAATTGCGGCAGGTCCGCGGCCACCTCTGCGATCATCCGCCGGATCCACATGATGTCCGGCGCCGCATGGCAGCGCTCATGCCAAAGCTGGTAGAAGCGCATGCGCGGGAACGACACCGGCGATGGCACCATCCGGATCGGCAGGTATTGCGCATAATGCGCCGCGAACTGGCGGCCGGTGGTGAAGACCATGTCGGTCTTCATCAGCACATATGGCACCAGCCCGAAATACGGCAGCGTCACCTGGATATTGCGCTTGTAGCCCTGCTCGGCCAGGGCCTGGTCGATCATGCTGCGCTGCATCGACGCATACGGCGCCGGCGCGAGGTGCGGCATTTCCAGGTAGTGCTTCAGCGTCAGCCCCTTGCGCGCCAGCGGGTGCTGCGCGCCCAGCATGCACACCACCTCATCGTCGAACAGCGGCGAGATATGCAGGTGCTCCGGCGGCGACAACCAGTTGCCGACCACGATATCCAGCTGGCCCTGCTCCAGGTCGTCCAGGAAGTCCGACGACGACGTCATCGGATGCACGAACAACTTGGCGCCCGGCGCCAGCCGGCGCACGCGCTCGACGATATTGGGCAGGAAGAAGGCGTCCAGGTAGTCCGGCGCGCCCAGGTGGAAGGTGCGCGTGGTGGTAGCCGGGTCGAACTGCTGCGGCGGGCGGGCGATGCGGTCCATCGCCGCCAGGCTTTGCTCGGCCAGCGCCAGCAGTTCGCGGCCGCGTTCGGTCGGCACCATGCCATTTTTGCCCCGCACCAAAATGGCGTCGCCGGTGATCTCGCGCAGGCGCTTCAGGGTGTTGCTGATGGCGGGCTGCGACTGGCCCAGGCGCACGGCGGTACGGGTCACGCTCTGCTCGGTCAGCAGGGTGTGGAGCACCCGCAGCAAATAAGTATCGAGATGGTCGCGTCCGTGCATGGCGATGGGCGGCCCTCCGGCGGCGGCCGGATGGGTGGCGTGGGGGATGGGAACGGCGCATAGTGTATGACACGCACCCCACAATCGGTCAAATCCGCATATCGCTCAGTGCGGCCGGGCACCGACGGGCGTGCCCGCTGATGGCGCATATCACCTGGGTCGAATATTGCATGAAACGTAGCGATGCTATGTTTCCGCCATCCCCAAGAGAGAGAAGACCATGGAGACGCAAACCATCCGCTTTTTCCACCGCGGCCAGGTCAAGGAAGTATCCGACGCCCCCATTACCCGCACCGTGCTGCAGTACCTGCGTGAAGACGCCCGCTGCACCGGCACCAAGGAAGGCTGCGCCGAAGGCGACTGCGGCGCCTGTACCGTCGTCATCGGCGAGCTGCAGTACGGCGGCGACGTCGAATTCAAGGCGGTCAATGCCTGCATCCAGTTCCTGCCCACGCTCGACGGCAAGGCCCTGATCACGGTCGAGGACCTGCGCCAGGCCGACGGCACCCTGCACCCGGTGCAGGAAGCCATGGTCGAGTGCCACGGCTCGCAGTGCGGCTTCTGCACCCCCGGCTTCGTGATGTCGCTGTGGGCGCTGTACCAGCAGCACACCCCGGGTGGCGAGGCGCCTTCGCGCCAGACCATCTGCGACGCGCTGACCGGCAACCTGTGCCGCTGCACCGGCTACCGCCCGATCATCGACGCCGGCGAGCGCATGATGGCCCTGCCCGCCCCCACGGACGGCAAGCTGGACCCGAAGCAGATCGCCGACACGCTGCGCAACCTCAAGCGCGGCGAGACCTTCCGCTACCGCGCGCAAGGGCAAGAATTCTTCGCTCCGCGCACCGCGGCCGAGTTTGGCGCCATCAAGGCGGCGCAGCCCGACATCCGCATCCTCGCCGGCAGCACCGACGTCGGCCTGTGGGTGACCAAGCAATTCCGCGAGCTGGGCAACCTGCTCTACGTTGGCCAGGTGGAAGACCTGAACCGGATCGAGGAACGCGACGGCATGGTCGAAATCGGTGCCGCCGTGACGCTGGAAAAGGCCTACACCGCGCTGAACGCCGTGCACCCGGAACTGGAAGAGCTGTGGAAGCGCTTCGCTTCGCTGCCGATCCGCAATGCCGGCACGCTTGGCGGCAACATCGCCAACGGCTCGCCGATCGGCGACTCGATGCCGGCGCTGATTGCGCTGGGCACGGAAGTGGTGCTGCAGCTTGGCGAAACCCGCCGCACGCTGCCCCTGGAAGACCTGTACCTGGCCTACCAGAAGACCGCCATGCAGCAAGGCGAATTCGTCGCCGCGCTGCGCGTGCCGGTGGCGGGACCGCAGCACTTCCGCACCTACAAGCTGTCCAAACGTTTTGACGAGGATATCTCCGCCGTGTGTGCCGCATTCGGCATCACCGTGCAGGACGGCATCGTCAGCGAGGCGCGCATCGCCTTCGGCGGCATGGCAGCCACGCCCAAGCGCGCGGCCGCCACGGAAGCGGCCCTGACCGGCCAGCCGTGGAACGAAGCCACCGCCCGTGCCGGCATGGCCGCGCTGGCGCAGGACTACACCCCGCTGAGCGACATGCGCGCGACCGCGTCGTACCGCAGCCGCGGCGCCGCCAACCTGCTGTACCGCTTCTGGCTGGAAACCACCAGCGAAGCGCTGCCCGCGGCAGCCGTCAATGTCCGTGCGCCCGGCGCCGGCACCATCGCAATCGTCACGGCCTGAGAGAAAAAGGAAAATCGGCATGAACAAGCAAACCGAACCCTTCCTGCTCGACGCCGGCATTGCCGCCGAGGCAGTGCCGCAGGTCGGCATCTCGCGTCCGCATGAATCCGCCCACCTGCACGTGGCCGGCACCGCCACCTATACGGACGACATCCCCGAGCTGGCCGGCACGCTGCACGCCGCGCTCGGCATGAGCAGCCGCGCGCACGCCCGCATCAAAGCCATTTCGCTCGACAAGGTGCGTGCCGCGCCCGGCGTGGTGTCCGTGCTGACGGTGGACGACATCCCCGGCACCAACGACTGCGGCCCGATCATCCACGACGACCCGATCCTGGCGCGCGACGTGGTGCAGTTCATCGGCCAGCCAATCTTCATCGTGGTGGCGACGTCGCACGACGCTGCCCGCCGCGCCGCACGCCTGGGCGTGATCGAGTATGAAGACCTCCCGCCGGTACTGTCGCCGGAGGCCGCGCACGAAGCCGGCAGCTATGTGCTGCCGCCGATGCACCTGAAGCGCGGCGAGGCTGTCAGCCATATCGCCGGCGCTGCCCACAAGGACAGCGGCAACATCCGGCTCGGCGGACAGGAACAGTTCTACCTGGAAGGCCAGATCTCCTACGCCGCCCCGCGCGAGAACGATGGCATGCACGTGTGGTGCTCGACCCAGCACCCGACCGAGATGCAGCATGCCGTGTGCCATATGCTGGGCTGGCAGGCGCACCAGGTGCTGGTCGAGTGCCGCCGCATGGGCGGCGGCTTCGGCGGAAAGGAATCGCAGTCGGCGCTGTTTGCCTGCTGCGCCGCGCTGGCCGCGTGGAAGCTGATGTGCCCGGTCAAGCTGCGTCCGGACCGCGACGACGACATGATGATCACCGGCAAGCGCCATGACTTCGTGTTCGACTACGAAGTGGGCCACGACGACGACGGCCACATCGAGGGCGTCAAGGTCGAGATGGTGTCGCGCGCCGGCTTCTCGGCCGACCTGTCAGGCCCGGTGATGACCCGCGCCATCTGCCACTTCGACAACGCCTACTGGCTGCCGAACGTGCAGATCGACGGCTACTGCGGCAAGACCAATACGCAGAGCAATACCGCCTTCCGCGGCTTCGGCGGCCCGCAGGGCGCGTTCGCAATCGAATACATCCTGGACAACGTGGCGCGCAACGTCGGCAAGGATTCGCTCGAGGTGCGCCGCGCCAATTTCTACGGCAAGACCGAAAAAAACGTCACGCCGTACGGCCAGACCGTGGAAGACAACGTCATCCATGAGCTGATCGACGAACTGGTCGCGACCAGCGAATACCGTGCACGCCGCGAGGCCACGCGCGCCTTCAACGCGCAGAGCCCGGTCCTGAAGAAGGGCATCGCCATCACCCCGGTGAAGTTCGGCATCTCGTTCAACGTGGCCCACTTCAACCAGGCCGGCGCGCTGGTGCACGTCTACAACGACGGCTCGGTGCTGGTGAACCACGGCGGCACCGAAATGGGCCAGGGCCTGAACACCAAGGTGGCGATGGTGGTGGCGCATGAGCTGGGCATCCGCATGGAACGCGTGCGCGTGACCGCGACCGATACCAGCAAGGTGGCCAATACCTCCGCGACCGCCGCATCGACCGGTGCCGACCTGAACGGCAAGGCCGCGCAGGATGCCGCCCGCCAGATCCGCGAGCGCCTGGCCGCGTTTGCCGCGCGCAAGGCTGGCGTGGAGCCGTCCGAAGTGCGCTTCAACGACGACCTGGTCAGCGCCGGCGAACTGCGCGTGTCCTTCGGCGAGCTGGCGCGCGAGGCCTACGTGGCGCGCGTGCAGCTGTGGTCCGACGGCTTCTACACCACGCCCAAGCTGCACTGGGACCAGAGCAAGCTGCATGGCCGCCCGTTCTACTACTACGCCTACGGCGCCGCCTGCTCCGAGGTATTGGTCGACACGCTGACCGGCGAATGGAAGCTGCTGCGCGCCGACGCGCTGCACGACGCCGGCCGCTCGCTGAACCCGGCGCTGGATATCGGCCAGGTCGAGGGTGCGTTTATCCAGGGCATGGGCTGGCTGACCACCGAGGAACTGTGGTGGAACAAGGACGGCAAGCTGATGACGCACGCTCCGTCCACGTACAAGATCCCGACGGTCAACGACTGCCCCGAGGAATTCAACGTACGCCTGTTCCAGAACCAGAACGTCGAGGACAGCATCCATCGCTCCAAGGCGGTGGGCGAGCCGCCGCTGCTGCTGCCGTTCTCGGTGTTCTTCGCGATCCGCGACGCAATTGCGGCGGTGGGCGACTACCGCATCAACCCGCCGCTGAAAGCGCCCGCCACCAGCGAGGCGATCCTCGACGCCGTGGAAGCGGTACGCGAAGCGGCAGCCCAGGCTGCCTGACCGTAGCAAGGAAGCGCGCGCCCGCGGGCGCCCCGGACTTTCCCCCCGTGTCTGCCGTGACAGGTACGGGGCCGGCGGAAGAAGCAGGCGCGCGCCAACCCTGCACCCAGCAAGACCCAGTATTCCAACAAGGCCCCGACATGCAGGACGCACCGCTCAAACCCTTCCGCTTCGCCGACGCCGCCCGCATGGTGCGCACCGGCGTGCCGGTGGCGATGGTGACCATCGTCGAGGTCAAGGGCTCGGCCCCGCGCGAGCCCGGCATCCGCATGCTGGTCAGCCCGAACGATCTCGTCGGGACCATCGGCGGCGGCCACCTGGAATGGCGCGGCATGGATATCGCGCGCGCGATGCTGGTGCGGCATGAGCAGCGCCGCATCGAGCGCATCCCGCTCGGCCCGGCGCTGGGCCAGTGCTGTGGCGGCGTGGTGCAACTGGCGTTCGAGGTGCTGGGCGAGGCCGACCTGGCGTGGCTCGATGCGGTCGAACGCAATTTCGGCGCGCAGCGCGCGCTACAGCGCCACGTGCCGGCCAGCGGCGCGGTGACCTTTGCCGACAGCCGCGCCGTCCTCCCCGCGGTCGACCTGCAGCCGGATGGCAGCTGGACCGATACGCTGGTGCCTGACGCCATGCACGTAGTGCTGTTCGGCGCCGGCCACGTCGGCCATGCGCTGGTCAAGGTGCTGGCGACGCTGCCGTGCCGCGTGCACTGGGTCGACGAGCGCGACACGCTGTTTCCTGACGGCCTGCCCGACAACGTCGAGGCCGAGGCCAGCGACACGCCCGAGGCCGTGGTCGCGCAGGCGCCGGCGGGCAGCTATTTCCTGGTGATGACGCACAGCCATGCGCTCGACCAGACCCTGTGCGAAGAAATCCTGAAGCGCACTGATTTCGCCTACTTCGGCCTGATCGGTTCCAAGACCAAGCGCGCACGCTTTGAACACCGCATGGCCGAGCATGGCATCGACCCGGCCAGGTTTGCGGAAATGACATGCCCCATGGGGGTTCCCGGGATCACCGACAAGGCTCCGGCTATGATTGCGGTTGCCATCGTCGCCCAGCTGCTCCAGGTTCGCGAACAGCGCTTAGCCGCGCTGCGTGCGGGCCTGGCGGAGGCGGTGCATCCCTGAGAACCCGTGCCGCCGGCCCTGGCCGGCGGGCATAGAGAACACGAGGCCCCCATGACCATCGATGCCGCACTGGCGGACAAGATCCGCCGTACCCCCAAGGCCGAACTGCATGTGCATATCGAAGGCACGCTTGAGCCTGAACTGATCTTCCGGCTGGCCCAGCGCAACCAGGTGGCGCTGCCCTACCCCAGCGTGGAGGCCCTGCGCGCCGCCTACGCCTTTACCGACCTGCAGTCGTTCCTCGACATCTACTACGCCGGCGCCAGCGTGCTGCTGACGGAGGAAGATTTCTTCGACATGACCATGGACTACGTCAAGCGCGCCGTCGCCGACAATGTCCGCCACGCCGAGATCTTCTTCGATCCGCAGACCCATACCGCGCGCGGCGTGCCGATCGGCGTGGTGATCGACGGCATTGCCGACGCCCTGGCCCAGGCGCGCACGGAATACGACTTCTCCAGCAGCCTGATCCTGTGCTTCCTGCGCCATTTGTCGGAGGAAGACGCTTTCGCCACGCTGGAAGCCGCGCTGCCCTACCGCGACCGCTTTGTCGGCGTAGGGCTGGATTCGTCCGAAAAAGGCAACCCGCCCGAGAAGTTTGCGCGCGTATTCGCTCGCGCGAAGGAACTGGGCCTGCACCTGGTTGCCCACGCTGGCGAGGAAGGCCCGGCGCAATATGTCAGCGACGCGCTCGACATCCTCAAGGCCGAGCGCATCGACCACGGCGTGCGCGCCATCGACGACGCGGCGCTGGTCGACCGCCTGGCGCGCGAGCGCGTGGCGCTGACGGTATGCCCGCTGTCCAACGTCAAGCTCAAGGTCTACCCCGACCTGCGCGACCACCCGCTCAAGCGCATGCTCGATGCGGGCGTGGCGATCACGCTGCATTCGGACGATCCGGCCTACTTTGGCGGCTACATGAACGCCAACTGGGAAGCCACCTTCGACGCACTGCCGCTGGATGCCGCCGACGCCCACAAGCTGGCGCGCAACAGCTTTGAAGCGGCCTTCCTGCCCGAGGTGCAGAAGGCCGAGTTCCTGGCCGAAGTCGACCACTTCTGGTCGGCCAAGCCCAAATCCCCGTCCGCAACGGCCCCAGCGGCCTGAGCGCGGGGCATGCCAATAGCCCGGCCCGCTGCGTGTCAGCGCTCGGGCCGGCCACAAGAGACAAAACCATGACGACCACTCCCCAGACTGAGCCCACCACCCGTGCCATCCGCGGCCGCGTGCTGCATTTCCTGCGCGACCCGCAGTTCCATGAGGATGCGTACCAGTATTGGGACGACGGGGTGCTGATCGTCACCGACGGCCGCATTGCCGCGGCCGGCGAGTATGCGAAGCTGGCAGACCGCATTCCGGCCGGCGCCGACATCGTCGATCACCGTGGCAAGCTGATCGTGCCGGGCTTTATCGACACCCATGTGCACTACCCGCAGACCGACATGATCGCGTCGCCGTCGCCGGGCCTGCTGCACTGGCTCGACACCTATACCTTCCCGGAAGAGCGCCGCTTCGCCGATCCCGACTACGCCCGCGGCGTGGCCGGCTTCTTCACCGAAGAACTGCTGCGCAACGGCACCACCAGCGCGGTGGTCTGGAGCACGGTGCACAAGGCCTCGGCCGAGGCGCTCTTCGCCGAGAGCGAGGCGCGCAACCTGCGCATGGTCACCGGCAAGGTGATGATGGACCGCAACTGCCCCGAATTCCTGCGCGATACCGCCGAGACCGGCGCAAGGGACTCGGCCGACCTGCTGTCGCGCTGGCATAACAAGGGCCGCCTGTCGTACGCCATTACGCCGCGCTTCGCCCCCACCTCGACCGAAGCGCAACTGTCCGCCTGCGGCGAACTGGCGCGCGCCTACCCCGACGCCTTTATCCAGACCCACGTGGCCGAGAACCGCGATGAAGTCAAATGGGTCGCCGAGCTGTTCCCGGATGCGCGCAGCTACCTGGACGTCTACGACCGCTACGGCCTGCTGCGTCCTGGCGCGATGTACGGCCACGCCATCTACCTGGACCAGGACGACCGCCGCCGGCTGGCCGACAGCGGCGCGGCGGTGGCGCACTGCCCGACCTCCAACCTGTTCCTGGGCAGCGGCTTCTACGACTTCCACCAGTCCGACGCCAACCGCCTGAACGTGACACTGGCCACCGACGTCGGCGGCGGCACCTCGTTCTCGATGTTCCGCACCATGAACGCCGCGCACAAGGTCGCGCGCATGGGCGGCTACTACCTGACCGCGCTGCGCATGTTCTACCTGGCCACGCGCGCCGCCGCCGAGGCGCTGGGCTGGACCGGCCGCGTCGGCAGCTTCAGCGAGGGCTGCGAGGCCGACTTCATCGTGCTCGATCCCAAGGCCACGCCGCTGATCGCCCGCCGCAGCAACCGCTCGGAGACGCTGGAAGAAGAACTGTTCGCCTTTGCCATGCTGGGCGACGACCGCGTGATCGACAGCGTCTACATCATGGGCGAGCCGGCGCGAGCCACCGCCTGATCCGTCACATCCTGCGCGCCCATCCGGCACCAAGGCGCCCGGCCCGTTCGCGGCGGGCGCGCTTTTACCGCTTAGCGAGTCCCTCCGGGTTGACCCCCGTCAAGAACCCCACCGGAAAAGCCTTCTAACCTTGTGGTTTCGCCATGGCCGGCCTGGGCTGGCCTGCGTCGGCCTCATTGGACGCATTGGCCTACGCCATCCGACCGCAAAACCAGAAGGTTCCGCATGACCGCAATCCCATCCACGCCCTCAGCGCATCCCGAGCATGCCCAGCATGCCCGGCAGTCCGCCAAGCCGGGCCGGCTGCCGCTGCCCGAGCCGATCGCCCCGGACGCGCCATTCCCGTCGCGCAAGGTCATCCGCAGCTGGCTGATCCCGCTGGGCGAGCGCAGCACGCCGCGCGCGCTGGCGCTGTTCGCCTTCGACTACCTGCTGTTCGCCGCCGTGCTCGCTGGCGTGGTGCTGGCCTCGCACTGGGCCGCCAAGCTGGCACTGGGCGTGCTGGCCGGGCTGGTGATCGCGCGCCTGTTTATCATCGGCCACGATGCCTGCCACCAGAGCCTGACGCCACGTCGCGGCCTGAACAAATGGCTGGGCCGGCTGACCTTCCTGCCGTCGCTGACGCCATACAGCCTGTGGGAAGTCGGCCATAACGTGGTCCATCACGGCTACACCAACCTGAAGGGCTTCGACTTTGTCTGGGCGCCCTACTCGCTGGAAGAATTCAAGGCGCTGCCGCGCTGGCGCCGTGCGATGGAGCGCATCTACCGCACCGGCTTCGGGCCGGGCCTGTATTACCTGGTCGAGATCTGGTGGAGCAAGCTGTTCTTCCCCAGCAAGCGGCAAATGGCAACCCGCCGTCCGGTCTTCGTGCGCGATTGCCTGCTGGTGGCAGCCTTCGGCGTAGCGTGGATCGGCGGGCTGGTGGCCTTGGCCTTTGCCACCGGCCAGTCGGCCTGGATGCTGGTCGGCGCCGGCTTTGTGCTGCCCTTCCTGGTGTGGAACCTGACCGTGGGCTTCGTGCTGTACGTGCACCATACCCATACCAGCGTCGCGTGGTACGACACCAAGACGATGTGGGCCAAGGCCCAGCCGTTCGTCTCGACCACCGTGCACCTGCGCTTCCGCCATGGCATCGGCACGGCGCTGCACCACATCATGGAACACACCGCGCACCACGTCGACATGAGCGTGCCGCTGTACCGCCTCAAGCGCGCCCAGGCGGTGCTGGAACACGCGCTGCCGGGCCGCATCATCATCGAGAACTTCTCCTGGCGCTGGTATTTCGGCACCGCGCGCCGCTGCAAGCTGTATGACTTCAAGGCGCTGTGCTGGACCGATTTCCGCGGCCGCCAGACCAGCGAGAACGCGCCGGTGCCGGCCTGATCATCGGCCAGCGGCGCGCGGCGGTGGACGACACGCCGCCGCCGCAGTTATAATTCGCGCTTCCATTGGGGAGTAGCCGCCCTGCTCTCACCGCGCCGCGCAATGCGGACTTCGGGGGACAGGGGCGTACGTCAACAGACTTGACCGCTTGCGGTTATGGCGTGCGCAGCGCCGGACCCGCCTGGCCAGAACGGCCAAGGCAGTGTCCATGCCTGGCGAGACCGATGACCATACCTTTCTGGCCGGGCCGGGAAAGGTGTGCGTCATTGGCATCTCGCGATGCATTGCGGCCCGGTTACCCCACATAACAACATGGAAGCCTTCCTCGTCTCCACAGGCATCGTCGCCCTTGCCGAAATGGGCGACAAAACGCAGCTGCTATCGCTGGTGCTGGCGGCACGGTATCGCAAACCCCTCCCCATCATCCTTGGCATCCTGATCGCCACCCTGGTCAATCACGGCTTTGCGGGCGCGCTTGGCGGATGGCTCACACACGTGGTCGGAGAAGGCCTGCTGCGCTGGATCCTGGGCCTGGGCTTTATCGCGATGGGCGCATGGATGCTGATTCCCGACAAGCTCGACGATGCCGAGCAGGCAAAGCCGGTAAAGGGCGCCATCGGCGTGCTCGGGACCACTATCGTGGCCTTCTTCTTCGCCGAGATGGGCGACAAGACGCAGATCGCCACGGTGGCGCTGGCGGCGCGCTTCAGCGATGCGGTGGTGGCGGTGGTGGCCGGCACGACCTTCGGCATGATGATCGCCAACGCGCCGGCGGTGCTGCTGGGGGACAAGTTTGCCAACAAGATGCCGATTGGGTTGGTGCATAAGATCGCTGCCGGGATCTTCGTGGTGCTTGGTTTGCTGGCGCTGATGAATATCGGGGGGTGATTATGGGTTTTGGCGCGGTTGTCGCAGTTGGTGACATGCTGTCGGCTTTTGAAGCGCTGTTGTCGCTGTTGGTGAGATGCTGTCGGCTGTTGAACCGCCTGGTTCCGCCCTCCTGGGCGGGTAACTTTTTGTCCGAGCGACAAAAAGTCACCAAAAAGCGCGTTTACCGCCCTGGGCGGGCGGCCACTTTTATCGTAGTGGGCGGGGGTTTTCGTACGGGGCTTCGCTTCCTCACAAAGCGGGACTGCCTGCCGCCGTGGTGCGCTACGGGGACTCTGCGTTGAAGCGGTGATCGAACGAGCCCAGAGCTGTGGGTGGCCCCTGCTGCCGGCTACGTCGTAGGAACGCCTTCGGCTGGCTGCGCCCGGGCCAAACGCGGCATAGCTGGCCACCACATTCTGACCCGCGCTGAGGGCCGGCATCGCACGCGATAGCGTTGTGCGAGCGTAGCGACGCACTCCGTGCCCGAGCCCCGACCTACGAGGCTGAGTGCGCGCAGCGCAGCCGAAGGCGTCCCACCGATAACGCACTTAGCAGGCGGCCAATCCCCTGCTTCGGGTTCGTTCAACAGTCCGTGGAAGCAGGCACAGACAGGGTGCGTAGCAGGCCCGAACCACCATCCCGATCAAACGGAAATCACTACCGCCCGAACCACCAACCCCGAGAAATGGATAGCCAGCCGCTCAGGCGACGCGTTTTTTGGTTACTTTTTGTCGCTCGGACAAAAAGTGACCCGCCCAGGAGGGCGGAACCAGGCGGTTCAACGGCCGACAACATGTCATCAAGGGCGACAACATCGCGTCAACGGCCAACAGCATCTCACCAACGGCGACCGACCCCACGAAATCCCCCCAAAAAAAACGGGGCACATGGCCCCGTTCAAACCCTCGCCGGTCCGGTAATGACGGCTGCCAACAGCACAGCCTCCGGACCGTCGATCACCGATGCTCGGATTTCGCGGGCCGGCTTATCGAAAAGCCGGCCGCAACTCTTTTCAGCTCAGGCCACCGTCAGTTGGTGGTCTTGGCACCGCCTTCGAACCACTGCCCCAGCAGCGCACGTTCGTCGTCGGTAATCTGCGTCACGTTGCCCAGCGGCATCGCCTTCTGCTGCACAGCCTGCTGATAAATCAGCTGCGCATGCGTCTTGATCTCCTCAGGCGTCTCCAGCTTGATCCCCTTGGCCGCAGTCGGCATCATCTTCGGCTGCTCGGCGTGGCACTGCACGCAACGCGCGTTCATCACTTCCTGCACCTTGGCAAAGCTGACGGTCGCAGCGGCCTCGCCTTCGGCCTTGGCCACGGCCGGACGCGGCTGCGGCGCGATCATCACTGCCACAACGCCCAGCGCGGCAACGCCTGCGGCGGGCCACAGGACATTGATCTTGCCCTTGTGCTTGAGGATAAAGAACTGGCGGATCAGCACGCCGGACAGCATGATCAAAATCAGCACCACCCAGTTGTACTTGTGGGCGTAGGTCATGCTGTAGTGGTTCGACAGCATCGCGAACAGCACCGGCAGCGTGAAGTAGGTGTTGTGCACGCTGCGCTGCTTGCCGCGCTTGCCGTGGATCGGGTCCACCGGCTGGCCGGCCTTCAGTGCCGCCACCACCTTGCGCTGGCCCGGGATGATCCACGCCAGCACGTTGGCGCTCATGATCGTCGCCACCATCGCGCCGGTCAGCAGGAACGCCGCGCGGCCCGAGAAGACATGGCATGCGACGTAAGCGGCTGCCGCGATGTAGATCGCAACCAGGATGCCGACCAGGCGGTCATTCTTGTTGAACAGGCGGCAGATGCTGTCATAGACGATCCAGCCGATCAGCAGGTACGACACCGCGAAGCCGACCGCCGCGCCAGGCGACATGTCGAACACATTCTTGTCGATCAGGAACGTGCTGGCGTTGAACAGGTACAGCACCACCAGCAGCGCGAAGCCGCTCATCCAGGTCGAGTACGACTCCCAGTAGAACCAGTGCAGGTTCTCCGGCAACTGCTTGGGCGCGGTCAGGTACTTCTGCGGGTTGTAGAAGCCACCGCCGTGTACGGCCCACAGCTCGCCGTCGACGCCCTTTTCCTTCAGGTCAGGCGCGGTGGGCTTGGTCAGGCTGTTGTCCAGCCACACGAAATAGAACGAAGAGCCGATCCATGCAATGGCGGTGATGACGTGCACCCACCGCAGCAGCATATTGGCCCAGTCGAGGATATAGCCTTCCATGTCTTGTCTCCTGTTTCCCTAGACCGCGCTTCAGCTACCGCGGTAGGTCGAGTACGACCAGGGCGAAACCAGGAGCGGCACGTGATAGTGCGCGTTGACGTCGGCAATGCCGAAGCGCAGGGGCACCACGTCCAGGAAAGCCGGCTCGGGCAGCTTCGTGCCCTGTGCGCGGAAATAGTCGCCCGCGGCGAATTCCAGTTCGTATACGCCGACGGCAAAGTCAGCGCCTTCCAGCAGCGGCTGGTCGCAGCGGCCGTCGTGATTGGTGACCACGGTTTTCAGGGTTTCGCGTCGATTGTCGACAATTTTATGGAGAGTAATCGACATCCCTTGGCCAGGCGTGCCGGCAGCGGTGTCAAGAACATGGGTGGTCAAGCGTCCCATCGTATTTGTCCTTTGCGATTGGGTTGTGAGGGGCGCCGCTGCCTTCACTAGCACCATTTGTGGGAATGGTGCCCGCTCGGTACGTCTGGTAACGCATCCCGGCGCTGGGTTGGTGCGTGGCGACAATGCGCCTGCCCGACCCGGTTGGCAACTCAGGGATTTCCCTGAGTTGTCGAAAACCTGAGTTGGTTTTGTTGACAATATTGAAGCCCCAACCAAATAATTGTCAACAATTTTCGGATCACCAGACCCTGATAGAGGGGATTACGGGGGTCCGGACCGACCTGATTGCATGACTGCTGGTGCCAAGATGTCCAAGAGCCTGAAGCTGATTGCCGGTGTCACCGGCGTTTCCGATGCCGACCCAGCGGGGTCCCTGCCCGCCAGGCCGGACAAGCCCGCGCGCAAGGGCTCGGTCGAAGAGCGCATGTACCACGAGATCTACGACGCGATCATGGAGCACCGGCTGCCGCCGCGCACCAAGCTCACCGAGCATTCGCTTTGCGAGATCTATGCCACCGCGCGCCACACGGTGCGCAAGGTGCTGTCGCACCTGGCCGCCGACGGCATGGTCGACCTCGAACCCAACCGCGGCGCCTTTATCGCCAGCCCCTCCACCGACGAAGCGCACGACATGTTCGAGCTGCGCCAGATGCTGGAGCGCGCGGTGCTGGAAAAGCTCGCCGGCATGCCTGATGTGAAGACCGTGATCGCGCCGCTGCGCAAGATGGTTGCCAGCGAGCGCCAGGCCTTCCTGACGCACGACCGCCCCAAATGGATCCGCCTGTCCGCCGAATTCCACACAGCGCTGGCGGAACTGTCGGGCAACGCCCTGCTGGTCAACATGATGCGCCGGCTGGTGTCGCGCACCACGCTGATGATCGCCAGTGTGGAAGCCCCGGGCAACAACGCCTGCTCGTTTGATGAGCATGAGGAAATCCTCGACGCCCTGGAACAGGGCGATGCCGCGCTGGCCCAGTCGCGCATGGCGCACCATCTCGGCGCCTGCGCCGACCGCGTGCAGCCGGATGAGCCGGGCAACTTTGATCTTCGCAGCGTGCTAGGCCGCTCCACCTAGCACGGTGTTCCCGCCACGCCCCCGCAAGAAGAAGGCCGAACGCCCGCCGTCCGCACCGCGCCCAGGCAGTGCAAACGAGAGCGCAGCGACGGCAGGCCAATAACAACGCCAGCAACACGCATTGCTGGCAACACAACAGGCACGGACGTGGCGTTCCCATCAAACCAAAGGAGAGGAGACGCACCAATGAATTCCGCAAGCACCACGGTCCCCACGGACCTCACCAACGAGCGTTTGCCTTCAGGGCGCCTGCTCGCGCTTGGTTTGCAGCACGTTCTGGTGATGTACGCCGGCACGGTTGCCGTACCCCTGATCGTTGGCGGCGCGCTCAAGCTGCCCAAGGACCAGCTGGCCTTCCTGATCAACGCCGACCTCTTCGCCGCCGGCCTGGCCACGCTGATCCAGGCGATCGGCTTCTGGAAATTCGGCATCCGCCTGCCGGTGATGATGGGCGTGACCTTTGCCTCGGTGGCGCCGATGATCGCCATCGGCACCGATCCCAACGTCGGCCTGCTCGGCATCTACGGCGCGGTGATTGCGTCAGGGATCTTCGGCATCCTGATTTCGCCGATGATGGGGCGCATGCTCGGCTTGTTCCCGCCGGTGGTGACCGGCACGGTGATCACGCTGATCGGCGTGTCGCTGATGCGCGTGGCCATCAACTGGTCGGCCGGCGGCCAGCCCACCACGCGCACTGTCATCGACGGCGTCGTCAAGGAAGTGCCAAACCTGGCCTATGGCGACCTGGCCAACCTTGGCATCGCCGGCCTGACGCTGGTCATCATCCTGCTGCTGACCAAGTACGGCCGCGGCCTGGTGGCCAACTGCGCGGTGCTGCTGGGCATCATCATCGGCACGCTGGTGGCGATGGGGATGGGCAAGGTGTCGTTCGAGGGGCTGGACGAAGCCAGCTTCGTCGCCGTCATCACGCCGCTGCACTTCGGCATGCCGACCTTCGAGGTGACCGCGATCCTGTCGATGTGCATCGTCATGCTGATCACGCTGGTGGAATCGACCGGCATGTTCCTGGCGCTGTCGGACATCACTGGCAAGAAGCTGAGCAACGAAGACCTGACCCGCGGCCTGCGCGCCGACGGCCTGGGTACCGTGATCGGCGGCATCTTCAACACCTTCCCGTACACCTCGTTCTCGCAGAACGTGGGCCTGGTCACCGTGACCGGCGTGCGCTCGCGCTATGTGGCAGCGGCCGGCGGCCTGATCCTGGTCGCGTTCGGCCTGTTCCCGAAGATGGCCCACGTGGTGGCCTCGGTGCCGCAGTTCGTGCTCGGCGGCGCCGGCATCGTGATGTTCGGCATGGTGGCTGCCACCGGCATCCGCATCCTGGGTTCCTGCGATTTCAACCGCAACCGCCACAACCTCTTCATCGTCGCCATCTCGATCGGCTTCGGCATGATCCCGACGCTGGCACCGACGTTCTTCCAGTATCTGCCGAAGTGGACCGACCCCTTCACCCACAGCGGCATCGTGCTTGGCACGATCGTGGCCGTGGCGCTGAACCTGTTCTACAACGGCATCCAGTCGCGCGAAGAAGCGATGCGCAACGCCGCCGCCAATTCGCACGGCACCGAGTAACGGTTATATCGAAGTACGCCGCCGGGCCAGTGACTGGCACGCACATTGCATGGTCAACAGCGCTTGCGGGCGCCGCGGCCCGGACGGTTCCCCTGAAGCAAGCAACGACCCATGACAACAGAGAACTATCCACGCGATCTCATCGGTTACGGCGCACAGCCGCCGCACGCCCGCTGGCCGGGCGGCGCGCGCGTTGCGCTGCAGTTCGTCCTCAACTACGAAGAAGGCGGCGAGAACTGCGTGCTGCACGGCGACGCCGCCTCCGAGCAGTTCCTCTCCGAGATCGTCGGCGCCGCGGCCTATCCCGACCGCCA